>CAYQVM010000001.1:0-309 GCA_964421145.1 uncultured Planctomycetia bacterium
AAGCGAAAAGGCAATTGAGCATGAATCCAGCCCCTCCTATGGAGGGCAACTGGGTAAGCAGGAGGGGCTGGGTGAACAAAAAGTTAATATTTAACATACTGCGGGCAACCATAAGCATCGGGCTCCTTGCGCTTATTATATGGTTTATGCGCGACAGTATAGATGATGTCGGGGAGACAATAAAGAAGATAAACAAATCGACCTTCCTGATAAGCCTTTTGCTGTTCCTGCTGGGCTATTTGCTGCTGAGCCTGCGGCTGAAATATATAATGGGCGCCCAGAATCTTAAAATCAGCTTAATGGAATCAA
>CAYQVM010000001.1:319-944 GCA_964421145.1 uncultured Planctomycetia bacterium
CAGTGGTCTTTGACAGAATGCTTGGTACCTTTACGCTGGTCCTAATGGTGTTATTTTCATACTTCTTTGTCAAAAAATCATCATACAGCAATTCCATAAACACGTTTCTTATATTCGCGGGCGCGGCCTCTGTTGCGCTTATCTCGATACTTTTCAGCAGAAGAATCGCCAAAAAGATCCCTTTTTTAGGCAGCATCCTGCGCATGTTCAAACTGGAAGACAAGATGAAGGTGCTTTATGAAATTATCTATAATTATAAAAAACATCCCCGTTTTATCTTTGAGGCAGGGCTCATCTCACTTGGCCTGCAGATAGTCCTGTTCTCGTCGATATATTTTATTATAAAAGGCCTCGGAGGAACAGTTTCGTTTAAAACCGTCTGCCTCCTGATGCCTATAATAAGCACGGTCAGCATGGCGCCGTCCATTAACGGGCTTGGCGTAAGGGAGGGCGCGTTCGTGGTCCTGTTCGGCCCCCTGATGACAAAAGGCGGGGCGTTCGCCCTGAGTATAATATGGGACCTCCTGATCGTGATCGTAAGTTTAATAGGAGGCCTGTTTTACCTTACTGACAAGCATTACAAAATAAAGATGTCCCTCGCTTCAGAGTAGCAAAACCAAGGAAG
>CAYQVM010000001.1:954-6097 GCA_964421145.1 uncultured Planctomycetia bacterium
AAGCATTACAAAATAAAACCCTCGCTGTAGGCGCGCGATTTATCGCGCCCGTTGGCAACGGGTTTGATAAATCAAACCCCTACATAAATATTGTAGGGGCAGTTCACCAAACGGCCCAAAGGAGGTGTAGATTACCATGATAGACAAAGAACTTCTGGATATCCTGGCATGCCCGGCATGCAAATCCGATGTTAAGCTGGAAAATGAAAAAATCGTATGCACAAATCCCAAGTGCGGCCTGAAATATCCGATTAAGGACGGAATTCCGGTAATGCTTATTGATGAAGCGGAGAAACCATGAACCCAGCCCCTCCTAAATCACATTCAATTAATAAAGGGTCACTTTATGTGTTTATGCCATACATAGTTAATAACATTAATCAACGTTATTTGAACAAGAAAGGAGGGGCTGGGTGAAAAAAATACTTGTGATTCACGGCCCGAACCTTAACCTGCTGGGCGACAGGGAGGTGAACCTTTATGGCAAGGTTACTTTAAATGAAATAAATGAGGAGCTTAAAAAGCTCGCCAAAAAGGCAAAGGTGCAGCTTAAGATTGCCCAGTCAAACCACGAAGGCGAGATAGTCGAGCTTATAGGCGAATCCAAGGGCAAATTTGACGCCATTCTCATAAATCCTGCTGCTTATACACATACAAGCGTCGCGATCCGGGACGCCATAAGTGCCGCTTCTGTCCCTTGCGTTGAAGTCCATCTTTCCAATATATACCAGCGCGAGGAGTTCAGGCATAACTCATTAATAGCGCCCGTGGCAAAAGGCCAGATCTGCGGTTTCGGCACCATGAGTTATACTCTGGGCCTTCAGGCCGCAATAGGACTGATAAAAAATGCGGCAGCAAAGATTAGTTAAATTAAAAAATGTTCTAAAAAAGAAAGGGCTTGACGCCCTGTTTATTACGAATCCGGTTAATGTTTATTACATGAGCGGATTCAGGGCGGACGTCTCTTCACTGGTAATCTCAAAGGATACAAATACCATAATCACTGATTTCAGGTACAGGGAAGATGCCGAAGAGATCCCTGACTTCACCGCTCTGACAATAGAAGACAACTTCAAAAAAACGCTTAACAGGGCCCTTAAAGAGCTGGGCGTAAAAAAACTCGGTTTTGAAGCGGGCCACCTCTCTTATTCGGGCGCGCAGAACCTGAAGGCCGTCCTCACAAAGGAAAAAGTTTATCTGGAACCGCTGATGGGCGCCGTAGAGGAGATAAGGCTATTAAAAGATGAGGCGGAGATCGCGGAAATAAAAAAGGCAGTGGTTTTGGCAAAAATGGCGCTAGGCAGCTTAAAGAGCCATCTACGGCCCGGGATGACGGAAAGGGCCCTGGCAAGGATACTGGAAGGCCTGATCTTAAGCCACGGCGGGGACGGAAACGCCTTTGACACAATAATCGCCTCCGGGAAAAATTCCTCAAGGCCCCATGCCTATATTACGGATAAGCGCATAGAGAAAGACGGGCATGTGTTTATTGATTTCGGGGTCAAATTAAACCAATATAACTGCGACTTGACACGTGTAATCTTTTTGGGTAAAATACAAAAGCTATTACATAATATTTATACCACATGCAGGGAGGCCCAGGAGCGCGCCATCAAAAAAATCAGGCCCGGAGCCCCTATCAAGGAAATAGACAGGGCGGCGCGCGGGTATATCGCCTCAAAAGGTTTCGGCAAATTCTTCGGACACAACCTTGGGCACGGCGTGGGTTTATCAGTTCATGAATTACCGAAAATTTTTTCAAAAAGCAGCCAGATACTTAAGCCGAATATGGTATTTACCATTGAGCCTGGTATCTATCTCGAAGGCACCGGGGGCGTTCGAATCGAAGATATGGTGCTGGTCACAGAGAAAGGATGCGAAATATTGACAGATGATATCCCCAAATGATATAAACAAAGGCCTTTATATCAAGTTAGACGGCGAGTTATATGTAGTTGAAGACGTCCAGTACGTAAAGCCGGGCAAGGGCGGCTCTTTCACCAAGACCAGGCTGCGCAATCTGAAACTTGATACGGTGCTGGACCGCACATTCCGCGAGGTCGAAAAGATAGAGGACGTCTTCGTGGAAGAAAAAAAACTGGGCTACCTTTACCATTCCGGCTCTTCATACCACTTCATGGACCAGCAGACTTTCGAAGAGATCATGGTTGACCATAAAACCCTCGGCCATTCTGTTGATTTTCTTAAAGACGATATGGAGATATCGGCCGCCGTCTATGACGGCAAGATAATAAATATAAGTCCTCCGCTGTTTGTCGAGTTGGAGGTCAAGTCTGTGGAACCCGGCGTAAGAGGCGATACCTCCAAGGCAGGGACCAAGCCGGCGGAACTAGAAACCGGCATAACGATACAGGTGCCTTTATTTATAGAGACGGGCGACAAAATCAAGGTAGATACTAGAAACGGGAAGTACGTGGAGAGGGTGAAATGATGATAGCCAAGAAGGGGGTAGCATGAACCTCAAGGAAATAAAAGAACTGATTACATTGATGAATGAGAACAATCTGACGGAATTTGAGATCGAGCGGGAGGGCCTCAGGATAAAATTAAAAAAACTGCCCGAGGGCGGCTTTGAGCATAAGATAGAGGCGATACCGGTTAAATATACCGCTCAGGCGCCGGCAGCGGAGCCGGCACAGGCATTACCCCAGCAGCCCTCCAAGAAATATATTGAAATCAAGACGCCTATGGTAGGCACATTTTATGAGGCGCCTTCTCCCGAATCGCCGCCTTATGTGGAGGTCGGCCAGGAGATTGCGGTAGGGCAGGTGGTATGCATCATTGAGGCGATGAAGCTGATGAACGAGGTCAAGTCCGAGGTAAAAGGTAAGATTGTAGAAAAACTGGTAGAGAACGCGCAGCCGGTGGAATACGGGCAGGTATTATTCCTTATAGAACCGACATAAAACATGTTTTCGAAAATACTAATTGCTAATAGGGGAGAAATAGCGCTAAGAATCATACGAGCCTGCAGGGAGCTGGGCGTCAAGACAGTCGCTGTCTATTCCGAGGCGGATAAGGATTCGCTCCACGTCCGTTATGCCAATGAAGCGGTCTGTATCGGCGGTTCCTCTTCGGCCAGCAGCTACCTGAACATACCAAATATCATAAGCGCGGCCGAGATAGCGGACGTCGAGGCCATCCATCCCGGATACGGATTTCTGGCTGAGGATTCCCATTTTGCCGAGATATGCGAATCATGCCAGATAAAATTCATAGGGCCGACTTCCGAGACAATAAGCCTTATGGGCGATAAGATGGCTGCCAAGGACAGCGCAAAGCGCGCCGGCCTTCCTGTCATACCGGGCTCAACAGGCCTTGTCAACAATAAGGAAGAGGCCTTAAGGATCGCCAAAAGGCTGAAATACCCTGTTATAATAAAGGCGTCTGCCGGTGGCGGAGGCAAAGGAATGCGCATCTGCCACAATGACGTAAGATTGATAAGCGCCTTTTTAACGGCCCAGAGAGAAGCCGAGGCCTCTTTTGGTAATCCCGCGATATACATCGAAAAATTTGTTGAAAATCCAAGGCACGTCGAGATCCAGATCGTCGGGGATGAATACGGCCACATCGTGCACCTCGGAGAAAGGGATTGCACCGTTCAGAGGCGCCATCAGAAACTCATAGAAGAATCTCCATCTCCGGCCATAGACTCAAAAATCAGAAAGAAGATGGCCGAGATGGCGGTTAAGGCGGCAAAGGTGGTTAATTATGTAAACGCGGGGACAATAGAATTCCTGGTAGACGACAAGGGCGAATTCTATTTCATGGAAATGAACACAAGGGTGCAGGTGGAGCATCCGGTAACCGAGATGGTGACATCGGTAGACCTTATAAAGACACAAATAAAGATTGCCGGCGGCGAGAGGCTGCCATTTAAGCAGGACGATATAGAGTTCCGCGGCAGCGCGATCGAGTGCAGGATTAATGCCGAGGACCCGGACAAGGATTTCATGCCGAGCGCGGGCAGAATAGAAACCTTTATAGCCCCAGGAGGGCCCGGTATAAGGCTGGATACGCATGCCTATCCGGGTTATTCGATATCGCCCCATTATGACTCAATGATAGGCAAGCTCATAGCTTACGGCAAGACGCGGAGCGAGGCCATACACACAATGCAGAGGGCGCTGGAAGAATTTATAATAGAGCCTATAAAGACCACCATTCCGTTCCATAAAAGGGTTTTCAGCAACCCCGCTTTCCTGAGGGGCAAATTTTCCACTGATTTTGTGGAAAGGTTATTCGCTCAACCGGAGCAAAAATAAGGGGGAAAACATGGTACAGCAGGAAGACAGAAGAACAGATTACGGTTTGATAAAAATACATAAAAATGTTATCGCGGAAATCGCCTCCATGGCGGCAAAAGAGGTGGATGGGGTAAGCAGGATAAGCCTGGACCTTTTCTCGAGAACCCTCAGCCTCATAAGCAAATCCAATATCAACCGATATCCGATCAAAATAACCTTTAAGGAAAATAACGAGGTTGAGCTATGCGTACCGATAGTAGTCAACTACGGAGTTAATATTCCGGAAACCGCTGCAAGAGTGCAGGAAAATGTCAAAAAGGCGATAGAGAAGATGACCGGATTGTCCGCGTCGGACGTGTACATTAAAGTAAAGGGCGTGTCCCTCGCTTCAAAGTAGTAATGCTAGGGAAGCTCGGGATCATTTTACGGATTAAGAAAAAATAGGGTAAAATGGGAGGCTTATATGAGAGTGATTTCGACTTTAACAATAATGCTGTATTCAATTCTGTTTCTATTAATCGGGCTGCTCCTGCTGCTTGTAGCGTTTAATATCATCTCGCGCGACATCGCGTCATACACAATGGGCTTTGTGTATGATACGCCGAACTTGCGGCTTGTTATCGGCATTACGGGCGGGCTGCTTATCATGGTAACACTCCTGGTCATGCAGATTATCTTAGGCAGGATGCGGATGGAGAGGACCATCGCGTTTGAAAACCCCGACGGGCAGGTCACGATATCGCTAGGCGCTATTGAGGATTTCATAAAGAGGCTGACGCGCCAGCTGCCGGAGATAAAGGAGCTGAAACCCAACGTCATCGCTACAAAAAAAGGCGTGGATATCACCGCACGGCTGGTGCTTTATTCCGACACAA
>CAYQVM010000001.1:6107-45310 GCA_964421145.1 uncultured Planctomycetia bacterium
ATTCAGAGCATGATAAAAGCGAAGGTCCAGGACATGCTCGGGATCGAGGAGAGCATCGCTGTTAAAATACACATAGCCAAGATAGCGCAAAAGGAAGAGCCCAAAGAATCAAAATATAAAGAATATAAGGAAAAAGAAAACCTGCCTTTTAGAGGCATAGAGTATTAAACGAGGAGGATTGTATTTATGACTAAAATAGGTATATTAACAGGCGGGGGCGATTGCCCTGGCTTAAACTCCGTTATAAGGGCGGTGGTAAAGACAGCTCACGAAAGAGACATGTCTGTAGTTGGCATAAAGAACGGCTGGAAGGGCCTGATTGAAAACGATACCCTGCCCCTGGACCTCAGGTCCGTTTCCGGCATCCTGCCGCGGGGCGGCACCATACTCGGGACAAGCAGGACCAATCCATATAAAAATAAAGATGACGTTGAAAAGGTAAAATACCACTACAAGACGCTGGGTTTTGATGCCATTGTCGCTATCGGCGGAGAAGATACCCTTGGCGTAGCCTCCAAACTGTGCAAGGAGGGCCTGAAGATAGTCGCCGTCCCGAAAACCATAGACAACGATTTATCGTGCACCGATTACACCTTTGGTTTTGACACCGCGGTCAATATAGCTATGGAGGCCATCGACAGGCTCCATACCACGGCCGAGAGCCATCACAGGATTATGGTCTGCGAAGTCATGGGCAGGCACGCGGGCTGGATAGCGGTTCATGCGGGTATGGCCGGAGGCGCCGACGTAATACTCATCCCGGAGGTGCCTATTGATGTTGATGAGGTCTGCGAGATAATAAAAAAAAGGAGGGATAAGGGGAAAACCTTTAGTATCATCGTTGTCGCGGAAGGGGCAAAGTTCAAGGAGGGCCAGAATATCACGCAGGAAGAAAAGCTTGACGCATTCGGGCATGTAAGGCTCGGTGGCATCGGTCAAATCCTGTCCGACCTCATTGAAGAAAAAACCGGATATGAGACAAGGGTCACTGTATTGGGCCATATTCAAAGGGGCGGGAGCCCGACCGCGTTCGACAGGGTCCTCGGGACCAGGTTCGGCGTTGAAGCGGTAAATTTAATAATTGAGAAAAAATTCGGCTATATGGTAAGCCTACAGGGCAACAGGATCGACAAGGTCCCTATAGACAAGGTTGTTGGCCAGCTTAAAACCGTCGATATGGCTCTCTACGATATAGCAAAAATATTTTTTGGTTAACCCTATGAATACCATTGAAATAATAAAAAAAGATCTGGCGGAAAGCGCCAAGGTAAAAAAAGACCTGGTAAAGCAGGCGCCTCTCATAGAAGAAATAGCAAAAGAGGCGATATCGGCCTTAAAGAAGGGCGGGAAGATCATAGTGTTCGGAAACGGGGGAAGCGCCTCCGACAGCCAACACATGGTTGCAGAATTGGTCGGCCGCTTCCGCAGGGAAAAAAGGCCCCTGCCCGCGATCAGCCTCACAACCAATACCTCTATCCTGACAGCCATAGGAAACGACTACGGATTTCAATATTCATTTTCAAAACAGATAGAGGCGGGCGCCAGGCCGCCCGACCTCGTATTCGCGATATCTACAAGCGGAAATTCAAAAAATGTCATAGAGGCGGTTCTCGCCGCAAAGAAGATGAAATTAAAAACTGTCGGGTTGTCAGGTTGCGGCGGCGGACAGCTTTCAAAAATTTCTGACCTTTCGCTGGTGGTCCCGTCCAGCAGCACGGCCAGGATCCAGGAAGCGCACATAACCGTAATCCATATCATATGCGGCCTGATAGAAGAAGCGTTTATCAAATGAGCAAAATCAAAACCCTGCCCGCCTTAAAAAAAATTCTGGCCACCCTCAGAAAACAGAACAAAAGGATTGTATTCACAAACGGCTGCTTTGACCTGCTCCACAGGGGGCACGTTGAATACCTTAAAAAAGCGCGACAGATGGGAGACCTGCTGGTAGTGGCCTTAAACAGCGATGCGTCCGTGCGCCGATTAAAGGGGCGGAGGCGGCCGCTGACAAAACAAGCTGACCGTGCCGCCGTCCTCGCTGCCCTGGAATCCGTCGATTTCGTCACCATATTTAACGAGGGTACTCCGTTTAGGGTAATCAGGGAGATCAGGCCAGACGTGCTGGTCAAGGGCGCGGACTGGGACAAAAACAAGGTTGTAGGGAAGGATGCCGTCGAATCCTACGGGGGGACGGTCAAGTTGGTGAAATTTCTGAAAGGATACTCAACAACCAGAATATTAAAGAAAATAAGATGAACTATAAAGATAAACTCCTATACAGGGTCATAGACGCGAATCTCAACAGGCTGCGGGAAGGTTTGAGGGTATGCGAGGAATTTGTCAGGTTTTTTTCAAATGACAAGGAATTGACCGGGGATTTTAAAAAGATAAGGAACAGGGTCAGCGGTATCTATAACACCCTCTCCGGGCATAAAAAGCTCTTGTTCGAGGCGCGGGACGCCTCTAAAGATGTGGGAAAGATCGGATTTATTTTCGAACGAAAAAGGTCGCGCCTGCTTGATGTATTTTGGGCAAATATCCAAAGGTCAAAAGAGTCGTTGAGGGTGCTAGAAGAATTTTTTAAGCTGGAAAAAAAAGGGCTTAGCGATGAATTCAGAAAACTGCGATTTAAAGCCTATGAACTTGAAAAAAAGGCCTACAGGAAACTTAAGGATTTAGGATGACCCAGTCAGAATTGAAACGCATAGCGCAAATCGAAGGCGTGGATGTCGATCTTTTAAAAGAAAATATCCGCCTGGGCAAAACCGTGGTCCCCAATAATACAAAAAGAAAAATCGCTAAACCTTGCGCTATAGGGGCGGGCCTGCGCACAAAGGTAAATGCGAATATAGGAACCTCACTGGATAAACCCAGTCTGACTGAGGAATTAAAAAAATTAGAGGTCTCAATAAAAGCGGGGGCTGATGCGGTAATGGATCTCTCAACCGGCGGGGACCTAAAAAAGATCAGAAAGGCGGTCGTTAAGAATTCCTGTATACCTGTAGGCACTGTGCCTATATATGAGGCCGCGGTAAAAACCTCCCAAAGAAACAAGGCGATAAAAGACATAGACCCGAAATTGTTCCTTGACGTGCTGGAGGAACAGGCGGAAGACGGAGTAGACTTTTTCACGATACACGCCGGAGTCACAAGAGAGGCGGTAGAAAGGCTTAAAAATCAGGGCCGCCTGCTTAATATAGTCTCAAGGGGAGGGGCTATCCTGACCGAATGGATGCTCGCCAACAACGAAGAAAATCCTTATTATGAAAATTTCAGCGAGGTCCTGAAAATTTCCAAAAAATACAACATAACCTTAAGCCTTGGCGACGGACTCAGGCCGGGCGCCATTCAGGACGGGACAGACAGGGCGCAGATTCAGGAGCTGATTATCCTCGGGGAGCTGGCCAAAAAATCAAGAGAGGCCAACGTACAGGTCATGATAGAAGGGCCGGGACACATCCCGCTTGACCAGATTGAGATGAATGTAAAACTGGAAAAATCACTGTGCGACGGCGCGCCGTTTTACGTCTTGGGGCCGCTGGTAACCGACGTCGCGCCGGGCTACGACCACATAACCAGCGCCATCGGCGGAGCGATAGCGGCGAGTTACGGGGCCGATTTTTTATGCTATGTAACGCCTTCGGAGCATCTACGACTGCCTACCGTCGAAGACGTGGAAATGGGTGTAATAGCGTCCCGAATCGCCGCACACGCCGCGGATATCGTCAAGGGGGTGCCCAAAGCGGCCGAATGGGACCGGAAGATGTCGGCCGCAAGAAAAAAAAGGGACTGGAACAGGCAGTTCGACCTCGCCTTGGACCCGAAAAGGCCTAGGTTATTAAGAAAAATCTCAAAACCGGATTCGGAAGATGTCTGCACGATGTGCAGCAAATACTGTTCCATAAAAATAATAGAAAAGCGCTTAAAATGAGCCCCGTTAGACCTCTTAACAGATATTCTGTAGTTGTAAAGATATACGGTTTATTGGACATCTATGTTGTAGGTAAGAAAATAAGATTTGGAGGTCTAACGGGGTGAGCCTTTTAGTGGTGGGTTCGGTAGCTATTGATTCGGTTGAGACGCCTTTCGGCAAAAGGGAAGAGGTGCTGGGCGGTTCTGCTATTTATTTCTCTATAAGCGCGTCGTTTTTCACGAATGTCAAGCTTGTAGCCGTTATCGGCCGTGATTTTCCAAAGCAATACATTTCCAGGTTAAAGTCCAGGGGAGTGTCTCTGGAGGGCCTTGAGGTCAGTAAAGGCAAAACCTTCAGATGGAAAGGGAAATACGAATACGACCTGAATAAGGCGAATACGATATATACAAAACTAAACGTATTTAAAGATTTCTCTCCCAAAATACCTTACGCCTACAAGAAGACACCGTATCTGTTCCTCGCCAATATTGATCCTGAGCTTCAGCTGAATGTATTAAAAAACGTTGATTCGCCCCGCCTGGTGGCGTGCGACTCTATGAATTTTTGGATAACCAATAAATTGAACGCCTTAAAGAGGCTTCTTAAAAAAGTGGATGTATTCCTAATCAACGATTCGGAGGCAAGGCTGCTATCAGGGGAAAGCAATCTGCTAAAGGCCTCAAAATACATATTTTCCCTCGGGCCAAGAAGGCTTATAGTCAAGAGAGGGGACAGCGGGGCGATATTCATTAAAAATGACGGCAGCTTTTTTAACACACCCGCCTATCTGATGGAAAACCTTAAGGATCCGACAGGCGCCGGTGATTCATTCGCCGGAGGATTCATGGGATACCTGAGCAAAACGCATGAGTTGAGCGATAAGGCCATGAAACGGGCCGTTATCTACGGAACTATAATGGCCTCTTTCTGTGTCCAGGATTTCGGCCCGGCCAGATTAATAAGGCTACGGTCCTCTGACATAGAAAAAAGGGTTTATGACTATAAAAAAATTACGCGAGCGTAGTTCAGTGGTAGAACACCAGCTTCCCAAGCTGGATATGTGGGTTCGATTCCCATCGCTCGCTTTTAAAAAGAAATCTATGGTCTATGGTCTATGGTCTATGGTCTTATGTCTGATGTTGTCGGGTTGCGCCACAGTGCCGTATCAACCGCCGCCTGGTGCGGAAATATCCAGGCAGGCCGGCGGGATATACCATGAAGTAAGCAGCGGTGATACGCTCTGGCGGATAGCTAAAACATACGGAATTGAATTATCCGATATCGTAAGGGCCAATGACCTTTCGGACGCCTCAAAGATAAGTTCCGGCCAGCGGCTTTTTATACCCCGGGCAAGGACGCCGCTTAAAGTAACAACCGACACGACAAAACCTTTTGATAAAGATTATTTCATATGGCCCGTGGACGGCGAAATCATCTCTTACTACGGACAGAAGAGCAGCGGCGCCAGAAATAAAGGCATTGATATCAGGGCCAGGGACGGCAGCGAGGTTCGGGCTTCAAAAAGCGGCAGGGTGGCTTTTTGTAACGAGAATTTTAAAGGACACGGCAATATAATCATAATAGACCATCTGGATGACTTCTTTACGATCTATTCAAGGAATTCGCAAAATCTGGTAAGGCCCGGCGACCTGGTGCAGCAGAATCAGGTTATAGCATTGGCTGGTTCAAGCGGCAGGGGTAAGGAACCATACCTGCATTTTGAGGTAAGAAAACGCGGCAGGCCCCAAAACCCGTTATATTATCTGCCATAACATTATGCTGACAACGGCATCTCCAAAAATCTTTGTCGGAAGAAATGAAATACTGGAAACCCTGAATAAAAGGGTGGAGTCGTTAAAATCCGGTTACAGGCAGAACCTCGCCCTTACGGGCCAGAAACTATGCGGCAAGACCAGCATACTTCAGAATTTTCTATCTACGCTCAACAGCGACTCTATCATACCTGTATACATAGAAGTAATCGCCGAACCGCTTGAAACCTTCTCAAAAAAATTTATCGGAACAATGCTCTTTAATTTTCTGAAGGGCTCCGAGGAATACATAAAAGAAGACCTGAATTTCCTTATCTTTAAGGCGGGCGGGACGATTCCAAAAACCGCCTCCGCCATAAAAGAGGTCCTGGCCCTTCTGGATAAGGGGGACTTGCAGGAAGCCTACTCAAACCTTTTCGATCTCACCTCTGTATTAAAACTTGAAACCGGCAAATCTTGCATAATAATACTCGATGAGTTTCACAACCTGTCATCCCTAAATCTAAAAAATCCGTTTGCGATATTCGGCAAAAGGATAATGGTGCAAAAAGACACCATGTATGTGGTAACCAGCTCGCAGGTTTCTACAATAAAAAAGATACTCAAGGAAAGGCTTGACCTTTTATTTGGCAACTTTGAGATTATCGAGATAAAGGATTTTGATTACGGCGTGGCAAAGGCCTTTCTTGAAAAAAGGCTTGAAGGCATACGCGTACAGGAAGAGCTGAAGGATTTTCTGATTTCTTTCACGGATTCCAGGCCTTATTATCTAGACGCCATCGCGGCCGAATTAAACAGCCTTGCCGCCCAGCTCCAGTTTAAATGGCTTGCCACCGGCCACATCTCGCAGGCGCTTGAAAACCTATTCTTCGATTCCAAAGGTTCTATAAATCAGTACTTCCAAAATCTTATTGCGGCGTTCTCGCAGGGTTCCTACGCCAATGAGTACCTAAGCATCCTGACCGCTATATCAGAAGGGAAGAAGAGACTAAGCCAAATTAGAGGCGTATTCAGCGGCAAAAAAAATGAGCTTGGCCCAAGGATGGAAAGACTGATAGAAGAAAATTTTATCGCCAAGAACGGGATGATGCACTACTTTAACGACAAGGTCTTCGAATTCTGGCTTAAACATGTATACAACAAAAAAAGATATTCGCTGCTGAGTAACTTTCAGGACAGGGCAAATATGTTCCACAGGGAGATAGAGGACTTGATTGCCCTCTTTTTATCGGAGAACAAAAAAGATATCGCCACCCGCTTAAAAGAGCTGATGGCCTCCTTTAATAACGAGGCCTTAAAGATAGGCGAAAAAAGCCTGAAGTTGCCGAAATTCGAGAATTTTAAGACGGAGGGGCAGATGTGCGAAAGCGGTGTCCTGTCCATCAGGGCCGAATACGGCGGGAAAAAATTCTGGGTTTTCAATTTCAGCCCCCAGTCGGTTGACGAACCGGGAATGTCAAGGGCCATAGAAAGAATAACTGCTATGAAACTCGCACCCCAAAGAAACGTTTTTATAGCCTTCGCGGGGATTGACGCAAACGCGATGCTGATAGCAAAAGAAAACAGGGTGTGGGTATTAGGGAAGGAGGATCTGAATTTATTAATGCCTCTTTTTAATAAATTCAAGATACTAAAATATCCATGAAGATAGCCGTTCTTTCCGATACACATATACCTGTAACGCAAAAAGACCTTCCGAAAGAAGTTTATGACGGCCTTACGGGCGTGGACATGATCCTTCACGCAGGCGACCTGGTGGAATTCGAAGTCTTAGAAAGGCTTTTAAAAATAGCGCCTGTCCGCGCCGTCTGCGGAAACATGGATGACTCCAAAATAGCGGCCAAACTTCCGAAAAAAGATGTCATCAAAGCGGAGGAAGCATCGATAGGCCTGATACATGGATGGGGGCCGCCATCCGGGCTTATAGAGCTCGTGGGGCGGGAATTCAAAAACGTGGACGCTATTGTATTCGGCCACTCGCATAATGCATTGAGTGAAACAAGAAACGGGATATTATTTTTTAACCCGGGGAGCCCGACGGACAGAATATTTGCGCCGTATAAATCTTACGGTATACTTGATGTCCAAGGCAAAATAATTTCTGGAAGGATAATTAAGATAAAAAATGGTTACTAGGCGCGACTTAGAAGAAAAAGAAGAAAAATTACTCGCCCCTTACGCCCAGAAAAGCCGGGATTCAAAAGGAAGGCAATATAAGGAATCCGAACACGAATACCGCTCGGTATACCAAAGGGATAAGGACAGGATCATATATTCTACCGCCTTTAGACGGCTCGAATACAAAACACAGGTATTTGTAAACCATGAAGGGGATCATTACAGAACGCGGCTCACCCATACATTGGAAGTAGTCCAGATTGCAAAGACAATAGCAAGGGCGCTAAGGCTCAACGAAGACTTGGCGGAAACAATCGCGCTCGCCCATGACCTCGGGCATACTCCCTTCGGCCATTCCGGAGAAGACGCCCTAAAAGAAATCATGAAGGACCACGGCGGTTTTGACCACAATTCACAGGGGCTGAGGGTCGTTGACATACTGGAGGAGAGATATCCTGAATTCCCGGGGCTCAACCTTTCATATGAGGTCAGAGAAGGGGTCATCAAGCACGCGACGGCGTTCGATAGGCCGCGGCTGTACATTCCGTTTGAGGCCAAAACCCCTCCGACGCTGGAGGCGCAGGCCGTAGACGTAGCGGACGAAATCGCGTATGATAATCATGACCTGGACGATGGGATCGCAAGCGGACTGATAAAAGAAGAGGCACTCTCTCATATCCTTTTATGGAAAAAAACATCCCAGGAAATCAGGGGCGCCTATCCCAGGGTGGGGAGGGAGATCGCCATCTATCAAACCGTGAAGTCCCTGATTAATAAACAGGTAACTGACCTGGTTATCGAAACAGAAAAGAACATTAAGTCGTTTAAGATTAAATCGGTAAGGGATGTCAGGGCGCTGCCGCAAAAAGTTGTCTCGTTCAGCAAAGGGATGGAAGAGGCCCGAAAACCCTTAAGAGAATTCCTGTTAAAAAATCTTTATCAGCATTACAGGGTAGTCAGGATGTCAAATAAGGCCCATAGGTTTATTAACGACCTTTTTAAGATATATCTTGATAAGCCCGAACAGCTGCCTCCCACGACTCATTCCCGTCTGAAAAAAGAAGACGCATACCGCGTAATCTGCGACTATATCGCAGGTATGACAGACAGGTATGCGCTAGATGAATATAAAAAATTCTTTGAGCCTTACGAAAGGGTTTAAGAGCCGGGGCTTATCTTGCCGTAGGTGCTGTCTGACCGCGAGAGAGGGTCGGTCTTATCGTAGGGGATCAATTCCTCGGGTTTGGGGTGTTCCTTCCTGACATAGCTGATTAAATAATAAACGATCTCTTTGTCTATCTTTCCGGCATTCGCCTCATTAATAAGATGGTTCAGCGCCTGGCGGATTGTATACGGGGAGCCGCGATAAGGCCTTTCCGATACAAGGGCGTCAAATATATCCACGGGTGTTATTAAACGTCCGTATTTGCCGATCTTGGCAGTCCCCCTGGGATAACCGGAGGTATCCAGGACTTCATGGTGATCCCGCGCGGCATCGCAAACTTCGGCCGGCTCTGCGCCCAGATAGTAGCATAACAGCAGATAACTCATAAGAGAATGCGTCCTTAACAGCTTATATTCGGCTTGAGTCAAAGGCGTGTCCTTGCCCAGCAATTGTTTTGGTATCCTTGTTTTTCCCAAATCATGAAGCAGGCCGGCCAGGGCCGCATCTTCCGGCACATAATCTTTGTCTTTAAGATCCAGCGATAATTTTACTATAAGCGCGGTCACTAACAATGTATGGCGGAAGGTATACGGCAGGCGTTCTTCGCAATTTTTTAATTCTTCATAAATTTCTTTTGTCAGCATGACGCTTTTTGCTATATGCGCGATCTCCTCATTGGTTTTATAAGGCGTAAATATAGTAAAGTATTTTTCTTCGTTGAATATATTCTTAAAATCCTTATACAGAGAAGTTTCTCCGAAGGGGACATAAATCTTTTTAAGTTTCCGGCCGTGCCCTATCAGGGCGTGAACCAGTTTAAAATCTACTATAGAGCCGCTTTTTATAATAAGCTTATTGGAAATATCATAAATATCGATTAAAACAACCAATTCTTTATCGTTACGCTTATCGGCGTTATGACTCATGTTTTTTTCTGAAAATACTTGAATATCTGGCCCAGGGTTAGGGAATCCGCCTTCGTAAACTGTATTCCTGTTTCATAATAACCGCTTGTTTTATCCCCGCCCATTATTTCAATCTTTCTTGTCCATACGACTATTCCGTAAACAACCGTTGTCTTGTTTGTGGAGCCTGGGATTTCAATTATCAACTTAAGCGCGGTCCCTTCCCTTAACTTCTCATTCAAAGACAGGCGAATCCCCCCGCCGCTGATATCTTTTGCTGTAGCCATTTTTACAGGCGCGTTTTCAACAACCTCATAGCTTATCTTCATCGGCGAATCTATCCGCTCAAATACCCGATTTTCCCTCATCTAGCCTCCCATTTTACCCTGATTTTTCTAATCTGTAAAATGATCCCGAGCTTCCCTGGTCTTGTTACTCTGAAGCGAGGGACTATGTATTACGGTATAGTATCACAAAATGTTTTTTATTGCAAATTGTTTATAATAATTATATAATAAGTCCCATGAAAAAACCGATAGAGACTAGCTACGAAGATAAATTTTTTAACAAGCTTCTTAACAGCGACGATCTCAGGAAAGAAGAGGAGATCCTTGGTTCTTTTTTCAAAAAACCTATATGGTGGCTGATAAAAGCCATTAAAAAAACAGCACCTAAATTTAAAAATACCTCAATGGCAAAATGCGCCTTCTGCAGGAAATCCACAAAAAAAAGATGGCGGTGCTCACAAAATCTGCTGAAGGTAGTCCGTAAGGCCAAAAAGACCGGGAGGGTGCAGATCTTTACCTGCCCCTGTAATCTGAGCGGATTTTGCCTGCCTGTCGCGCAGGGAGGTAAAATTTACGGCTATATAGGGATGTGCCACCTGGATACTGAAATCCCGGATCAGGCGCGGAAGCTCTTCATAAACTTTATGAATACGCTGATAAAAGATATACAAAAAGAACTGGAGTTGTCAAAATTGTATGAAACGATAAGGCCGAGGGCGATAGCCCTTTCGACTGTGCATACGATTCACCGGCTTATTAGCTCGACCCTCGATTTAGACGAATTGCTTCCCCGCATCGCGCGGCTTTCTATGCAGGTCATGCAGGCCAACAGATGCTCTGTAAAACTGCTTGATAAGGAAAGGGGTGTCCTAAAACCGGTTACAACGATAGACCTGCGCACAAAAAGAAAACTTTATCCGAAAGAACTTAAGGTAGGCAGGGGCGTACCGGGCAAAGCGGTAAAGCAGGAAAAGGTCCTCAAGGGCCACAACTATCTTTCTGTTCCGCTGATTGATGAGGATGTAATAGGTGTGATCACTATGTATGATAAAGTAAACAATAAATCATTCACTCAATTTGACCAGGAAATAATGATGACCATAGCCGAGCAGGCGGTCATAGCTATTAAAAACGCCCAGCTATACAGGGAACAGGAAAACCTGGCTATAAACAGCATAAAGTCACTGGCAACAATATTGGATACGAGAGGCCCTACGGCTTTTATACCGCGGACCGCATTTGTAAAGATTGTCATAGAAATCGGCAGGGAGATTGGGCTAAACGAAGCGGAGATCCGAAGCCTCCAGTTTGCGGCGCTGCTTCATGATGCCGGCCAACTGTTTGTCCCCGACGAAATCATGTCAAAACCGACAAAACTGACAGGGGAAGAGTACCGGTTAATCAAAGAGCATCCGGCAAAAGGCGCAAAGATGTTTGAGCCGACCAAGTATCTTAAACCCGTGATTCCGATAATACTTCACCATCATGAAAATTACGACGGAAGCGGCTACCCAAACAAATTAAAGGGTAACCAAATACCACTGGGTGCGCGGATAATGGCTGTCGTAAGCGCGTTTCTGGCCATGATAACGCCCCGGGCCTACAGGGTCACGAGAACGGTGGAGGAGGCCAAACAGGAAATCGTTAGAAACAGCGGTGTTCAATTTGACCCCAAGGTAGTGGCCACCTTTATAAAGATATTGTATAAAAAAGAGGTACAGCAAATTATAGAAGAGGAGTATAGCAGTGGAATTGAGCAAAGCCCTAAAGGTTCCGATATATTTTAAAATAATCCGGTTTTTTCATGAAAACCCGACAAGCATAGATACGCCGAGAGGCGTGGCTGCGTGGACGGGGGAGAGTAGGCAGGACGCCAAGAAAGCGCTCTTAAAACTGGCTGAATTAAAGATTATCACGCCGCATAGGGTCTCGTCCACAACGGCGTATAGCTATACGAGAGATTCCAAATTAATCAAAAAGATAGGGATGGCCTTAAAGAAAATTAAAAAGTCCCTCGCTTCAGAGTAGAAGGACTATGGAAGCTCGGGATCATTTTACATATTAAGAAAAAACAGGGTAAAATGGGAGGGTGGATATGAACAAAAAAGGTGTTGTGGTTTTTCTGGTAGCGGCGGTTGCATGTATGACATTTTTGGGCTGCGCCAGCGTACCGAAGGAAGAACTAGATGAAAAAGAGGCTATAATAAAAAATCTGAATACCGAGATAGCCGGCCTTAAACAGGATATCGAAAGGTTAGAGAGGGCTAACGAAGATCTCACAGCCTCAAGATCCGACTTGGAAGAAAAAATATCAAGGCTTGAAAATGAACTGTCGGAAAAGCAAAAAGTAACCGAAGAGAAAGTCGAACCAAAGATTAAATAGATATGGAAAAACAACCGGAATTATTTGGAGAGTTTAGGGAATCTGAAATAAAAAAGAATGTTTTTCAGGGCGGAACACTCCCTGAAAAAACATTCGTATTTGCCTTTTCCCGGGAGAAACTGATACTGTTTTTTATTGCCTTTATAATTGTGCTGGTTATTATGTTTGCCATTGGTTTTGAGAGGGGCAGAAAAACCGTATCGTACAGAAACACGGTTCGGCAGGTTCTGCCAAAACCATACACTATCCAGGTCGCGACCTATAGATCCAAAGAGTCGGCTCAAAAAGAGGGGATAAAGATAAAAACCAAGGGATTCCCCGTGGTCATAATCGGCATAAACGGTACATATCAAATCCTGGTGGGAGAGTACGCTACCGAAAGAGATGCCCAACAGGCATTAAATGTCCTTAAAAAAACGTATAGCGGATCTTATATAAGAAAGAGGTGATATTAAATGTCGCAGCATCCAAGTCTATTGGGAAGCCAAAAGGGTAAAAGGCACAGGTCTGTTCTTAAACGGTATGAAAAGCTAAAACACCTTATGGAAAAAAATAAGTGGGGCGACGAAAGTTCCATCTACCACCTTCCAAAGGTTAAATCCATAAAGTTCAAGGTGAAGAAAGAAAAGGCCGCCGCAACCGCTGAGACCCAAGCGGCAGCACCCGGTCAGGTAGCAGCACCCGGCCAAGCGGCACCAGCAGCCGGAGCGCAGACGAAAGCAACAGGAGCACAGCCCGCAACCGCCAAGCAGGCCATAGCGGAAAAGCAGGCCCCTGCAAAAGACAAAAAGGCAAAGTAAAGTATTCTTGATGAAACAGATACATGTCGGCCTTAAAAAAAGAGGTTACGATATCGTCATAGGAAGCGCCATGCTGGGTTCTCTTGGCCGCTTTCTGAAAAAGGCGGGCTGCGACGGCACCGCCATGATAATTACAAACCCCTCAATAAAAAAATTGTGGGGTAAAAAAATGGCTTTAGCTTTAAGAAACAGCGGGATTGAAGCCATTTTTTTAGACATCGCCGATACCGAAAAAAGCAAATCTATCGCTACCTCTCTTAAACTGTTAAATAAGATCTCATCGTCCTCAAGGTCCAAGAAGGTTTTTATCATAGCCCTTGGAGGAGGAGTCGTAGGAGACGTGGGGGGATTTGTGGCCTCTATTTATAAGCGTGGAATACCTTATATACAGATGCCTACGACCTTATTGGCCCAGGTGGACTCAGCTATAGGGGGGAAGGTAGCAATAGATTTAAAAGTAGGCAAAAACCTGGCAGGCGCTTTTTACCAGCCGCGGCTCGTATTCTCGGACACCGCCTTTCTCTCAACGCTCCCAAAAAGGCAGATAGCAAACGGCGTTTCCGAAGTCATAAAATGCGCCGTAATCAAAGACCCTTCTTTATTTAATTTCCTCGAGCGCAACCTCAGCAGGATACTGCGCCTGGATAAAAGCAGCATGGAATATGTCATTTTGAAAACGAGCGCCATTAAAGCCCGTCTTGTAGAAAAAGACGAATATGACAAGCTCGGTATCAGAATTGCGCTAAATTACGGCCACACGATAGGCCACGCCATAGAGGCGGCTAGCGGATTCTCAAAAAGATATACCCATGGAGAGGCGGTAAGTATTGGTATGGCCGCCGCAAATTTTATAGCCGTCCAGCGGGGGTTACTTTCAGAATACACATCTCAAAGAATACATCGCCTTTTGGAAAAAACAGGCCTGCCAACAAAAACAAAGGGCATAGATCCGCAAAAGATTTATGACGCTCACCTTCATGACAAAAAATTTACGGGCAGGAAAAACAGATTTGTGTTGATTTCCGATATCGGCAAGATTAGGGTCGTAGAGGAGATACCTGAGAAACTTATAAAAAAGGCCATAGCTGTCGTATGCGCCTAAAGAGGTGACTATGCAGATCAGAAAATTCGCGGAACCGGACGGGGCAAAGGTAAAAGAACTGATACTTTCAATACTGGAAAAAGAATATCCTTTTGACCGGAAGGCCTACTCGGATACCGATCTTGAAAATATCGGAGCGACTTATGGCGGACCGCATGACACTTTTTTTGTAATTGAAAACGATAATAAGATAATAGCTACCGGCGGCATCAAAGAAGATACAAGGGATACCGCATTGTTAAGGAGGGTCTTTGTGGACCCTAACGAACGCCGGAAGGGTTACGGCTCCAAGCTTTTGGACAAAGCAATCAAATTCTGTAAAGAAGCAGGTTATAAACAACTGGTATTTAGGGCAACCGGCAAGATGATCAATGCAATAGAGCTGTGCAAGAAAAAAGGCTTTAAGGAAGCGGAAAAACTGGACCTCGGCGGGTTTTTTATTTATAGGTTCGTTTTAGACCTGGCTATTCAGAACTGAGCTCAAACTCCTTATCATTAAAAACAAATTTCACGCTCGCCCGATTTATCTCAATAAGCGTAGCCCCCTCAATCATATCGCCTTTTGACAGCACTTTATTATTGACTATAGCATAAGGCCTTTCGTTATCATAAACAATCCCGCTTAAATTCAAAGTCGGTAAATCCGGCGCATTTTTAGACGGTGATACCGGCGCGGAGGCCTGTCGCGTTTCCTCTTTGATAGGCTCTACTTTAGAAACCTTTTTAAAAAAACTTTTGAAAAAAAGCAGCGTCCCTGAAATTATTACAACAACCATTAAAACGGGTAAAAACCGCCTGATCTTCGCGGGACGCTTGAAACCCTGACGCGACACAGCGGGCAGAGAAGAAACCTGTGTATTTGACGGCGCACCTGCGCTGGGTTCGGGTACTTGATCGGCAGCCACGTTAACCCGCTGCTTGTTTGCTTCCTGCGCCTTCTTCAGCGCCTCATTTATTATACTCACCCAGCCCCTCCTGCTTACCCAGTACCCCTCTCATAGGAGGGGCTGGGCTCATAAACGTGTCCTTTTATTTCCTCGACCGCCCTCTTTATCAAATCCAGGTTTATATGGCGCGTCTCGAGGACAAACCCAAAAAGCAACGCCCTGTCGCATGCCATGTTAATAAGCCTCGGAACCCCTTCGGAAAACTTATAAATTTCGTCAATGGCGTCGCTTGAAAATTTTATGCTCCCGTCCGAACCGGCTACCCTCAATCTATGTTCTATATAGGCCTCGAGTTCTTCGGCATCCAGGGGGGCAATATGATAGCGGATGCTAATCCGCTGCCTCAGCTGGGCCAAATCCGGCGAATTAAGCTTATCTCTTAACTCCGGCTGGCCGACCAAAACTATCTGTATCAGTTTTTCTTTCTCTGTCTCAAGGTTTGACAGAAGCCGTATCTGCTCAAGCAGGGAAGACTTCAGATTCTGCGCCTCATCAATGATAAGAACCACGTTATTGCGCAGGGCAAGCTGATTTATTAAAAACCTGTTCAGGAGATGGAATATCGTAAGCTTCTTCGCCTTCTTGGGCAGCTGTATGCCGAAATCCTCGGCAATGGACTCCAGCAATTGAAGCTCTGAAAGATCGGGGTTGATAACAAAAGCGGTTTTTACCTTTCTGTCAAATTTATTAAGGAGGGCCTTGCAAAGGGTGGTTTTGCCTGTTCCGATTTCGCCCGTAACCTCCAAGAAGCCCTTGCGCTGCTCTATACCATAGGTCAAGAAGGCAAGCGCCTCTTTGTGTTTCCGGCTCATGAATAAAAAATTCGGGTCGCTTGTTACATTGAAGGGGTTTTCCCTGAGCTTGAAAAATTCTATATACATATATACGCCTTAAATCATTATACTAAATATAACATAATATTGCAAATTTTTCTTGCTTTTAACAAAAATTGCCTGTATACTAGGCAATGTATGTGGCGAGGAATAAACAATAGGCGATTCCCCAGGGCAATCTACAAATGCCTTATTACAATAGGCACTAAGGGAGCCGCCAAGTATTTTCTCACACACACCGAGAATATCGGGGTGGGGGGCATATGCGTTTCCCTGGAAGAAGGGCTCGGCGTATTTAATGAAGTTGATATTGAATTAGCCTTAAAAGATGGCCTGCCTCCGATAAAATGTAAAGGTAATGTCGTTTGGGTTATAAAAAGCCAAATAGTTAAAAACAGTGTGCGAACAACCAAATTTGACACTGGCATAGAATTTGTAAACCTGAAAGAGGACGATCAGGCAAGAATCGAGAATTTAGTAGAAAAATTGATTTAATAACAAGGGAGGTGGGGCAATGAGCAAAACTTTTACAAGATTAGCGCTTGTGGTTATAGGGATGGGGGTAATTCTGAACATGGCAACTCCGAGTTATGCCCAGGACGCTACCAAAAAATTAGGCAGAGGGCTTGTAAATATTCTTACCGGCTGGATAGAGCTGCCTAAGAATATATATGAAACAGTTACCTTCCCATTTCCTCTACCTCAAGAATATAAGCCAATTTTAGAGCCGGAATATGTCTTGGAAAAAAGCAAATAAAAAACGGCGGGGAGAGCGTGACCGAGAGACGAAAGTTCCTGCGTTTTAGCTCAAATGTCGGCATAGAGTATCGAATTAACAACGAAAGAGAAATGAGCGGCTCAACGTACATAAAAGACCTGAGTCGGGAAGGCCTGCGCTTTTTAATGCCGCGGCGAGTAGAAAACGGCACCATCCTGGACCTTAAATTCCTGTTGCCCGGTGATAAAAAACCCATATATATTACAGGAGAGGTTGTCTGGATAAACGAATATGAGGAATCTAGGGGTTTTGGATATGCGGTGGGCGTTAAATTTTATAAAATAGATAACTTTGACAGGGTGAGGCTTCTTGATCATGCTTACAGCGAATGGCTGAAATCAAGCAAGCCTCAATAATACAAAACGAAAACTATGGAAGAAACTGTAAAAAAAGTCAAGCCAACCAACTGCGCAAAATGCAACAAGCCGCTTAAAAAGAAGATTTGGTATTACAGAAACGGAAAGCATTATTGCGGTAAATCATGCTGGAGCGCCTCCCTTAAGACAGAAAAGGCGCCTTCGCCCGCTTAATCTTGTTACCTGCTTCCTATAAAGGCAAATCCATATGGAACACATAGCGCCGGCCTTGTTATACTCAGTAATGTGCGATGACGTGAGGCGGGAGGACAACGGAAAATTCCTCCTTATAGGTTTGTTTGAGGCAATAGGCGCTAAGGCCTTTCCGATTATGCACCCTACATTTTACGTTGTGAACTGTTGGTGCAGCGGACTCGGCGCATTCAAACAAAAAACGAGAATAACCAATAAAGAAGGCGCTGTGGTCGCGGAAGACGCAGAAACAGCCTTTTCCTTGAACAGCCTAAAATCGAAATACAAGGTGGTTGCGCGGTTCAACAATTTACAACTCGAAAAACCGGATGAATACGCAGTAGAGATCATGCTGAACAACGACCTTAAAATCCGGTATCCATTGTTGGTCGAAAGGGTTGACAGCTGATGCTACATATTCAGATTATCCTAATAGTCGTATTATGTTCCATACTAGCGGCTCTTTATCTTGATGAAAAACAAAAAAACAAAATAAAGTTTCCGACCGGGAGGTTGATTCAGATTTGGGATGGCAGCGAAAGACGGCGCTACGTGAGGGTAGGCACAAACGTGCCCATCAGGTATCGCCTGTCCAAAGAATCCAATAATCCTGTCAAGGCAATAAAGACAAAAGATATAAGTGTCGGCGGCATATGCATGACCGTTAACGAAAAATTGAGCCCTCATTTAAAGTTATGCCTGGAGATCGAAACGCCGGGATTTCCGAGTCCGGTTTGCGCCAGGGGAGAGGTAGTCTGGGTCAAAGACAACACTGAAGATAAGAATAATGACGGAATAAGATATTTTAACGTAGGCATAGAATTTAAAGAGGTTCAGCCAAAAGAGAAGGAGCGGCTTTTTAAATATATTAAAGAATTAAACAAAGATGGGTAAAGTTAAATTTCCAAGGCCCGTCAAGTTCCTTGTCGGACTGATCACCAATAACAATTCGCTCATTGAAAAAGTGAGGAAACTCCTTATAAAAAAATTCGGCCCGGTAGATTGCGAAAGCGGGTTGTTTGATTTTTCCTTCACCAGGTACTATAACGATGAAATGGGCGAAAACCTTAAAAGGGAATTCCTGGCCTTTGAAAAACCTGTTAGCCTGGAAAATATCGGCTCAACAAAAATTCTGACTAACAGGCTTGAAGAAAAGTTCTCGCTAAAAGGTAAAAGAAAAATTAATATAGACCCCGGCTACATCTCGTTAAGCGCCCTGGTCCTTTTGACAACCAAAGAATATTATCATCGCCTTTATCTCGGCAAGGGTATATACGCGGAAGTCACGCTTTATTATAAAGATAAGTCCTTTCGGCCCTTTGAGTGGACATACCCGGATTACCGATCCAGGGAGTATCTGGATTTTTTTAATCTCGTCAGGGAGAAGCACTTTTTACAATCAAAGAACAGATGTTAAAGAAAAAAAACATATACGTAATACTTGTTTCCGCCCTTATCGCATTTCTGGTCATCATTTCTTCATTCTTGAGCTTCATCATATATTGGCAATGGCGTCAATTGAGATTGGCGTATAATTATTATGAGACCCTTGAAGAAGGGGATACGATTTCTTATGCCAAAAATCTTGAACTAGATTCATTTAGAATCAGCCTGGTTTTCCATAGGTACGTAGTAGTGATAGGCAAGATCAAAAACAAGGGGAAAAGGACCATAACGTCCACTGCCTTAAAGATAGATTTCCTCGACAGCTTAAACAACCCGGTATATAGCAGCGACATATACCCCCTGGAACCCTTCCAGCCTACAAGGTCTTTTAAAAAGATGCGGTTTACTTATTTTGCTTTCTTGAAAGGCCCGGTGATAGAATCGAACAAAGCGGTTGTTTTCAGATACCACCTATGGCAGTGTCCTAAAAGATTTATGAAAATGCTAAGAAACGGATCTTTTTCCAATAAGCCGGGAGAGTGGTCCGGAAAAATATCTGCCAAGGTAATTAAAGTAAAACTTAAACCGTAATAACTAAATAGCCTTATACATAATTTGACAAACGCTGGATTTTATGATATACTTTGACACAACATAGAGTAAAGGAAAAAGGGGGTGAATATATGCAGAGAGTTTTAATTGCCTTATTATTAGTAGTATCGATAGTCACGGTCTCTTCTTCAGCTGTGCTTGCAGCAAGCAACCCGGCCAGCACCAAAATGACAAGGGGATGCAAAAACTTGGGCCTTGGGTGGACAGAGATACCAAAGCAGATCATTGATACATCAAAGCAATCGAATGTCATAGCAGGCGTTACCGTAGGGTTGGTAAAAGGCGTCTTGCAGGCTTTTGCGCGTACCGTATCCGGCGCGGTTGATGTAGTCACGTTTCCGGTAGGTGCTTATGACAGGCCTGCCTTGAAACCATCCATGGTGACTGAAGACACAAAATAGATAGTATATAAATATATCCCCCATCGCTTTAAAGGGAAACAGAAAAGTTGCATATATATCCTTTAAAGGGTGGGGGAATTTGTTAGCTGCTTGTTTTATGAAACGCGAAAACTTAAAAGAATACACCTACCTGCTCATCGCTATAACTTCTATATTCTACATTTTTGGTTCTCTAAAAGCCGGGGCACTCCGTAAAAGCCCAGCGGATATAAAAAATGGGGCTTTTCTTCCTCAAACAGCCGTTGTGACGCGTGCTATTGACGGAGATACAATAGTGATCGATACGGGCTATCGCCTTAGGTATATTGGCGTTAATACGCCTGAAACAAAACATCCTCAAAGGTTGGTTGAATTTTTCGGAAAAGAGGCATCAGAATATAATAAAAAACTCGTTACCGGCAAAAAAGTGCGGTTAGAATATGATGTTCGGAAGTCCGACAGATACGGGAGGCTGCTGGCCTACGTTTATGTAGGAGACACATTTGTAAATGCGGAACTTGTAAAAGAGGGCTATGCCCAGGTCTATACAGTGCCACCTAATGTTAAACATGCCGAGCTTTTTTTGAGGCTCGAAAGAGACGCAAGGGCCATGAAAAAGGGTTTGTGGTTGACGAAATGAACTATTTGTGTTATACTTGGGTAAAATATCGCAGGGATAATATATGGGAAAGGCCATTGAAGAAAAACGGAAATATTTACGTTTGAATAACGCGCTAGAGACTGAATACACGCTGTCAAATTCGGACAGAAGATATTTGGCTACGACAAAAGATATCAGCGCCGTAGGTTTGAGGATTTCTACGCCTCAGAAATTAGAAGAGGGCTCCAATATAGAAATCACATTAAAATTACCTAATGCGCAAAGCGCGGTTCACGCCTCCGGGCGCGTAGCCTGGTCAAAAAAAACCACCCCTGAAGATAAGCTGTTTGACTCCGGCGTAGAATTTTTGAAAATTGAAGACGACAATAAGAATACGTTTCTTAAGTATTTGTGTGATTTGATCTATGGGTAAGGAGCCTATGAGAAAAAACTTGGTTTATGGTATGGAATTTCAAAAAACCGAAATTCCAACCACTGAAAATCGCCTAAAGGTTATCGCGAAGCGATTTTCTTGTGCGCTAGGTATTGTCGTTCTGCTGGGCATAATGGGTTGCGCTGAACTGACAACTCCGGATCCCAATAAGCCAACCTCTCACCCGCTTGGTTTTGGCCCAATTGAGATAGGTATGACAAAAGATGAAATCAAATCTTTTTGGGGCGAGCCGGACCTGATCCGGGACATCGCTGAAAGCAAAGATAAGGGGGCTACCCAAAAAGAAGAGTGGGTTTACTACGGCCGGGTAAACCAGCTGCCTGTAAATTACGGTTATCTTGCTAAAGCTCTCCATTTATACTTCGACGGCAAAAACCTCACAGGCTACAAATACGAATGAACCCAGCCCCTCCTATAGAAGGCAACTGGGTTAGTAGGAGGGGCTGGGTGAAAAAAAATTGGTTGCACTACTTAGCGTGCATAGTTGCACCGCATATCATGCTTTTTGTCGGTCTAATATACCTAACCAAACAGGATATTAATAAAAAAGCTATGGGTAAAAGGATTTGCATCCTGTCCAGCATCGTGCTTATTACCGGTAGTTTAATATATTACATGTTTTTCACGCCTATTTTTGGCCTGGATTGACCCAGCCCTTCCTAAAGAAGGCAACTGGGTTAGCAGGAAGGGCTGGGTTGATTTTTCTTGACAAAATGCCCCCCGCATGCTATCCTTGATAAAGTATTTATATTGAATTGGAGTTAATAGGTTAGTGGAAGATTTTTTTATTAGATTCGACTGTAATTTATCCCGCATTCGGTACAAGAAAAAGCATATTTTCTGTACGGGATGCGGCATTTTATTACTTACTCCAAATCTAATTCAGGGAAGGAGGTTAGTTTTCAGTGCCGACAGGAACAGTAAAATGGTTTAGCGACCAAAAAGGTTACGGCTTCATCGTGCCAGACGGCGGGGGAAAAGATATATTCGTGCACCACACCGGTATTGAAGGGGCGGGTTTTAAGTCTCTCAAAGAAGGCGATAAAGTCCAGTACGAAGTATCTCAAAGCCCTAAGGGCGAGCAGGCAGTAAAGGTCGCTAAAATATAATTTAGTTATAACCTTTAACCCTAAGACAAAACCCACTTATTGTTCTTGATAAGTGGGTTTTTCTTTATTCATAAGAATAGCAAACTTGCTTTTTTAAGAATTTAGTGTATACTAATCTCATAAATACCATATGAAGATAAAAATCAGAGAATCAAAAGATGTGACAATTCTCGATGCAGAAGGCCGCATAGATATAGACGCTTCTGAATTTATAGAAACCGTAGGCTGGGTTTTAAAAAACAATAAAATCAAAATCTTATGTAATTTTGAAAACGTCGAATTAGTAGATTACAGCGGATTATCCATACTGGCCATTGCGTACAAAAATGTTACCAACCATAATGGGACGATGAAATTCTGCAATGTCGCTCTGCATATAAAGGAATTATTCAAGATTGTCCAGATGGACAGGGTCTTTATCTGCTATGATAACGAGCAGCAGGCATTGCTGAATTTTGACGAAAAAATATTAGCGCTTGAGAAAAAACGTTTACGGAGAAGATTTAAACGGCTGGAAACCAACATAGACGTCAGCTTCACTCCTAAAAATAAACCTGGTAAGGTACATAAAGGCAAAGTTCTTAACATAAGCGGGGCGGGCCTGTTTATACTGACCTCAAACATACTGCCCATAAGAACGCAACTGCTGCTTGAAATCAGCGTCCCGAATGAATTAGTCCCTATTGAAATGGAGGGGATGGTACTCTGGATCGCCGATAAAAATCTTCAATCATACTGTTATCCAGGAATGGGGGTGCAATTCATCAGCATTGACTCTCAAAAACAGAAGGATCTCTTGGATTTTATAGATAAAAATATTACGCATAGAAGCGAGATGTAAGCCCTCCTGATGACATCTCAAAAAAAATCACTTATACTGCTCGTATTGGGGTTTATTGGTGCCATTCCCTTGGGCTGCTTTATATGGAACGAATCCTTCTATTTCGACAGGGTTCCCTTCTTATCTCCCATAGAGTACACTGGTGGCTTTCCTCTAAGAAATGACTGGAGGGGGGAGGGGGGCTTCGGCGCTAAAAGAAGCGGAAACAGGAGCCATCAGGGAATCGACATGCTTGCGCCGGTCGGCGTTCATGTCAGGGCGGCAAAAGGCGGCATAGCATTTGCCGGCCTGCATAAAAAAGGCCTAGGCAAATATGTTGAGATAAAACATAAAAACGGGATTGTAACAATATACAGCCATTTATCCGAAATTTACATATTGCCTATTCAGAAGGTTCGCCAGGGTCAGATTATCGGGGCTGTAGGCAAAACCGGTAATGCCAGATACAATGGGATAGAGCCGCATCTTCATTTTGAAATCAGGCATAAGGGTGTAGCCGTAGACCCAAAAAAGTACCTTTTAGCGGGAGAAATCCGTTGAACTATCTGAAAAATCTTAACCCTGAACAACTAAAGGTCGTAAATTTGACTGAAGGCCCCGTTCTTGTCCTGGCAGGACCCGGCACCGGGAAGACGCAGCTGCTTTCCGCCAGAACCGCGCATATAATATCGGAGAAGAAGGCATTACCCGAAAATATACTTATCCTGACTTATACAAACTCAGCCGCAAAGGCCATGAAAGAACGATTAGCCAGGATTATAGGCCCGCAGGCTTATAAGGTTGAGGTATCCACTTACCATAGCTTTGCCAGAAACTATATAATATTAGATTCGGAAGAAGCGCTTAACTACATAGGAGAGAGGATTCAGATAACCGACGTAGAAAAAACCAGGGCCATAGAATACATATTAGACAATTTTAAAGGCCTTGACGTTATAAGGCCGTTCGGCGCGCCTTATGCCTACAGATGGGATATAGAAAAAAAGATAAGCGAACTGAAAAATGAAGGCGTCAACCCGGGGGAATTCCAGAAATGCTTGGAAACGCTGAAGCCGGATGATATATTCATTGAAGACAAACATATACCGCGGCTTGGGGCTCTCGCCAAAGTATATGAGGCGTACGAAGAACTAAAAACCGGACGGCATAAGGGGATATTTGATTCCCGCGGCAGATATGATTATGACGATATGATATTAATAGCCGTAGAGGTCTTAAAAAAAGAGCGGGCATTGCGGGAGAAATACCAGTACAACTTTAAATATATCATGGTAGATGAATTCCAGGATTCGAACGGCGCCCAGCTGGAGCTGCTCTTCAATCTAATAAATGAAAAGGCCCCTAATATATGCTGCGTGGGGGATGATGACCAGTCCATTTACAGATTCCAGGGCGCAAATGTAGGAAATTTTAAATTATTGACGGCCAGGTTTAAGGATCTTAAAACCTTAACCTTAAAATCAAACTATCGCTCAACAAAAGAGATAATAGACTTATCCTCAAGAATTATAAAAAACATACCTAGCCCTGAAAGGTTTGAGGCGAAAAACCTCATACCGGAATCGGATTACGCAAATAAATCCATTGAATTTTATGAGTTCAGCACCGAAGCGGAAGAACTTCTGTTTGTTGTGAAAAAAATAAAAGAAATAAAAAAATCTATTGAAAAGTCCGGTGAGCTTTCTAAGGAAGAGAAAAAAGCGCCGTACAATAATATCGCGGTGCTGGTCAGAAAAAGAGCGGATATCTTAAAATTAATAGATGCCTTTTTGGCAGCCGGCATTCCCTATTCTACCGATGGCAAAGAGGATATCAGCCAAGAAAAACGGGTCAGGCAGCTTCTGGATGTTCTGGAATTAGCGCACATAGACGTAAGAGGGGAGGGGGATGAAGGGGATCTGGCGCTTTTCAAGGTCCTGTCTTCAGATTACCTGAAAATACCGATTTCTGAGATTCTGACATTTATAGCAGATATCAGAAGAAAAAAACAGCCAAGCCTGCTGGAGGCATTATTAAAAAATCCTCCGTCGGCTTTTAAAAAAATATCTCCTATAATACAAAACCTTCTCGTAGACGCGAGGAACAAACCCCTCCATACCATGTTGATGCAGTATATACACGAATCAGGGATGTACAGTTTTATCCTCAAAAGTTACGATACCAACAAAACCTTAAGAATGCGGGATTTGAGGGCCATAACCTCTTTTGTCAATATAATAAAGTCTTCGGATCAATCCAGGCCCGGGATAGGCCTGGATGAATTCATGGAGGAGATAAAACTAAAAAAGGAACACAATATCCCTATCCAGGGAGAATTGGTAACTATGTCCCAGGATGGCGTGCGCATATATACGGCCCACGGTTCAAAAGGGCAGGAATTCTTTGCGGTAATCATGCCTTTTTGCATACAGGATAAAAACTGGCCTGTAAAATCCATGGGGGATAAACTACCGCTGCCGGTCCAAGTATATAAAACCAAAGAGAGGCCGCAAAATAAAGAGAAATTAAAACAGCTGACGCTATTTGATGAAACCAGGCTGTTTTATGTGGCTTCCAGCAGGGCAAGGGCGAATCTAATTTTTACCTCAAGCCCAAGCGAAGATAATATAACTACATCCTATTTAAACAATGCGGGCCTTAAATCAAACAGGATAGCCGCCGAAAAAGAAGATGAATTATTGCTGGAGGCCTTGAATAAAAAATATGATGACAATCCAACAATCATAAAAACAAACGAGGCAATAAAGGGGTTGGTAAAAGAAACAATCTTTACGCCTACCAAATTAAACAATTACCTGAAATGTAAAAGAAAGTTTTTTTACGATGATATCCTAAAGCTGCCGGGTAGGAAACGGCAGGGTTTGGTTTTTGGAAATTGCGCCCACAAGGCGCTGGAAAAAACTTACCTAAGCTTTAAGGAAAACGGCCGGTTTCCGGAATTTGCCTTTTTTGAAGAAGCCTTCAGGAATGAACTAAAATTTCAGGGAGTGGACAGTGCCATGGAAAACAGATGCCTTGATAAGCTGGAGACTTTGCGGCAGTGGTTTGAAATCGCAAGGGCAAATCCTATAAAACCGCTTGACCTTGAGAAACGGATCTCAATAAATATGGGGGAGGGGCTGCTCTTCGTAGGAAAATACGATAAGGTTGAAATTGAAAACGAGGCCAAAGGGCTTGTGCGCGTTATTGATTATAAGACAGGCAAGCCTGATACTCATCTAAAAAATATATTAAATTTTTCCGGCATTCTTGAAGACGATGAAAAGAACGATTATATAAGGCAGCTTACGGCATATAAGATGCTTTTTGAAGAGGACAAAAACAGCGCGAAAAAGTATAGGGTAAGCCACGGAATGCTCGTATTTCTCGAACCGGTCAGCGACGACGCTCCAAGATCCTGTTTAAAAAAAGGGGCATTTAGAAACGAAAAGATTGAGATAACAGACAAAATGGTATCCGATTTATCATGCACTATAAAAAAGTCATGGTCTAAGATTCAGGATCTGGAGTTCGAAAAACTGCCCCAACGGGATAAAGCTAAATGCGGCCGTTGCGATTTCGACGGGATTTGCTGGTGTAAATAAATAAAAAGTTATTTATATGATATTGACTTTACAAAAAAATATGCTATACTAGTATTGGGGCCGATAAAGGCAAACCCTGAGAAATCAGGGGACAGGCTAAATGCCTGACCGGAAGGTCGCAAAGCCTCAGGCCTAAGCTGTTATGCATGCCATGAAGGAAGGTGAGGCAAAAGAGCAAATAAAAAGCATAACAGTATGGTAGCTGGGCTGCCGAAACGCAGAGCAACTTAAGCAATGCGCTTTATTGGCTCCTTTTAGTAAGCGATATGCAAATGCGGCATATCGTTTTTTTTATTTGCATTTTTCTCTGCACTTAGTATATAATATAATAACTAGATATATAATATTTAGTCCTATAATGAGCGAATCTTTAGATGAATTAAAACGGGTAGAAGTAAATCAGTTCCAGGAAGAATTGGCAAAAACATATTTTTCAACAGGTTCTTCAAAAGAAGAGTATTCCTCACAGCCTAAACCTGCCGCCAAAGACAAAAACAATAGGAATAGAAACGGCCTTTTATTGGCTATTTTTCTAACCTTATTAATTATCACATCCATTGCCTTCCTGGCATTTAACCGCTTGACTATTAATGTAAAGATAACTCCTGTGCCCAATTCCGGGATAGACAATAGCGCATATACCGGGATAGTCCCTTTTAATAAAAACGGAGAGCTTAATAATGACCTTGTTAAACATGTGGTATTCTATGAAAATGCCGGAAATGAAAGCGCCTGGGGCAAGGATATTACCGTACTTTCAAATGAGGACATATCAAAAAAGGCTGTGTTGGGAATAGATTTTGTTAAACCAATAAGCCTAAAGGAGAAAATACTTTGTTTTCTTGCCAGGGGCAATAGCGGGGGCGAAGAATTCAGGATTGCGTTGCGCGATAATGAGAATAACATTTGTTATTCAAAAATCAGCGCCATAGAAAATGGGTGGCAAAAATTTATTGTAGACGGACTGACGGCCCAAGATTTTATAGATGCGGAAAAAATTAACCATATTGATTTTGAAGTAAATCCCGCAGAAAAAATTTTTTTAAACTCTTCAACTATTTACCTTAAGGATATGTATTTGGCTAAACAGGAAGGAGGCCCCGAGAAATGAAAGTAGTAACAATTGCAAACCAAAAAGGTGGTTGTGGTAAAACTACCACGGCAATCAATCTGGCTAGTTTAAATCATAGCGTGCTTCTTGTAGATCTTGACCCTCAGGGACACGCAAGCTACGGCCTAGGCGTGGATCCTATGAAAATCGAAAAATCCATATACAATTCTCTGACCTCAACACAAGACAGAAGGCTCAATATAGAGAGCATCATAATAAATATAGCGGGCGGATTAGACCTAGCACCTTCTAACATACTCTTAAGCACCATAGAGCAGGAGCTCAGAGACGTTGAGGGGGCTGTCTCAAGGCTGTATGAGGCATTTAACTCAATGAAAAGATCTTATGATTTTATAATAGTTGACTGCCCCCCGAGCCTGGGGTTCCTGACATTCAATGCCTTGAGGGCTGCCCATCTAGTTCTTATACCGGTAGAAACCAGCAGATATTCCTTGGTTGGCATAAATAAGTTGATGAATATGGTTGAGTTGATAGCCCTTAAGATACAACATGCGCCTAAGATAAAGGCTGTTGTAACAATATACGACAAAAGAACCAATTTTTCACAAAGAATATTAAATGAAACAAGATCTTATTTCAAAGATAACCTCCTAAGGACATTAATCAGGATTAATGTTGCTCTAAAAGAGGCGGCTAACTCCGGCATCCCAATAGACAGGTACAATAAACATTCCAATGGCGCCCAGGATTACCGCGAGCTGGCTGATGAGGTGCTAAAGGAAACAAAGAAAATTCATCTTGAAAATTTTTATAAAGAAACTCTGGCAATGATTAGCCACGCAAAAAGAATTTCCGGCTATACGCTTACGTTTGTTTCACCGGCAGCAAAAGAAGTCTACGTGGTCGGAGACTTCAATGATTGGGCCGTGGACCAAACCCATAAATTAACATTTAAAAACAATGGCAGGTGGGAAAAGAAACTGGATCTAAAACCCGGAAGATACAGATATAAATTTGTGGTTGACGGCCAATGGGTGACAGACCCCCAGAATACCCAGACAGAGTCAAACCCGTTCGGCGGGGTTGATTCTGTTCTTACAATTAGTGCTTGAAAAAATCCTTATTAGACATATATAACAAGCTCTATAAAAGATTTGGCCCTCAAGATTGGTGGCCGGGAGATACCGAATTTGAAATAATAGTCGGGGCGATTTTAACTCAGAATACCGCCTGGGCAAATGTAGAAAAGGCTATATATAATTTAAAGAAACACAAATTACTCTCCCCGGTAAAACTTTCCCGGACAAAACCCCCAAAAATCGCTGCTCTTATAAGGCCCAGCGGATACTACAATATTAAGACTCGCAGGCTTTTGAACTTTATTAATTATTTGAACATTGAGTACGGGGGTGACTTAAAAAGGATGTTCAGGCAAAAAACTGATGCCTTAAGAAAAAGGCTTCTTGGCATAAAAGGGATAGGCCCCGAAACGGCGGACAGTATATTGCTTTATGCCGGCGATAAGCCCGTATTTGTGGTGGATGCCTATACCAAACGCATTTTTTCCAGATACGGCCTCTTATCAGAAGGGGCTTCCTACGATGAAATTCAGCGTCTTTTTTTACATAACCTGCCAAAAAGCGTAAAATTATACAATGAATATCATGCATTAATAGTGCGGGCAGGGAAGGATTTGTGCAGAAAAAAGCCTAAATGCAGCTTGTGCTCCTTACAAAAAGGCTGTAAATACGCTAATAAAGGTATAGAGAAGGCCGAGATTGCAATTGCCAATTAATAGTTATCCACATGAAATCAGATAAATAACGTAAATTATTACATTTCAATTAGTTATGTTATTTTTTTGAATATACTCAACTTAACATAAGATATATTATAGGACGTTGTATATATAAGAAAAATAGCCGGTTTTAAGGCTATTATTAAGGATATCACTTACTAACTGCGCTCTTAATTATTCTAAATGAGTTATGGGCCAACGGACTTTTTCGGCCGTCAGTATATACCTGCCGCATAGTCCAGGTATAAACCGCGCCATCCTGGAGCTTATCCGCCTTAATGTTATACTGGTAGGTATCCGGGGCTAATCTCTCCTTAAAAAACAGGGTCTCCTCTACTGTTTTATACCCGTTATATATCCTGAAATCGTAATAGTCCCTGAATCCGCTTGCGCCTTCATGGGGGCTCCATTTGAACTCTAAAAATTCCTTGCCTGTCAGGTCTACCTGCCCAGGCCTTGGCTGGAGTAATACCGGCGGCGGCACATAGACCATGGATGGGGCTTCTACGGCCCCTACGCGCCCTTCTGAAACCTGAGATGCTACCACCAAACATAATACTAGAATTAATAAAATTTTTCTCATTTTCCCATCCTCTCAACGAAGCTTTTTAAACCTGTCAATGGCCTTTTTTAATACCTCTTTAGAGCCTTTATACTCAACTCTTTCCAGGGCTATCTCGGGAGATAGCCATTGGGCATCATCTATTTCGGATTTTAGCACTTTTATGGGTTCCTCCATCCTGGTTTCAAATAGATAAAGATACACCGTCTTAAATATAAGCCTTCCTTTCAGGCGATAATAATATCTGATATCGGCTATCTTATCTATAAGCTCGATGTCCTTTAACCCCACCTCTTCGGCTATTTCTCTTGTAGCAGCGTCCTGGGGGCTCTCCCCTGCCTCTATATTGCCTTTCGGCCACGTCCAATGGCCGTATCCGTCCTTAATTAACAAAACCTTTAAACCGGCAGGGTATTTTTTTATTATAACGCCGCCGCTTGAAAACTCTTTCCCATACATATTGTTATATAATACCTATTTTCTTGTTTCGGTAGGCATATTGATATAATCGTTAAAATCCATCTTTCCGTGGATCTCCTGTTTCGCATTGGATAGTCTTATGGATATATATGGGTGTGTCCTATCCGGCGCATAACGCCTCTCCGGCTCTTTCCTTTCGATCTCCCACAATGCTTCCAGGACCTTAACTACCCCCTCCGGATTATATCCTGACTTTCTGGCATATTTTATAGACAGTTTGTCCGCAAAAAGTTCATCATCCCTGCTGTATGAAAGCATAAGCGAATTTATAGCGGTGTATGCCTTGCCTAGATTTTGCCTGTCGGTCTGTGCCTGACTCGCCAGGACCATCAGGATATTGGCCCCGAAAGCAGCCTGCATCCTTTTCGCGGCATGGCGCGCGACTATATGCCCCACTTCATGCGCGATAACCGCGGCCAGTTCATCATCGCTTTGAAACTTATCATACAAATCTTTGAAAACATATACGTACCCCCCGGGCAGCGCAAAAGCATTTATCATCGGTGCGGGGGCCCCCTTGTCATCTATAACCTTAAAGTGATACATTATGTCTTTTCTATCGCAGACCGCAGCGATTTTCTGTCCTATTTCATCCACCCTTTTCTGTGCGGCTTCGTCTTTTATTAACTTGAATCTTTTCTCTACAGACTTTGAAAGCGAGTCCCCCAGGTTGACCTCTCCGTCTGTTGACATAAACACCACGTCTTCCTCGCCTGTTGAGGTATCAAACTCTATAGCATAGCTTTTCGGCACCGCAATACCGGCAAGAAAGAATAGAATAATGAATACGCTTTTTACTGCCGCTTTTTTTATCATATAGTCTATATTCTACTATTAACCAGATGGGCACTTCAAGAAAAAACTAAAATGGTTTAAAATTGATTAAAAATTGATTTAATTTATGATTAGACTTATAGTGAGATGGTTAAATAAGAAAGGAATCGAATAATCCGAATGGCTTTAGCGGGCTACTGAATTAAGCCTGTCTCTTTGTTCTTTTTCCCAGATCTCTTTAAATTCTTTGCTATTCTGTACATCGGCTGCATTTGTCTTCAGCGGAGGTTGTATAGCATACGAACCAACAGGCTTTTTTTCCGCTCTGGCAAAATCATAGGATACCTTTTGGCCTACAAAAAACAGGCCGGGAACAGCTGCGGCTACGCACACTGCCAGGGCAGCCTTGATCCACTTCGATTTTACAGAGGATATGGTTTTGACCTTGATATCCGCACCGGTGCGTATATTGCCTTTTAAAAATTCGCCGGCTATATCTGCGGCTTCATAGGCGCTGTCAGCCTCGGTAACAACTTCAATGGTTGTTTTATACTCCATTTGTTAATATTCCCCCTTTCTCTCAATGAACTTTTTTAGAAAAATTTTCATATTCATTTTTTAAGCTGTAATCAAGTCTACAACAAAAAATCGATACTGTCAAGAAAATAACTAACTTTTTATTACCTAACTTCCTAACCTTTTTAATATTCGTATCTTCATGCGCCTGACCCGAGTCGAACGGGTATACCTGGCTCCGGAGGCCAGTGCCTTATCCATTAGGCCACAGGCGCGGAAAAATAGCTGACCTCTAAACGGCCACGCAGGTAAGTGTCTTGGATACGCCTTTTACCTTAAGCAGCTTGATAGTTATCAACCTGCCCAATTCGTCCATATCGGAAGCTTCCACCTGAATCACGGCATCGTAAGGGCCCGTAACCGCATCCGCAAATTTGACCCCTTTGATATTCCTGACCTCTTTCAATGTTTCCGACAGGCTTGTAGCCGCAAGATTCATCAATACATAAGCTTTGACAGCCATCTCATACCTCCCATTTTGTCCTAATTTTACTTAACCCACAAAATGATCCCGAGGCACCCTTGTTTTACATACCCCCGGTGCCGAGGGACTTCTCTATTACCTGATTTTAACACACTCTCCTTATCAAAACAAGGTTATTAAAATTAAAAGACCGATTCTTCTTCTATTTCCCATTTTTCGTACAGGTCTTCTTCCAATTCCTGTAGGAAAAGCGAGGGCCTGGAAATCACTGTTCCGTAATTGTAATCAAATCTTGTCATGGGATGCAAGAAATATACCTGGTCTTTAGCCCTTGTAACCGCCACATAGAACAAGCGTCTTTCCTCTTCCAATTGTGAAGGTTCCTCAAAAGACTTGGGATGGGGGAATTGGCCGTCGCACAGGCCGATAATAAAAACCGCCTTCCACTCTAATCCTTTCGCCTGGTGGACAGTAGATAATGTAATACTCTCTTCCTCCTCTGCCCTGGAGCCCATAATGGTCTCCCCTTTAAATCCTTCCCTTAATGTGACGTCCGCCAGAAAATCCTTCAAATCCTTGTAGGTATGAGCGAAATTTGCCAGCTCTTTAATATCGTCCAGCCTATCATCGGCATTTTCAAAATTCGCCAGGATATACATCTCGTAACCCGCTGTTAGAATTTTGTGTATCATGGCATCGGCATGTTTGTATATATCTTCTTCCAAAATCGCTCCCATTATTTTCTTGAAGCCTTCAAACCCGGCGCTTGCTCTTCTCGGGATAAAATCTGCGCCAAATATATTTTTTCCCTTTGCAGTAAAAATTTCCGGCAAGGGAAGCCCACTGCTTATTATCTTCTGAAAAATTTTATCGGCGTAACCGCTGCCTATGCCGTTATGAAGCGAAAGGGCCCTTATCCATGAAATCTCATCCTGGGGGTTCTGTATTATCCTCAAATATGAAAGTACGTCCTTTATATGAGCCTGCTCAAAAAACCGCACGCCACCTCTGATGACATAAGGCACGCCGCGCTTAACAAGCTCTAATTCCAGTTCCGCCGATTGGTAATGCGCCCTATATAGCACCGCTATTTCGCCCAGCGGCAAGCCTTCCTCTTTCATCTCTATAATACGCTGGGCAATAAACGCTGATTGGGAGTACATATCCTTAACGGGTATTAAATTGGGCTTGTCTAAAGCCGCGTCGGTTCTTGTCCCCACAAGGACTTTTTGAAATTGATGTTGATTCCTTTGAATAACATTATTTGCGATATTTAATATCGGAGTAACAGAGCGGTAGTTTGTTTGTAATTTAAATATTTTTGTTCCCGGAAATTCGGAAGGAAAATCAAGTATGTTGCGTAAATCAGCGGCCCTGAAGGAATATATGCTTTGGGCGTCATCTCCGACAACCAGAACATTTTTGTGATAAGCCCCTAATAATTTAATAATATCAAATTGCAGCCTATTCGTGTCCTGATATTCATCAACCAGCACATACCTGAACTGCCTTGTAAATCTCTCATTAGCGGACGGCGTTGTTTTAAGCAGCTTTATCCATTCGGTAAGCAGGTCGTCATAATCCAGCGAGTTTGATTTTCTCTTTCTGGTTTCATACAGTTTATATATTTTATTAATATCATCAATAAAATCTACCGCGTGCGGATACCTATGCATGATTGTCTTTTCTATATCCTGCTTAGAATTCCGGGAATATGATATAACACCCTGTATAAGCCCCGGGCTCGGAAAAAGTCTGGCATTTTCCTGTTTAGATCTAAGCGCTTTCACACAAATCTTTATTAATGCCTTCTGGTCCTCTTCGTCCAGTATGCCGAAATCTTCACTAAGGCCTAAGTGTTTTGCGTACATACGCAATGAACGATTACCAATATGATGAAAGGTGCCGCACCATAAACCAGACGGCCTTGCCTTTAAAAGAAGCTCAAGCCTATTCTGCATCTGATGGGCCGCCTTATTTGTAAAGGTCATTAAAAGTATATTCGGGGCGGGTATGCCTTTTTCCAAAAGATACGTGATGCGGTATATAAGGGTGCGGGTTTTGCCGCTTCCCGGCCCAGCCAGGACAAGGCATGGGCCGTCGGCTTCCGTAACAACTTTTAATTGTTCCGGGTTCAGTTCCTTATTATATTCAATCTTGGTGGGATTTTCTGGCAAGTTTAAGCTTAACGTATATTTCTTCATCGGTATGGCGCGCGTCAAGCTTACTTTACCTTATATACGGTATCCCCGATACGAACCCTGTCCTTGACCTTAAGGCCTATCTCTTGCCCTTTTTTGGCCTCTGTTACGGGAACATGGTCAACCTGAAGCGAATCTACCGTCTGCTTGAAGTCTGTAGTATGCCCTTTGACCTGAACTGTGTCTCCGCTCTTTAAATCCTTAGATAATTTTATTACACCTGCGGAAACATGCGGAAAATAATGTGTTATCTCTCCTAGAACTTCTAAATCGGGCATAGTAGATGCCGGTGATAATTTTTTCGCGGATTTCTTAGCTGAGGGCTTTGCCTTTTTTACAGTTTTTTTACTTGTGTCTTTTTTCTTTGCCATCATTAAAATCACCTCCCTTTCCCTGTTTTAGACAATTATATCACGCAAAATTAAACTTTCAAAACAATTTCTACAGACCTAACTATTAGAAATTGATACCGAGCGGCCGCTGGGTACTTAATTGGCCGCGAGTGTACCAAAATTATTTTGTCTTTTTAAGACGCCTTAAGACCTCTTCGGCATTGAAACAATTCAGAATATTTTTCTTCTCAAGCCAGCCCCTCCTTGCTACACTAAGGCCGTATTTCATGTTGTCAAGCTGATCGACATGGTGCGTATCCGTGCCGATGGCAAGCACGACACCCATGGACCCTGCCCTTCTTGCGCTTGTATCATCAAGGTCCAGCCGGGATGGAAACGAGTTTATCTCCAGGGCAGTATTCGTATCTCTGGCCGCTTTAAAGACCTCATCCATATCAACGGCGTAAGCGTCTCTCGAACCCATCAACCTGCCGGTGGGATGTGCTATTATATTGACATACCTGTTTTGCATAGCCTTTATTATCCTTTTGGTCAACTTCTCTTTTGACTGTTTAAATCCGCTGTGGATTGCCGCGACAACAATATCAAGTTCTGACAGGACTTCATCTTTAAAATCCAGGGAGCCATCATCCAGGATATCAACCTCGGCGCCAGCCATGACCCTAAAATCCTTTAGCTTCTTATTAATATTTTTTATGTTTTTTACCTGATTAAGCAATTCCCGCTCCTTAAGGCCTCCCGCAACAGCCAAAGTTTGAGAATGGTCGGTGATCGCCAGATACTTATACCCTCTTCGGATCGCCGCTCTTACAAGGTCATCTATTGAATCCGACCCATCACTTGCCTTTGTATGGACATGAAAATCCCCTTTTATATCTGTCAATTCTACTAAATGCGGCAATTTATTTTCAAGCGCCGCTTTGATCTCCCCCCTGTCCTCTCTTAATTCCGGTGGTATGAACCTAAGCCTGAGAACCCTGTATATCTCCTCTTCTGTCTCCCCGCCTAATCTTTTATTGGTTTTAACCGAGAAAACGCCATATTCGTTTATCTTTAGGCCTTTTTTAACCGCCGCCTCCCTAAGCCGTATATTGTGTTCTTTTGAGCCCGTAAAATATAAGAGCGCGGCGCCAAAGCTCCTCGGCTCAACAGCCCTTACATCCACCTGCATATCCTCTTTTGTTATCGCGCTGGATTTAGTGGGCCCGTGCGCGAGAACCCTTTTAATAAAAGGAAGCTTTATGAAAGTATTCATCACATCTACGGGTGAAGTTGTTGTGATCAGTATATCTATATCCCGGATAGTCTCTTTCCGGCGCCTGAGGCTTCCACACGCCGCTATCTGGTTAATCTGCGAAGCATTCTTTAGGGCCAAGACTATCTCTTCGGCCATCGGCAGCGCTAGACCTAAGGAAACTCTCTCTTTACCTTTCCTTACAATCTGGATACCTTTGAGTATATTCTCTTCGGTCTTCCGGCGTATTCCCGGAATGCTGCTTAACTTATGCGCCTTCGCCTTGCTTTCTAGGTCATTGATACTTTTTATCTTAAGCTTATTCACCAATGTCTTTGCGGTCTTGGGCCCTATTCCGGGAATATCTATAAGCTTTAAAAATGCCGGTGAGACCTTTTTCTTCAGACCCTCAAAAAAGGCGACCTTGCCTGTCCCGATAAATTCCCGGATCTTCCCGGCAAGATCAGCGCCCACGCTAGGGATGTCCGTCAGCTCATCTCTCTTGGCGATTTCGCCCACGTCTTCCGAGAGGGCCTCTATATTCTGGGCAGCCCTTCTGTAGGCCCTGATCCTGAACGGATTTTCGGCTTGGACTTCTAATATTTCAGCGATTTGGTTGAAGATTTCCGCTATCTTGAGGTTGTTGGTCATCCTGCCTCTCTTGTCCGGAGCCTAATGTCTGCTTAAAGACATCCTGCAAAACCTTCTTACCCGCATCCTCTATATTGCCCGTCTCTTTGACCTTTTCTATGATCATATTCGGTATCTTGGAGACCCCCCTCATTATGGCGTTGCCTATTGATTGGGCGAGGACCTTTTTAAGGGCTTCGGCGAGGTGAAATCGCGGGTCAGACAAAGTACCGGTTATCTCAAAGCTAAAATCTAAATCCCCACGGCTATTGATAAAAAACTGCATAACGGTTTGCATCGGCAGGCCAAAAACCATGTTATCCGAGGAGGTATTGGGATTGGCGGCGACCTCCAGATCCGCTATGCTTACCAGCTGTATGGAATCAAGCTCGTTTCTCCTGCATTTCCCCTTAGCCGTCAAATTGAAACTTCCAGTAACGGCAAGTAGGGGGGCGGTATTTGTATAAAAAGGCATGAAGGCAGGCAATGATATATTAGTTGCTTGAAGATTTGCATCAAAGTCTATTAGTTCGGTAAGGAATCCCCCTCTGCCTTCGAAATTTACCCTGCCGGCACCACCGGGGAACGGCATCGCCCCCTGGCATTTAACCAGTGTAGGCATTTCACCCTGCCTTCTGGGTTTGGTCAAATTTGTTATATTCACATCTATCTCATTAAACGTTATTCTGGCACCCATGGCGTTGACTTTATAATTGATAAGCTGGTAAGTGCCTTTCTTAATCTCTATTTTCCTTATCGCAAAATACGTCTCTTTCTTTTGAGCGGGGGCAGCTGGGCCTGGACCACCGCCCCCAGAAGTATTCTTTTTGAAAATCATCCGCATATTAGAAATTCCGTCTTCTTTTATTTCTATATCAAATTTAGGGGTATAGAGTAAGATCCGATCTATTATGATTTTTTTAAATAAAAGCGATTCTATGCTTACGTCTATATAGCCACTTGGTACGTTAACAAAAGATGCTTCGGCTGAACCTGCCGGATTTTTGATTTTTAGATCGGAAAAATAAACAATTCCTCTAAATAGGTCCACTTTTACATCACCGGCTTCTGCCTTTGTATTTATAAGCTTATTTAATTCCTCTATCCCCCTCTCTTTAATAAAATCGGAGGCGCGGCCCTGGACAAAAAAGGCCGCCATGGCCGCGGCGATGACGGCCAAAATCAATACAATGCCCATAAAGATAAATGTCTTTTTCACCCAGCCCCTCCTGCTAACCCAGTGGCCCTCTATAAGGAGGGGCTGGGTTCATGTCTTCTTAATATTCGTCCCTAATAAACGAAGGTCTATCTCCTTATTATTGCCCTCCTGGACCCACCCGTTCAGAAGTCCATATTTCAAAAGCAGGTTGAATACCTCTTCATATTCTTTTGTATTTATCCTTCGGTTTATTTCAACAAATTCACCTGCGCGATAAACAGGATGGTACTGGCTCATCAGGCTAATATAGACCTCTTTCGATATATTTTCCGAAATAAACTTAAATATTTTTCCAGAGGCGGCGAGGCCGTTGGGCAAAACGAGGTGCCTTATAATCAACCCCTTTCGGGCTATCCCCTCATCGCTTAATACAAGGTTTCCCACCTGCCGATACATCTCCTTAATGGCTTCCTGGTTTATTGTAACATAATCCGGTGCATTTGAAAACCTTTTGGCGCTCATCTGGTCTCCATAGCGCATGTCGGGTAAATAGATATCCACTATCCCATCCAACATCTTCAGGGTAGAAATCAGCTCATAGCCGCTCGTATTGTATACGATGGGAATATTCAGCCCGTTTCCCGAAGCGATAAAAAGCGCTTCCATGATTTCCGGGACATAATGCGTAGGCGTTACCAGATTGATATTGTGGCAGCTATTTTTTTGAAGGGCCAGCATGATATCCGCAAGCTCCTCTATAGACACTTCTTTTCCTCCGGAAAGCTGGCTGAACTTGTAGTTCTGGCAATATACGCACTGCATGGTGCAGTGAGTAAAAAAGATTGTGCCGGATCCTTTCTTGCCCGATATGGGCGGTTCTTCTCCGGGATGAGACAACCAGCTGTAAAGTGCGGGTTTGGGGCCGGCCTTGCAAAACCCTTTCTTGCCCTGCATCCTGTTGACCCTGCACCGCCTGGGGCACAGTTCACAGCTTCCCAAAGCCTCTCTTACTTTTTTTAGATTGCTTTTTAACACACTTGTATTCATATGGATTATTTTCAGGCCCTGCGGCGAGGGGTAGGCGCTTCTATGCCGTCCAATTATATGATTCGTAATCAGCGGTGGGACAAACTAACGCTATGGGCGCTGATTCTGGCTGGCGCTCCAAAATAAGCTGATCTTCTTCAATAGAAAAGGCCAATTTAAAACTTTGCCCTTGCTTAAGGCCTATGTCTTTAAACTCTACGGCCAACTCCAACACCTTTACATAGGCTATATCCGTTATCTCTTTTGCCGCCTTCCAATCACCCTGTCCGGCCCTTTTAAAAATAACAGCCCTTAGCTTCTTTTGAGTGCTTAATATAAGCGGCGCCTCTATCCTGATTTCGGGAGAAGGCACCTTGGAAATAATTAATTTTAATCTGT
>CAYQVM010000002.1:0-32260 GCA_964421145.1 uncultured Planctomycetia bacterium
GCCTGTCCGGCAGGCAGGCGTATTGCGTATTGAGTTAATTTTTGCGCCCATTAGTGCTAATGGTTCTGCCACGCGTTTCATTGGCCGTTTCGAGAGCGACTTATCTCCGGTAAGCACGCACTCAAAATCCTGGCCGGCAAGTATTCCCATCAGGATCCTCATCGTCGTCCCGGAGTTGCCAAGATATAATTCTTTTTTAGGTTTCTTTAAACCTTTTAGGCCTTCTCCTTCTACAATAATTTTTGGAATTTGGGATTTATCAATTCTTATTCCCATTTCTTTAAACGCATTGATGGCACAGATACAATCATCTCCCATCAAAAAGTTTTTTATCTCGGTTGTGCCTTCGGCGATAGAGGATAACATTATCGCGCGCTGGGAAATGGATTTATCTCCGGGTATTTGGATGGCGCCTTCAATCTTATTTACAGGCTTTACTGTTATACTGGGCATTTACAGGTAGGTATTAATTGGCGACGACTACGACTTCGTCACCTTCTCTTATATCCACGTTTTTCGACTGGGGAGGAATTTTCGCGGCGGACATACTGGCATGCACCTTTTCAACTTCCAGCCGGGTTAAAAATTTGCCGTTTCTGTGCACCTCCAGGTTCGTGCCGGGCCGTATGCCGGCATTTTCGCCAAGACTTACCACAACAAAATCGAATTTTTTATTAACAACTAATACTTCCCCTTTATCCCGGTCGGCCTCAGCCGCGACGTTGGCGCTCGCAGATCCCGGCGCGGGTTCCTGCGCGGACTCCGCGGGAACGATTGCCACAGCCCCTCCGGCTGCCTCCGGCTTCACGACTATTTTCTCAAGCTCAACCTCTTTTTTTGCCAATATATCTTTTAACTTATCTTCCAGCACCTCTTTGGCCTGCTGGATATTGAATAACTGCATCTTCAATACTTCGCATTCGCTTTTTACATTGGCAAGATTAAGAGAGGCCTCTTCCTTCTGGGTCCTTATCTTCATCAGTTCGTCAACCAGCTTCTTGGATTCCCTTTTCTCGTTTTCTAACTGGGAGTATACCGATTCTCTCGATTTTTTTTCTTCGCCCAGCTGGCCCTCAAGGGATTTGGCCTTTTCCTCCAGGGTGCCCAGCTTGACCTCCAGGTCATTTTTTATCGTATTTGTTTCCTCCAGCTCCTTAGCCAACTTTACTTTTTCTTGCGTCAGGTCCTCAAGCTTTTTCTCTACCGCCACCCTTTTCTCTATCTCGCCCTGCCTCATAAAATACAAGGAGACCGTGCTGGCCAAAAAAATGGCGCTTGCGGCAAGCAGCACCATAAAAATAGACTTGAAATTTTTTTCCATTATTTATCCTTGGGTTATTCATAGATTATATCACATGAATTTAGGATTTCAAGTGAAATTTGCTTTGCTTTGCAAATTTCAATTACCGCAAACCAAGCGGTTTCTCAAGGTTGCTGGTGCGGAGAAGTTTTTCATCGCGCATAATTTTTTGTGTCTGGCCGTCGGCAGTAATCCGCCCCTGATGAAGCACAATGGTCCGCTCAGATAAATCTAGAGCCATGTCCAGGTCGTGCGTGGCGATTATTTTCGTATGCTTAAATGTCTTCAGTAATTCTATAAGCCGCCTTCGCGACCGAGGATCAAGGCTTGAGGTGGGTTCATCCATTACGAGGATATCGGGAGACATGGCAATGACCGTGGCGATAGAAACAGATCTTTTTTCCCCCTGAGAGAGTTTATACGGCGGGCGCTTAGCCAGGTGCGCCACGCCGACGGTTTCCAGCGCCTGTGCGACTACACGCCCTACCTCATCTTTTGTCAGGCCAAGATTTAGCGGCCCAAAGGCCACATCGTCAAAAACCGTCGGCATGAACAACTGGTCATCCGGATTCTGGAACACCATACCGACACTGCGGCGAACAGCGTTCAGATTCTTTCTGGTCAGCGGATAATCTCCAATCCTGATAGTTCCCTGCGAAGCGGATAAATAGCCGTTCAAATGAAGCAAAAGCGTTGACTTGCCCGCGCCATTTTCTCCGACAAGAGCCACCGACTCTCCATGCGATATACGGAACGATACGCCTTTTAAGCCAACCGTGCCGTCCGGATACGTGTAATGAAGATCGGCCGCCTCAACAATATGGTGGCTCATTTTAAAAGTCCCTTAATCAGCTCGCCCAACATCAGGGGAAGATTGAAGTATCTTAAAAATACAAACAGCAGCGCCCACCCAAAGATAAACACGATTTCCCTGTAACCAATTTTCATTGTCCTGCTAATACGGATGTTGCCGTCAAAGCCTCGGCAGCACATAGCGCGGTAAATTCGTTCCGCGCGATCGAGGGTGCGCAATAATAAATTGCCTACCAGTGAGACAAAAATCCTCAAATCCATTACCCCTGAATTAAACGCGCGGAATGACCTCGCACGAACCATCCGTTCTGCCTCATCAGCCAGAACAAATATATACCTGTAAAAGAATAGAAGTTGAACTATAAACGGCTTCGGCACGCCGAATTTTGCCAGCGCCCCGCAGACAGCATTGAAACCGGTCAGGGATACTAAAATAAAAGCGGCTGTCACTGTTAATACAAAACGCAAGAGTATGGATACAAATGAAACCCAGCCGCCGGAAACACCTATCGAACCGATCTGAATCAGTATTTCTCTGTCCACTAGGGGATTGAAGATACCGACTAATATGGCAAACGGCGAAACTAGTAATACTTTTTTCAGCAGATACCCTGTCGGCAGCCCGGCGACTGAAATCAAGACCACGGGATATATAAAAAACGGAATCAGGGCAGAAAGCGCGTATCTGTCGAATGAAACTACCGCAACGATAAACATCAAGGTAGCAACCAATTTGGCCCTCGGATCCAGGCGGTGCAACAGACTATCGCCGGCGGCCAAGGTATCCATATATCCTATATCAAATGAATTCTTACCGATGTTATTCATACATAGTGGTTTTCAAGTCGCGCTTCTGCGTTTTCTGAGCCCCAGACCAATCAGGACGGCTATCAAAAGGGTCAGGGCCCCTCCGATCAACCCTGATACAGACGTTCCTGAATCAACTGTCGGCCAAGGCGTTTTTACGTCGGCTTCAGGCTCAGTTTCAGCAGGTTCGTTTTTCTTAAAACCATAGTCTGGCAAAAAAGCTGTTTTTTCCTGAATACCCGCCAAAGAAACGTGCACGCCCTCGCGGTTTTCCAGTTCTTCTTTACCGGAAGTCCTAAACATAGCCCATTCCAATCCATCCGGATTGCCTGATGCAAACCAACTTAACGCCCCTCCCGCAATCGCAGCGGCCATTACCAGGCCAAGAAGGACTTTTTTCATATCAACCGCACCGATTGGAACAGAGCGCTCTGAAGCATTTAATATCTCTGGCCGCGCTTTCCAAACAAAAGCAACCACAGCTGCGGTAACCAGGCCTTCTACGATGCCTATTGCCAAGTGTATAGGCTGCATCAAAAGCACAAACGTACGAAACGGCAATTCCGATATTCCGGAAAATACTGTCTCGAGGACTACGCCAAAGGCTCCAAGCTGCAAACCTATAAGAGCCGCAACAAGAGAACCAAGCATGATCTTCTGCCCGGTGGCATCATCTCCGACAATCTTGCGGTAGATAAGCGGATAAGCGAAAAAGCATGGGAAAAACCCAAGGTTAAATATATTACATCCCAGAGCCAGAAGCCCTCCGTCAGCGAAAAACAATGCCTGAACTATTAGCACCGATGCCATTACAAGAAATGCCGCGCAGGGCCCCAAAAGAATCGCCAGGATCATCCCTCCGCCCAGGTGCCCGCTGGAGCCGGTAGCCGGGATGCTGAAATTAATCATTTGCGCCGCAAAAATAAAAGCGCCTAATACGCCCATGAGCGGGACCTTACGGTCATCCGCCTCCTCTTTTACTTTCTTAGCGCTGTAGGCGATAAGTCCCGCTGTGGCCGCCCACATAGTGCCGCCAACAGCAGGGGATATTAAAGCATCAGCCATATGCATAGGTTTTACTCCTTTCTTTTTGTATTAAAAATCAATTTGCGCCCTCATGCCGTACACAAAAATAGAGTCCGTATCATCCGTTACATCTTTTCCGAAAGGATTCCATATATACTGAAAATCCGGGCTGATAGATAGATGGTCGTTAAGATGCATGTTATAATAGGTCTCAAAGTGGCCCTCATTCTTTGCCCGCAGAGTTGAAGACGCCTTCTTATAATTATCAGATGGTATCGCTTCGCCTACGGCGAAGGCCAGGATGTCTTCCTTTCGCCCCCAATGGCTGCCGTCAATCTGTAAACCGGCGCTCCATGAATGTTCAAGGCTGTATTCAAGTGAGCCAGCCGTTGTCGTGACACTTGGATTGTGCACTTTCGGGTCCTGCCATCCGTATCTGGTAAACAAGGTTATAATCTCGTTTACCTTCTGATCAAAGCTTAACCCAAAGCCGTACGCGCCCTCTTTCTTTTTTGAAGTGTCAAGCCACTTTGTATGATAGGCATTATTGCACCACCCATAAAAACGGTAATTGCCTTTTAAATCAAAGAATTTGGGCTTGAAGGCAATCTGGCCTATATTAAACAGGCTGTCAAAAATCCTTTCCCAGTCGCTGTCCGCGTCAAAGGCACCGTAACTTAACTCGATTATTTCCTGCGGTTCCCATGCGAGCCTGATACCGGCCGTATTATCCGGGAACTCAAGCGTCGGGCTGTTTCTGAATATCTTGCCCAAAAATTGCGTGGTCTCGTCGTTTGCCGCCTCATTGTTGTCAAAATAGGCGGTCGGATCAAGTTTCCCGAATGTAACCATGGCCTTATCATCAAACAGGCCCTGCTCATACAAAAGCTCCGAGATCCTCACGCTAATATCATTATTGGCGTCCTTGTTCACATTACTGTAGAGGGTCAGTTCATTTTCGAGGCCCAGGCCCTGTCCCGTTTCAAGATGGGCAAAGGCCTTCCCGTTTATCTCCTCAAATTCTTTTGTGATCATAATATCCGCGGAATACGACGCATCCGCTTTGTCTTCTTTCTTTTTCTCGGTGGCATTGGTATTATTTGTACCCTGGACCACAATCGTGGCGCCGGCCCCTACCGAGAATCCCGCCTTTTCTATGGCAGGCACCCCGACCTGGCGATGCAGTTGTTGGTCAAAATCGGCGAGCTTAGATTCGTATGAATCGATTTTTTGTTTCTGCTGGGTTATACAGGTGTTCTGTTCTCTTATGCATTTATCGCATTCCGCAAGCTTATTTTCAAGGGCCTGGACACGGGCCTCCAGTTCGGATACTTTTTCATCAAGCCCGCCTTCCGCAAAAACAGGCGAGCCCAGTAGTAAACACACAACTGTCAGAAATAAAAACACTCTGCCCAAAAACATATCCTTACCTCCTTCCATTTTTGCTACCTTTTTTAAAAAAGTGCTACCGTCACACAAAAAAAATTACTAAATACCCTTCCCGGTCGTAGCCATGCTTAAGGTCCCGTATTTTACACCCTTTATACTCCTGAGCGTATCCGCCAGGCGCTGAACCTCTTTAGGGGTCCCTTTTACCGCGATGATCTCAAGGCAGTTTTCGTGGTCCAGATGAATATGCTGGGTTGACATGATTAGTTTTTGAAAATCGTGCTGCAACTCGGTAAGCTTATTGACAAGTTCTCTTTTATGGTGGTCGTAAATAAGGGTGATGGCGCCTGCCACCTCTTTATCTTCCTGCCATTCCTTTTTTATCAATTCCTGCCGTATCAAATCCCTGATAGCCTCGGAACGGTTGGTATAATTTCTCTTTTTAATAAGCTGGTCAAATTTTTCCTGAAGGTCTTTTTCTATAGATATGCCAAACCTGATAAGTCTTGCCATATGTCTCCTTAGTGTTATTTTTATTATAAACGTAGCACAAAATTTGTCAAGGAAAAAATTACGAGATTAAATGGTGGGTTAGACGATTTTCAAATCGTATTCTAGGTTGCCGAGTTTTTTCTGCGCGGCATACTTAAACATCTCGTTGTACTCGCCCCTGCCCTGCGCCTTTAGAAATATATCCTCTCCCTTATTTATCAAGTCGGCGGTCGCCTTGTCTACGCTGAGCGCATCTGTCGAGGCGAGGATCCCTAAATCCTGCGTTATGATCTGTTCATTCTTGGCTGAGATACAGTCGCATTCCTTGGTGACATCGAATATAAAATTTATGAAAAATTTATTTTTGAACCTTGAGAGTATGAATCCGGCCGTGTCCGCCATCCTCTTACAAAATATAAGCGCATCCTCTTTCCAGTTGACGCCAATTGCGTCAAACTTGCAGGCACATAGGCATTCGCCGCAGCCTACACAAACCTTCGGGTCTATAAAGGCCTTTTCTTCTTCCCAGGATATAGCTGAAACCGGACAGATGCTTATGCAACAGCCGCAGGCCGTGCACTTTTGTACCGTGACGCACGGTTTAACTGAAGAGTGCTGGACCTGTTTCGTCGGCTTGCAGGCCATGCCCATCGCCACATTTTTTATGGCGCCGGCATAACCGGACAGGATATGCCCTGTCACGTGCGAAATCACAACAAGGCTGTCCGTCATGCCTACAAAAGACGGCGTCTTTATTTTATTGATATGGCTTGAGTGGATATGGTGTTCCTTGCCATCCTGGCCCAGCAGGCCGTCCGCCACAACAAAAGGCGCGCCTATTTTTGAATGGCCGAAACCCTTGTTATTGGCAAGCGTCAGATGGTCAACCGCGTTCTGCCTCTCTCCTTTATATATGACGTTCGTATCAAATAGAAACGGCCTGGTCTTCTTTGCCTTCAGCTCGGATACGACTATCTTCACCAATTCCGGGCTGACATGATAGATACACTGGCTATCTCCAATAGTTATCTTTACGGGGATAATTTCGTCTTTTTTGTATCCGGAAAAAGGATCGGCAGCTTCAATAAGCCTCTTTAAGGCCCCGGCCCTTTCCTTAACGTCCCTGCTTTTTGTCTTTGAAAAATAGACTACGCTTTTCATATTGCCCCAGTTTTTTGAGGGCCTCAAGCACAAGTGGCTTGTTAGCCGGATTCTTGTACTGCACAAGCGCCCTCTGCATCTTTCTTTCCTTGAATGTCTTCGCTACATAGACCCTTTTGCCCGTAAAGGGGTCCTTTTCAGTATAATACATAGCCCCCGATACAGTCAACGGCTTTACCATCTATCGTCCTGATATCATTCGCCTTGAAGGGTTATAATAGCCCATCATTAAGCGGGGGAATTGTTTCTTAAGCGTTTCTATGATCTCACGCACGCCCAGCATATTGGTTCTGTCTGCATGGATCTTCAGTATCTCAAAATATCTCACGGGATCAAAATTAAGGTTGCGCCACTGGACCATGTCTATTTTATATGAACTTACGAGTTTTTTAAAGGCCTTAAATTCATCCGCTGAATCCGTAAAACCGGGCATTGTTAAATAATTTACAGAAACAAATCGTCCTTTGGTCTTCGCGATCCGTATGGACTCCAAAACATCGCCGAAGCCATAATCTTTAGGTTTATAATAACGCAGGTAATATTCATATCTAGCGCTGTTTAAGCTGACCCGTATGCTGTCAAGGCCGGCGTCAAATAATCTTTCAAGGATGCGCGGCCTGCTGGCATTGGTATTCATGTTGATTATCCCCTTGGCCGTCTTTTTTCTTATCAATATTATGGATCTTTCTATTGTCTCTGCACGCAATAACGGTTCCCCTTCGCACCCCTGGCCAAAACTTACAACAGGATCCGCCACCCGGCCAATATGGAATAAGGCCGCCTCGGCAACTTCCTCAGCCGTAGGGGTAAATTTAATCCTCGGCTGGGAGGCCTTGCAGTCCCTGCCCGGCTGATATGAAATACAACCCCTACAAGAGGCGTTACAGGCCGGGGATGTCGGAAGCGGCCCTTCGTATCTGCCCAGGAAAAAATTCTGGGCGCCGGGGCAGCCATAAACCAAAGCACAGTTGACGAGATGCCCTACAAGCCTGTTTTTGGGGAATATCTTTTTTATTTTCCATATTTCCTTCTTTACCTCATTAATATTAATAAAGCGGGGATCATGGAAATGCCTGGAATCGGTTTTTATGGCGGCTGCGTAAATTTCGCCCTTATAAAAGGCGCACGCGGCGTATGAAAAAAGCGGCAGCGTGTGCGGCGAGCCTTCTTCTTTATATGCGGCGCTGTACGTAGCCGTAAAGGCAGGCGCCACAAAAGCGGCCACGCTATAAACGCCTTCAAGAACCCTAAACTTACCGGTATTTTTATCCAGCCCGACAGCCAACCTTGAGGGCAGCATAAACAGGCGACTTCTATAAGGCAGCCTGATAAGCCCTGCCGGGTCCAGCTTAAAATACAGGCCACCCTTCATTCCGGTGGCCCCTAAGTAGGGAACATTGTATATCCTTCCCTTAAAATCCGAAACTAACAATTGGGGAGTGTTTTTAATATTTGATCATCTCCTTAAGAGACTTGATAACTTTTTTATTTCTGTATTTCTTTATATCCGCTAAACTGCTGGAGCCCCCTTTGATAAATATAGCGTCCATCTTCGCCCTTCTCGCTGTCTCCAGGTCTATGTTCATGTCGCCCACAAAAACAGCGTCCTTTTTATCCACGCCAAACTTTTTCACTATCATGTTCAGGATCTTCGGCTTCGGTTTATGGCTTCTTATCTCATCGCCGCACAAGATATAATCTACCAACCGGCCCATCTTTAAAGTAGAAATAATAATATTCGTGAAGAATCGCGGCCGGTTGGAAGCTATGGCTATCTTTTTGGCGTTCTTTCTTAAAAAAACCAAAAGGCTTTTAGCGTATGGATTAAAACGCGCGTATTTCCTAAGCGACTTCTTATGATGCAGGCGGTAAATTCTGAGCGCTTCATCAATATCCTGCGATTTAAAAAAGGCCTCCATAAAGCGCCTGTCCCCCTTGCCTACGTTTCTCTTGGATTTTGCAAAGCTTACCGGGGGATATCCCAGTCTCTTCCTCGTATAGTTAAGGCTTTCCCAGATAGCCGTATAGGCATCGACAAGCGTCCCGTCCAGATCGAATATAAAAAGCTTCTTTGCCGTCATCCCTATACAGCGATTACCTTCTTTACTTCCGGCACTTCCTGCCTGATTATCTTCTCAACGCCTGCCTTAAGGGTCATCTGGCTCATGGGGCAGCCCTGACAGGCGCCTGTAAGTTTCACCTTTACTATACCGTCAGGCGTAACATCTACCAGCACGATATCCCCGCCGTCTGTCTGCAGATTCGGCCTGATTTTATTTAATGCCGCTTCTATTTTCTCTCTCATTTTAACTCTCCTTTTTATCTAACAACTAATAACTATCAACTAACAACTATTTTATACTATTTTTCTTATTTTTCAACCTCTTTCCTTTTATCAGCGAGTATATGCTAACACCGCTTAATTCGGCAAATACATCCTTTTCTATCTCGGTCAGCTTCTTGTTCAACGGACAAGAATGAATATTAGGGCATATTTCTGCCTTAAAAGTGCACTCATTTATCTTTAACGGGCCCTGAAATATCTCTATCAAGTCAATTAAAAATATCTTCTCGGGCGGTTCAACAAGTTGAAACCCGCCGCCCTTTCCTTTATAAGATCTTATAATGCCCTTCTTGCTCAACAACTGCAATATTTTTCTTAAAAAAGGCCGCGGTATTTTCAGTTCCGCGACTATTTCTCTTGCGCAAACCTTTCTCTCCAGGCATCGTGCGCTGTAGCATAGCGCCCTTATCGCATAATCCGTATCTCTGGTTATAAGCTTCATTTTATCCGAAATGATACTATATCAGTATCATTTTGTCAAGAAAAAAATTTAATCGAACCAGTTCTTTGTTTTTATACAAGTTCTGACCAGCATCAACATAACCGGAACTTCTATCAGAACTCCGACAACCGTTGCCAATGAAGCCCCTGAAGATAACCCGAAAAGCATTGTCGAAGTAGCAATAGCCACTTCAAAATGGTTGCTCGCTCCGACCAATGCCGAAGGAGCGGCATCCCTATAAGACAATTTCAACCATTTAGCTAATCCGTATGAAATAGCAAAAATAAGGCATGTCTGAATAAAAAGCGGAATTGCTATCAGGAAGATAATCTGCGGCTGATTAATAATCAGTTCGCCTTTAAATGAAAATAGCAAAATAAGGGTAAGCAACAAAGCGCATATTGAAACAGGCGTTAAATAATGCAGGAATTGTTCTTCAAACCATTTAAACCCCTTCTTGGCGATTAACCATTTTCTTGAGTAATAGCCTAAAAATAACGGCAGGCCGACATAAATAACCACTGACAACACAATCGTCTGCCATGGAATAGGCATTTTATTTACTCCCAACAGCCATCCACCAAGCGGCGCGTAAAAAAATAACATCGTCAACGAATTGATAGCGACCATGACCAACGTATGCCCATCGTTGCCGCGGGCTAAATGCCCCCAAATCAAAACCATTGCCGTGCAAGGCGCTATGCCAAGCAGAATACATCCTGCAATATAAGACCTAAACAGCTCCACTTGCGCTCCGCCCCTGACAATTTCAACTCCTGGAAGCCACCCTTTAAACAAAATCCCGAGGAAAAATGCCGCTATCGCAAGCATGGTAAAGGGCTTAATGCACCAGTTCACGATCAACGTAAGAATAACCGGCTTGGGTGTTTTGCCTGCCTTAACAACCTCGGCAAAATCAATTTTGACCATAATGGGATACATCATAAAAAATAGGCAAATTGCGATAGGAACGGATACTTGGTATATCGACAATTGATCAAGTGTAACCGCAACTTGCGGAAATAGTTTACCCAGTAAAATCCCAAGCCCGATACACAGAATAACCCACACGGTGAGGTATTTTTCAAAAAAATTTAAACGCCGTTCTTCGTGAATAACATGATCCATGCTTTTCTCAGTGTCTTTCATCTCTTGCTCCTGCTCGAAATCTTGCAGCAACCGCCTTCTATCCTGATGGCTTTTATATTGACTAGCCCGTCTGCGATCTTGTTCCGGGCTGAAGAGACTATTCTCGAGAATGTCGGCCGCGATATTTTAAGCCTTTTTGCCGCGTCAACCTGCTTTAGCCCTTCCAGATCTGCCAGCCTTACCGCCTCAAATTCGTCCAGGCTCAGATATACGCCTTCCAGCTTACTTAAGGGTTTGCATTGCGGCCTGAAACAGCGCTCGGCCGGTATACATTTTATCCATCTTGTTTTTTTCGGTCTCATAGTATAATAAAAATAGATATGAACATTTGTTCATATCTATTTTAGCAGATTATTCCCGGGTGTCAATTAAATTTTGTGCTGGGCGAGATACCTGAAGGCGCTCAGCTCGGTCTTGGAGCCTTCGCCGACGGCTATAATAATCTGCTTCTCCGGCACACCCGTAACATCGCCTGCGGCAAATATACCCGGAACATTCGTCTCGTTGTGACAGTTCACCTTTATTTCTCCGGATTGGTTGATTCCAATATCTTTGACAAAATGCACATTAGGGGTAAAGCCTATCTCTACGAATAAGCCCTGAACATCCATAGTTTCCTCTTTAACAATTAATAATTTTCACAAAGTAGTTCGTAAAATGCCTGTGGATGTGCACAGGCCGGGCATTCTTCAGGGGTCTCCTTTCCCTCGTGGACATATCCGCAATTGCGACATTTCCACTTAACTACTATATCCTTTTTAAATACCTTCCCGTCTTTTATGTTCTTCAATAATTTTCGATATCTCTTCTCATGTTGTTCTTCTACCTCTGCTATTTCCTTAAATTGGCTAGTTATTTCTTCAAAACCTTCCTCGCGTGCTATTACTTGCGCTTTTTTGTAAAGCTTTGTCCATTCGAGATTTTCCCCAAGTGCAGCTGCCTCCAGGTTTGCTGCAGTATCGCCTATTATACCTGCTGGATAGGCTGCTGTAATTTCTACATCTCCACCCTCCAAAAGTTTAAAGAACCTTTTAGCATGTTCTTTTTCGTTATCAGCAGTTTCTAAAAATATTGCTGCTATTTGTTCATAGCCAGCCTTTTTTGCAACAGAGGCAAAATAGGTATATCGATTTCTTGCCTGTGATTCTCCTGCAAAAGAAGCCAGTAAGTTCTTCTCTGTTTTGGTTCCTTTTATAGATTTTTGCATGGTTTTCTCAGATTTTTTCATAATTTCATCCTCTTCCTTATATTATTTCTATATCCTTAGAGCCCTCCCACAAACCGTGTATATTACAGTACGAAACAGCCAGGATGGTCCCTGATTTTTCCGTCTTAAAACTTACTGTCGCTTCTGGATTAGTATAAACCGTGCTCGTATCCGGGCCCTGGGTGGATTCTCCGTGCGCGGCAAAATCAAACATCCCTACATTATACGGAAACTTTTCGCCTCTCGGCTGAAAATAAACCGCTATCCAGCGGATATGATGTTCCGTCTTGTTGGGATGCGCTATCTGTTTGCCTACGGATACCGTAATCTTTACCGCCTCGCCTTTTTTTACGCTGGCGGGCCCGTCTATCACCGGCACGTGTTTCTCCTGTTTCCAGTCAGCCGTCTGCACCAACGATTTTAATTCTACCATAAAAACACCCCCCTCTTAAAAAATCAACTCAGGATTATAGCGGTCACAGGGCAATCCTCTGTCGCCTTCTTGCAGGTCTCTTCTGCGGCCTTCGGCACAGATGCGCCGATAACAACCGCCTTGTCCTCTTCCATCTTGAATACTTCCGGGCATGTAGAAACGCACAACTCGCATCCGATGCACAAATCCTTATCTACTTTTGCTTTCATTATATGATATCTCCTTCTTAAATTTACTTTTATCCGCCCCGCATATGGGGCATACCCAGTCATCCGGAAGTTTCTCAAAAGGCGTACCAGGTTTAATTCCACCTACCGGATCCCCGAGGGCAGGATCATAGATATAATTACAAACCTCACATCTGTATTTCTGCATAACAACCTCTTCTTTCTTCGGCACCTCATCCTTAATAAACGTTGGCGCTGTCTTTGGTGTTGTGCCGCGTTTAATAAGGTGATAATAGGCGTAGGTCATGGGCGTGCCGGTCTTAAGCATTTTTAAATCAACCGCCTCGCCCAAAAAAAGCGTGTGGGTGCCGCAGTCCAGCTTTTTTGTGATCTTTACCTCTAGGAAACACACGGAATAATCCGTTACGACAGGGCAGCCGGAATCAAGGAGGATGTATTTCGTATCCTTAAATTTGTCCTCGGACCTGCCTGATTTAAAACCGAATTTACCTATGAAATTAAGCGGCGCGTCTTCGCCCAATACCGAAACACTGAAACGGCCGCTTTCCTCTATATATCCATGCGTCAGGTTCTGTTTGTTAATGCTGATAGCAATGGTCGCGGGTTCGCTCGTTATCTGGAAAACGGTGTTGGCTATCTGTCCGTTCAGCGCCTTGCCTTTATTGGAAGAAACTATATATACACCGTAACTTATGTTATACAGTACACTTAAATCCATATAATTTTCCTTTTCTAACAGGGGTATGATATCAAAATAGGAGGTTTATTGCAACGCTAAAAGAAAAGGTCTCTTTTGCCTTTTTCAAGGTCTTTCAATTTTTTAAGCGTTGCCTCTTTTACGGTAGTATTCGATATTGAGCCGGCCTCTTTAGCGACAATACCTGAAATCTCGACCGACTTATCGGGGCAATAATCCAGCGCGTACTCCTTAAAGGTCAAAAGCGCATTCGGGAGGCAGAAATTATGTATGTCGCCCGGCTTTGCCAGGTCCATAAAATCTTCCCCTGTCCTGCCCACCCTGTAGCAGGCAGTGCAGAAACTTGGGATATAACCGCGGTTAACAATATCTACGATAACCTCTCTTAAAGAGCGGCTATCGCTTAATGAAAACTGTCCGGCGCTGTCTTTCTGTGTATATCCGCCTGGATTTGTCCTTGAGCCGGCTGAGATCTGCGAAATCCCCAAATCCAGCAGTTCGTTCCTTAATGAGGCTGTTTCCCTTGTTGACAATATCACCCCGGTATATGGGACAGATAGCCTGAGAACCGCCACAAGTTTCTTAAAATCCTCACCCGAAACAGGGCATGGCGGATTTATGGAAATGGGCGCGCCCTGGGCAGGCTCTATCCTCGGCACTGAAATCGTATGTGGCCCAACACCAAATTTCTCTTCAAGGTACCGCGCGTGAGAAAGCAGGCCCAATACCTCAAATTTGTAATCATACAGGCCGAAAAGAACCCCTATGCCAACATCATCTATGCCCGCCTCCTGGGCGATATCCATTGCGTAAAGCCTTTTATAATAATCGCTCTTGGGCCCCGCGGTATGCATAGCTCTATAAGTTTCTTTATGATATGTCTCCTGAAATAACTGATACGTCCCTATGCCTGCTTTTTTTAATCTCCTGAATTCTTTATATTTTAACGGGGCGACATTTACATTTACGCGGCGAATTACCCCTCTCTTATTTCTTGTTTCGTAGACGGTTTTTACCGCCCTTTCAAGATAACCGATATCGGAACCCGCGCTCTCCGAGGCCACCAGAAGAAGCCGTTTGTGGCCCTGGGCCAGAAGCGCTTTGACCTCTTTCTTAATCTCGGCCGCGCTTAAGCGCTTCCTTTTAATATTTTTGTTCCGGGCCCTGAAACCGCAATATAGGCAATCATTGGCGCACTTGTTTGAAAGATATAGTGGCGCAAAAAGGACGACCCTTTTACCGTATATCAATTCCTTGATCCTGCTTGCCGCATTAAAGATCTCGATTAGGAAATCCCTGTCATCGCAATTCAGTAACAGCGCCGCCTCTTTTAATCCAAGGCCCTTCAGATCCAGCGCCTTCTTTATAATGCGCCTTGCCTTCGGCCTTGAAAATTTGGCCTCTGCGATAATATTGTGCATTGTCACTTCATCAATAAATGTTTTCACCCAGCCCCTCCTACCAACCCAATTCCCCTCCATAGGAGGGGCTGGGTTCATAACCCCAAATCTGTAGGCGCCCTGCCTAATTCTTTCAAAAGCGCCAACGCCTCCTCAATCTGTTTATTAACCGGCTTGTCAACATCGGCCCTGTCCTTGTATATCTCGTATTGCCGCCTGTATTTAAGCGGCGTTACATTGAGCATGAATGAATTCGCCCCCGAAAGCAGGCCCTCCCGCCGCATCCCCGCATCAACGGTCTCAAGAGCGGTCGTAACGAGTATCTTGGCGTCCGGGACCATCAGCCTTGTAATGGCGATGAATTTAAGCATCTCATCTTTTGAAATAATTCCGCTGTCCTTAAGCGGCGTATCCGGATGCGGTATAAACGGCCCGAAGGAATACATCTCGGCGCCGAATGATTTCGCCAACAGGATGTCTTCTACCAGATCCTCTTTCATCTGGCCTGGCAGGCCCAGGAGGTCTCCGGTGGCGATGAGATATCCCATTTCCTTAAAAAAGTTTAAATGCGCGATTCTGTCTTCAAATTTATTGCTAATGAAGGATGCATATCTGAATGAAATGGACAAATTACCATCACTTCTCCAGTATGTTCATTAATACTTTTGATTTCTAAACCTATCTCTTCTAATCTACTAATTGATTTTTTATAATCATCAAGAATTACTAATATAAAAATCCTGCCCTCTCTCGCCCACACTTAAAAAAATCAAAACAGGAAAATCTCTTCTTATCTTTCTGATCAGTTCTTCAAACACATCCGTTGTATAGTAATTATCTTCGCCTGATTGAAGAACCAATGCTTTAAAGCCAAGCCCGACCGCCTCTTTTACGCTGTCCAGTATCTCCTGAGGTGTCATTCGGTATCGCGGCAAGGTCTTATTTGACTTCCTTATTCCGCAATAAAGGCAGTCGTTACCGCAAAAATTTGAAAACTCTATTATTCCGTGGATACAGCAGGAATTGCTCAGATTCTTCTGCCTGAGGGCGTTTGCGGTCTTAAAAAGAAACTCTGCCTCGTTCTTCTTGTCTATATTAAAAAGCTTAAGGGCTTTTTGACTTGTAATAGGGGCAGTTATCCTGCCATCAAACTTACTCAACTGGCTGTCTATCTTTTTAAGCTCGAAAAAAAGCTCTTTCCATGCCTCAAGCGACTTGGCCGCTTCGTCCCGGCTGACTTTTTGTATTACAAAGCCGCCCTGGGCATACACATAATCACCCAATGAAAGTTCCAGAAAGTCATTTCTGGCCTTCTTTGCCTCGCCAAAATAATCTATTATGGCAAGGCCGGGTTTTATGTCTATTATCTTTCCCGGTATAGCGTAGCACATTTTACGATTTGAGGACGGCTTCCCTGCGGCACTTCGGGCACATGACCCGGAATCTATCCGCTCGTCTTGAGTCCGGCTGCCCTTGTGGTTTTTTTGCTTTCTCGGTTTTCGGCACGAGGGATAATTTACTAAGATATGTTAAAAATACGGAGGGATTTGAAAACATAAGCGGCCCTAATCTATCCGCAACCCATAGATATTGGTCTTTCGGCACAATGATCTCGCCGCAGCACTCGCAGGCAATAAGCTCTTTTTCTATCTCCTGTTTTAGATCCTGTCTTTTTTCCGTAGTTGCCAGGTCAAACTCCCTTGTAAGCATTATCCCTTTTTCTGTAGGGCAATTCGCCTGGCACTGGCCGCAGAATATGCACAAATCCATTGTATAAATTAAGGTGCGCGCAGGCTTCCCCTTCTTAATCTCATCCTTAAAGGATAACGCGCCCGATGGGCATACCTGGGTGCACGCAGCGCAGCCTATGCAATCCTCTTCGTGAAATTCGGGCTTGCCCCTGAAGGCCTCATATGGCTCATGCGGCGCATAAGGAAACTTAGCCGTATACGGCCCTTTTATCAGCGCCTTTACCGCCTCTTTAAGTTCGCGTAGTTTCGGGTATCTCATTTTTTATCTTCCGCGTATTTATCGCAAACAGACTTGTCCCAGAGCTTAATCCCTGACTTATGCGCGCCTCTTGCCAGGGCATGCGCTGAAACGGGTGCGGTCAAAATTATAAACAGAATACAAAGAAGCGCCTTTATGCCTGCCGCGGTAAACCCTCTGGATAAAAATAGCCCAAGCAAAATACTGCACGTCCCCAAGGTCACGCATTTTGTTGAAGCCTGAAGCCGGTTGTAGACATCAGGAAGCCTAATCAATCCCAAACAGCCAAAAAAATCAAAAATTAAACCTATCCAAATAAATGCATATACGATAATTTCATTCATCAAAGTTTCTCCCCTCAAGATATTTGGCCAATGCCAGAGTAGAGATAAAACTCTGCAGGGCCCATGCAATGCCGATATCAATATACCAGTCCCTTCCGGTAGAAATTTCTAATATTGCGCAAAAACCCAAAACCAGGATTCCCAAAATGTCGATTGCCACCGCCCTATCAGCGGGTGTTGGGCCCTTTATGACGCGCCAAAGGCAAAATAATCCGCAAAATAATAGTATCAGAAAACAGCGTTTCAAAAAAGATGATTGCCATTCCAATATAGAATAAAATGGGTCAAACCACGCCAGCAAAAATATGCCTATAAGTAATACAAGCCCTAACACCCAACGCGCTCTTTTCGCCATTACTCAAAAATCCTCTTTAATACGCCCTCAAATATCTTTACAATTAGCTCGCTTGCCTTCTGGACATCTTTGGATTTCACATCAATCCAGTGGATGTATAAAAAACCGTTTTCCTGGTCTATGTCCACGGTCATTGTGCCGGGCGTAAGCGTGATGGAATTCGCCAGGAATGTCAAACCCGCATCGGTCTTTAATATAGTTTTAACCTTGACAATCCCCGGATTTATTGGCAAATCAGGATGAATCACGCGATAAGCGACATCTATATTTGCCTTTATGCACTCCCAAATAAACAGGGGCACATAATACAGAAACCAAAGATAACGGCTGATATGCCTAAATATATGCGGCCTTCTCACAAATAGATCGCCGGTCATAAAAGCGATGAAACCCGCGATAAGAATCCCGACAACAAGATGCTGGAAATCCAGCGGCCAAGTCAAAAAGGCCCACACCAAAAATGCAAGTATGAACAATATGGTTTTGCTTTTCATCTTATTTTAACGCGCTAAAAATCGCCTCAGCGTAACCCTTGCCTAACAGCAAAACATTGGCTGCGGATTCAAGGAATGGCTTAAAATTTGACATAAGCAGTAAACCGCTGATTGCGCAGATAACAGCTAAAACTGTCATTGAAAATCTCATTGGCCAAGGCACCTCTTTTATTTTTGACCATACCTCATTAATCTTGCCAAAAAAACTGAATCCGATAAATTTTAAATAATAGGCTAAGGTTATAATACTCACTAATACGGCAATCAGGGCAAATCCAAAATACCCTGCCTGCACCGCGGCGATAATTATAATCAACTTGCTAAAGAACCCGCCCAATGGCGGAATTCCGGAAATGCTCATGGACCCCACAAGGCCGGTATAACCAGTAACTGGCAGGCGATTGTTCAGGCCCCCTAACCTCTTTAAGTCGCGGGTGCCTGTGGAATATTCAATAGCGCCTGAATTTAAGAAAAGAAGCGATTTAAAAACAGCGTGATTAAACAAGTGGAATAAGGCCCCCAAAATAGCTAAAGGCGTGGCAAGGCCTAATGCGAAAACAATATACCCTACTTGACTAATGCTGGAATAAGCAAACATCCTTTTTATATCATGCTGGGCCAAAGCTAATATGGCGCCCACGACCATAGAGATTAGGCCTAAGACCATCAATATAAAGAGTATCTTATTATCAACTCCTAGGATATTAAAAAAGACCCTGGCAATAGCGTATACGCCCAATGTCTTGATAAAGACCCCTGAAAGCATCGCCGAGATTGACGCCGGGGCGGATGGGTGCGCATCCGGCAGCCAGGCATGAAACGGAATAAGCGCCGCCTTTAAACCAAAACCCATTAGAAATAACACTGATATAAATATAACCGTTAAACCTCCGCCTTTTTGAGACAGGCTTAATGAGATATCCGCCATATTCAGCGTAGAGGTATAACTGTATAATACAGCAATCCCCAGAAGCACAAAGCTGGAAGCCACCGAGCCCATAACCGCGTATTTAAACGACGCCTCCAGCTCCTCCGCTTCGGTCCCGAAGGCAACCAGGGCATAACTCGCGATAGAGGCGATTTCTAAAAAGACAAACAGATTAAATAAATCGCCGGTAATGATTATCCCGTTCATACCTGCGAGCATCAGCATAAATAAAGTATAAAATTTACATTTATCGGTATATTTCTCCATGTAGGCTATTGAATATATCGTCACGAGAAGGCTCACTAAATTTACGGTAACAAGCATAAAGGATGTAAGGCCGTCCAAAACCATGCAGATTCCTATGGGGGGCATCCAGCCGCCTACTTTATATACTAGAACCTTATGCGCTTTAACCAGGGCAATAGAATACAATGAACATGCCAGTAAAGCGCCCGTGCCTAAATTGGCCAGGACATCGGCCATCCCCTTCGCCTTCTTTGCCAGAAGCGAAATCACGAATGCCGCACCTAAAGGAATAGCCACAAACAATGGTAATATCATCCGCTTAATCTCCGAATCTTGGTTATATCAAAAGTGCCGTACTTCTCATAGAGTCTTATGGCAATGGCTACAATCAATGCGGTAATCGCCAGGCCGATGACGATGGCGGTTAATACCAAGGCCTGCGGTATAGGATCTACCATATTTGAAATTGCCTGATCCTTAGCCAATATCGGCGCGCGGCCCTGATTGCGGTATCCGACCAGCACAAAAAATAGATTTACCGCGTACTCAATGATCCCCAAACCAATGACAATCTTGATAATATTTCTCTTTCTTACGACGCAGTAAAGCCCGATGGAAAATAAGACAAGGCACAACATATATTCAATCATTCGTCTTTATCCGATCCTTTAAATAATATCAACGCCGCAAAAATGGCAAACAGGCCCGCCCCCACCTTAAGAGATATAGCGATATTGCATAAGGGGATAATGCCCGCGCTGAATAAATCAAACGGCCTGCCTTTATGCGCAAAGAAATTCAAAAAGAAACAACCCCCGCCTATTAAACCGATTAGCGCTATTGACAAAAACATAATACCGCCCAGGCTCTCCAAAATAGATGCGCCAGTTTGAGACAATTTTTTTAACGCTGTTTCCCTGCCAAAGGCAAGCATAAGATGAATAAAAGATAGCCCGATAATTACTCCGCCAGCAAATCCGCCGCCCGGCCTAATATGACCGTGCAAACCAATATATATGCCGTACAGGAGTATCAGCCCCACGGTAAGGCGTGTGATAGTCTTAACAATTACGGTCATTCCGGTTTCCGCGTTCTTCATTTTTTCACTCTTCCTATTTTCCTTATCACCGCCAAGACGCCCATCACCGCAGTAAACAGGACCGTCGCCTCGCCCAAGGTATCATAACCTCTAAAATCCAAGATTATGGCAGCGACAATATTAGCCGCGCCTGTCTTTTGCAGGCCCTGCTTAAGATAATCCTGGGCCACCCTCATAATCGGCTGGCCAAAAGGGGGCAGTTCACTGAAAGCAAAATAGCCAAACAATAAAAATAAGGCAATAAATAGCAATGTAGAAATGGTATTAAAGAACCACCTGCCGTCTGTGATCAAAGGAAGGTCCTTTTTTATAGTTGCGCGGATAAGTATAATTAGACAAAGAATTTCAACAACGAGCTGGGTTATTGCCAAATCCGGCGCCTTTAAGAGCAAAAAGGCCAAAGAAAGCCCTAGGCCAACCGCGCCCACAGCGATTACGCTTGAGAGCAGGTCTTCAATCATAACCGCTGCGACAGCGGCAGCAATCATAAACAACATAAGTAGTTGCAGTTCCATATTACTTCCTTAGCAATACCAAAAATAACCAAATCATCCCTAAAAGCGTCCAGACCAGATACGTTGGCAAGACTCCGTTATGCAGATACCGAAAGAATCCGCCTATACCGAGCATGAGGTTCTTGCCCTGCTCATATAAGTCAAAAACACCGGCCTCTGCCTTTTTGTAAATACTGGCCAGTATCCCGTATTCTTTTATAGTATTGTAAAACTCTGTGCCCGGCACCCTGGTTTCAGGAAGGTCCTTTGTCTCACTGCCGATATACGGGGTATCCCGCCTGATAGCAGGTCTTATCCCTTTTAAGCTGAATATAAATACGCCAAGGAGCAGTCCGACAATAATCAACAATGTAGACAATCCCGCATACCACGTCCCGATAAAATTTACGCCAGGGATCGCGGGAAGTATAAAATATTTAAGCGGGATTTGATACGCAAACACGCCGAATACGACGCATAGAATCGCCAACGCCGCAGGCGGTATCCACATTGCCCAGGAAACCTCATTCTCTGGTTCTTTAGTTTTTCCGTTCTTCGGCTGACCTAAGAACGTAGCATGCATCAACTTCATAAAACTCGCCAGTGTAAGTCCTGATCCAAACATTGCCGCGGCCAAGCACACTACGGCAACTAAACTGGTGACCTGGTGACCTGGTGACCTATTGACCTGTTGTACGAGCCCCTGGTAAATCATCCATTTTGAAACAAAGCCGTTAAAAGGAGGAACGCCTGATATGGCCAAGCTTGCGATAAGCGCCACGGCATAAGTAACAGGCATTGTTTTAGACAGCCCGCCTAATTTGTCTAAATCGGTTGTGCCTGTTTTCTGCTCCACATTTCCTGAGGCCAAAAATAACGCTTGTTTATATATAGAATTATTCAGCATATGAAATATCCCGCCGGCAATACCGACGGGGTTCCCTGTGCCAATGCCTAAGACCATATAGCCCACCTGCGAAACCGCATGATAGCCAAGAAGCCTTTCCATATTGTGCTGAACCAAGGCCATCATAACTGCGGCGATTATTGTAAATGCACCAACGAGCATTAAAAATATATTCATGGCCTGATTCATTGTGAATAAATTCAAGGACAAGCGGGCCAAAAGATAAATGCCTAATAACTTATCCAATGAAGCGAGTAGATACGCCGCAACCGGGACTGGCGCGCTCTTTGCGCAGTCGGGAACCCAGGAATGGAACGGCATCGCGCCCGCCTTTGCGAAACAGGCAATGGCTATGCATATATAAGCAACGACTGATAACCGATTGCCTGCAAGCGATAGCTGGATCTTATCCATTTGAAAGGTGTTGGTTAAGTGATATATTATGCCTATGCCCAGAAGCATAAGGGCATCCGAGCCGCCTACAATGATAAATGTCTTTTTCGCAACCAAACTGGAATCCTCATCGCCCATCATTATTAAAAGATATAACGTAAGGCCCAAAAATCCCCAAAGTATAAGGAGTAAAATCATATTGTTGGCAAGCACCGCGAGGATTGAGGCAACTGCGGTTAATGCGATATAGGCATAATAAGAGAGGTTCCTCTCCCGTCCCCTCATAAACCCTATGGAATAGATTAATGTCAAGGCATAAAACAGGGCTATCGCCATTATCACAAAACTATTAAGCGGGTCCAATTTAAACCACGGGTAAAGTTTCATATTCATATAGCGGGCGATCCCTTATTTGCCCTTATATTTTCGGTTTTTTCCTGTGACAGTTTTATCAAATCCCAGCCGTCCATAATCTTCTTATCCGTATGCCTATCCAAAACCGCAAGCCTTTCGGTGCAGCAGTAACAGGGATCCACCGCGGCCAAGGTAATCGCCGCGTCCGAAATGGTGCCGCCGAGCGCGGCAACCTTATTGGAGGCAACGTTCATGTAGCTTGGCGCGCGTATCTTGTGCCTTATAGGGCGGTTCGTGCCGTCGCTCTTTACATAATGGAAGCACTCGCCCCTTGGCGCCTCAACACGCCCTATGCCTTCCCCGGGCGGTATATCCTTTACGTTCGCGTCAATATCTCCCTTGGGCATCTTATCTAAGCATTGACGAATAATACCCACAGATTCGTAAAGCTCGAGGATTCTTACCACGGTCTTGGCAAATATATCCCCGTCTTTTTTGACAATCACGCTCCATTTCACTCTATCATAGGCGCCATATGGGTCATCCCGCCGCACATCTATGTCTACGCCTGCAGCCCTGGCGGTAGGGCCTACGACACACCAGTCAATAGCCTGTTGTTTATTCAGTATGCCTATGCCCTTAAGCCGCGCCTGTATCACGGGGTCATCCATTACCGCGCCTTTAAACATATCAACAACAGGTACCAAATCATCAAGCGCCTTCCTTAATATAGGCATGTGCTCATCCTGTATATCCCGCCTGACGCCCCCAATCTTGCTCATACCGTAATGATTTCGGTTTCCGGAAATCATCTCAAACATATCCAGCACCGGCTCTCTGTAACGCCACGCCCACATCCATACGGTGTTGTATCCGATAAAATGCCCTGCTAAACCCAACCACAACAGATGGCTGTGTATCCTCTGCAACTCGTCAACTATCGTCCTTATGTAAAGCGCGCGTTCGGGCACGACTGTTCTTTCTCCACCCAGGATATCTTCAACGGCAAGAACGAACGCATAAGGATGGCTTGAGGAACAGATGCCGCATATGCGCTCAACCAAAAACGGCACCTGGTCGAAATGCTTGTGTTCGGAAAGTTCCTCTATGCCGCGGTGCATATAACCGAGGACTATATCTATATCTACAACCTTCTCGCCTTCCACATAAAGCCTGAAAAGTTCCGGCTCCTCCTGTAGGGGGTGGTATGGCCCTATTGGAATTACAACTTTATGGCTCATGTTCGTGCCTCAACGGAAACTTTCCTTCCGGCCAATCCTCGGCCAGAAGCAACCGTTTTAAATCCGGATGCCCCTTGAAATTTATACCCAGCATTTCCCAAATCTCGCGCTCAATCCACTCTGCGCCCGGAAATATGGCGGCAATAGAATCTATCTCGGGATTTTTCTTATTCTTGATCAAAACGCGCGCAGAGACCATCTCGCCCGTCTTATCAAAACTAAAATGATACAGTATCTCAAGGCCTCTCGGGGTATCCTCGCCCGTAGCGATTGCGAATCTCAAATTAAGTTCCTTAAACAAAATGGTTGCTACCTCTTTTATATCCTCTGGCTTGATCGAAAAGTAAACCCTGCGAGGTGAGTGCTCGCGCCAATCGCTTATTTTATTCGCTAACTTTTTCTTGATTTCGTTCTTTATCATTGTTATTGGTTTTTATCTTGAACCTTTTTTATCAGTTTCACCACTGCGGCAATCATCGCCTCCGGCTTGGGCGGGCAGCCAGGAACATACGCCGCTACAGGCACCACCTCGTCAACCGGGCACGGGCTGTTATATGAATCCTTAAACATAATCCTGCCGCAGGCGCAGCTGCCTATTGCCATAACTAAACAAGGCTGAGGCGCCTGGCTATACAACTTCTTTAGCCTATCTCTGGTTTTATAATTAGGCACTCCGGTAACGAGAAGCACGTCCGCATGCCTTACGCTCCCTACCAACATTATACCAAACCTTTCTACGTCATGCCGCGGAGTAAGGACATCCAATATCTCGATGTCGCAATTGTTGCAAGGCGAGCATGCCGCATGAAACACCCATAAAGATTTGGTCAGAGCCTTAAGTTTGATACTCATATATGTTAAATCCGAATTACCAATGACGAATGACTAAATAATTTTCAATTCTTCAATATCCAATTTGGAATTTGGTTATTGGAAATTAATTCGTCATTCGGATTTCGTCATTGGTCATTACCTTATTGGCCTATCAACGCTAGCCCTACCGCCGCTATGGCCAATAAGGTTACCGGCCCCCAGAAAAACTTCAGCGCCTGATCAATCCTGAGCCGCGGGTTGGTATTTTTTATCAGAATAAAAATAACTAGTATCGCTATATATTTTAGAATCAACGCCAGCGGGCCCAGGCCGCCGGCCCAGAACAAGCTTATCAAAAACAGCGGCATGATGTAAAGAAGTATCGCCTTTGTCAATTTAAATATTGCCAGCGGCAGCCCTGAATACTCTATGAGGGCGCCCGCCATTATCTCCTGCTCTGCCTCAGATGCGTCAAACGGAACAAAACCCAACTTTGCCTGCATGCAAAATATGGCTATAATAAACGCCAGTATCCCGGACAGCGAAGAGATATTTGAGCCGAAATTCATCTGATGATTCAAAATCTCGCCTATCCGTATAGCCCCCTGTGATTTAAGTATTATCGCAATAACAGACAATATAAACGGCAACTCATACGCTAAAACCAGTTTCATCTCACGCGAGGCGCCGATAGAGGCAAGGGGGTTCCTTGAAGACGAGGCCCCAATTATTAAAGATATAGCCGGTATGACCAGAAGATATAAAACAACAATTAAATCACCTATGAAACTTCCCATAGGCACGCGGATGGCGGCACCCAAAATCGTCGCCACCAAAATCACGCTTAACAGGCCTATATACGGAGACAATAAAAATGTCACGCCAGCGCCTTCGGGCACAATGGTCTCCTTACCCAGCAATTTTGCGATATCAACAAAATTCTGATACCATGGCGGCCCCACGCGCCACTGAATGCGCGCGGTAACCTTTCTGTCAACCCAGCCCGCCATCAACCCTACGCAAGCGGCGAATAGGAAACCAGGAAATATTAAGTAGTTAAACAGTATTTTCATGTTTTCTTCGGCGGATGAATATCTTCCCGCGACCACTTAAGCGTCTGAACCGCCAGATTATCTCCTATGAAATATATATTTTTCTCTAGGTCCTCCTGAACCTCTTTGATATCAATTGCATTCTCTGGACAACTCTTGACGCACTTAGGTAATTTTCCAGATATCCCAACACAAAAGTCGCACCGCGAATCCAGATATGAAATAAACTCCTGGGATATTATCCCGAACGGGCACGCCACCGAACAGGACTTGCAGCTGGTGCAGCGCATCTTGTAACGTTTGATATGACCGTCCGTGGCGCGCTCAAGCGCGTTATGATAACACGAGTTAACGCATGGCGCCTCTTCGCAGTGGCGGCATATTGTAGCGAAAGTGGCGTATTCGCGAAGCGACGTTATGCCGTTATTCTGCGGATGATAAAAATATTCGCAGCATACCTTGCATTCGCTACACTTGTCACAAATTTCTAAATTGACGTATAATCTTTTCATCGCTGTTTCAGAGATCAGAAGACAGATGTCAGAAGTCAGATTTTTCTGTCTTCTGTATTCTGTTTTCTGTCTTCTGTACTAATCCCATATATCGTGTATATCCTTCAGTTCCTCATACGTGAACACAGGCCCGTCTTTGCACGCATAGAATTTTCCAATCCTGCAATGGCCGCATTTCCCGAGTCCGCAGGACATATTCTTTTCCATGGATAGATATATGTCGGCCGGTTTAAACCCTATCTCCAGCAATTTCAATATAACAAATTTCATCATTATCGGCGGCCCGCAAACTATAGAAACCGCGTTGTTCAATTTTACGGGTAAATCCTTTAATATGGTAGTAACCAATCCTACGTTTCCCTTCCATGCGTGATCTCCGATGTCAACGGTAGTAACCACATCCACCTTTTTCTTCCTCGCCCACTTGGGTATCAATTCCTTGTATATAATATCGTTAGGGGTGCGCGCCCCATACCTTAACAATACCTTATTATATCTGTCTATATCTGAAAAAATGGTCAGTAATAAGGAGCGCAACGGCGCTAATCCAACACCGCCTCCTATTATCAAGACATCTTTACCGGCAAACTTATCCAGCGGATAACCCTTTCCGTAGGGGCCGCGTATGCCGACGCTATCATTTCTCCTTATGCTATGCAGTTTGGAAGTAACATAACCTACATTCATTATCGTAATATCCATCTTCTCTTTTATATTCGGATCAGAGGAAGGGGTAAAAGGCGCCTCGCCCAAGCCGGGCACGGTCAGCTCTATAAACTGCCCTGTCTGGAATGAAAAATCTACCTTAGGCCTTAATACAAAGGTTTTTATTGTAGGTGATTCGTCCTTTATATCTTCAATTATTGCCTCAACGGGCTGGTAAATATTTTTCATCGTGAAGCCTTTTTAAAATATACCTTATATCTATTTTCCCGGGGCACACGTCAATGCACCTGCCGCAGCCGCAGCATGCCTGATAGCCCAGATTATCTATAAAGAAATCAAATTTTTTCAGATAGCGGTTCCTGAGCCGCATGTAGCGCATCTTTAAGGGGTTTGCCCCGCCCGCTACCCTGCTGAAATTTTTATACAGGCACCCGTCCCATATGCGCATCCTTTTGGCATTGTCGCCTTCCGGCTCATCATACAAAAGGAAGCAATGGCAGGTATCGCACATGAACACGCAACCGCCGCATTCAACGCAGGTCTGCATCTGTTCCTGCCATACATCGGAATTATGCCCTGCAACGACGATCTCCTTTAATTGTTCCTTCTTGGGTATCTTATGATAGGAGAGGTGGTCATCCAGCCGCTTTACCACCGACTCCCTGTTAAGTTCTTTCCTGCCGACCTGGTTTGAGGTGGCGATGGTCAATATCTCCTTTATATCTGCGATGATTTTCTTCGCCTTGTCCGTAGCTACATCCAGAATATACCCATCGCCTATGTTGACCAGATTGAAATCAAAACCTTCGCTCGGATAAGGGTCAATATCAAATGCCCTGCAGAAACAGGCCTCTTTAAATGCCGGGCAGTCGCTTGAAATAATCAGGGTGCTTTCCCGTCTTATCTTATAAAATTGGTCCTGTTCATTCCCGCCCAAAAACACAAAATCCTGTATCTTTAATGAAAAGAGGTCACAGTTCTTAAAACCACATATAGCGACCGGTCTCTCCTTTACCTTATTAACCCCTTGGGTGGTGCCCCTGGGGTTGGAATCGGTAAAATAATCGCATATCTCTTCCTTCGCATGAGTGAAAAATGACCTCGCGGGCTCTACGGGGTGGTACTCATTAAATACAACATCTTCTCTTTTTATTTCGGTATATTTTTTTAAGAGGTAATCATTGGTAGGCAGCAGGAATGAATGGTCGCACTTTACCTTCAGGCCCGACTTGGCCTTCACAGGGACATAAAGCTCATAATCCCTCGCGACCCGGTCGTAAAATTTAAATATATCCTGTGATTCTATGAAATATGTGTCCATTAGGCCGTAACTTTGTGAAATTTTTCACAATCTACCGCAAAAATAAAAAATACTTACGTAATAATATTATATCATTCGGTATATAGTGTCAAGGGAAAAATCTCCCGATATGCTCCTTAAATTTCGATTTATTTTTTATTTCCCAGAAAATGGGCCAGCTTTTCAAGCTCAATAGACAAATCTATGTTGATTAATTCAACAGAGGCAGGAACGCGCGGCCTTATAGGCGCGAAATTCAGTATTGATTTTATCCCGGCCTTTATCAGGGAGTTTATCGTCTCCTGCGCCGCGTCAGCAGGCACAGTCACTATGGCCATCTGCGCGTTTTTCTTCTGGACCGTTTTCTTCAGGTCGCTGATACGGCCGACAACAATGCCCCCTATCTTTTTCCCTATCTTTTTCGGATCGCTGTCAAGCGCGGCTATTATATTAAAACCCTGCTCGTGAAAGCCTTTATATGATAAAAGCGCGGTTCCCAGATTCCCGACTCCGACCAAAACTACATTCCAAAGTTTATCTATACCTAAAATCTTGAGTATCTCTTTTTTTAGATCGCTGACAACATAGCCCCTGCCCGGCGTCCCAAACTGCCCAAAATACGTCAGGTCCCGCCTTATCTGCGCGGCGGTATAGCCGGTCAGCTCAGAAAGGGCCCGCGATGAGATAACTGCCCTCTCCTTATACGAAATAAGCGCCCTGTAATAAACCGATAACCGCGGTATGACCGAACGTGAAATCTTTGTTTTCATCATCTAATGCCCAGATTCAGCAGAACGCCCACAACAGCGCTGGAAAATATCATGATAGCCGTCGCCTTTACCAGGTCCTTAAAGCCGAGCTCCTTTAAGAAAATCGCGAAGGTGGCTATGCACGGGAATGTCATGGCAAGCAGGGTCGCCGCTATAAACAGCTGTTTGCCGCCCAGGTTCAAAGGGATAAGCATGCCGGCCGCCACATCCTTTCTGAAAAATCCTATTACGACCGCTACGATCGCCTCCTTAGGCAAACCAAACAGATTTCTCATCACGGGAGAAAAAATATTGGTCAAAATATCAAATAATTTAAAATACAAAAGTATATTTACAATCAGGACGCCTATGAGCACTACCGGCACAGCGTCTATCAGAAATCCTTTTATTCTTAAGAATAGTTTTTGAAACAAGCTCTCCAGGGGAGGCATTCTGTAAGGCGGTATCTCAACTAAGAATTCCGGGCTGAAGCCCTTAAGGGCCCTATTCAGGATAATCCCCAATACCAGCCATACAGAAAATAAAACCAGATAAACCCCTGCCACGTAAAAACCGGAAAATTTACCCAGCAGGCCGAATATCATCGCCTGTAAAGGCACGCACGGCACGCCGATGGATATTAAGGTGGAGGCGATAAAGCGTTCGCGCTTGGATTCCAGGATACGCGTCGCCAGTATGCCGGGCACATTGCAACCAAACCCCAGAAGGACAGGAATGATCGCGAAACCGTGAAGGCCCACGCTGTGCAGCAGGTTATCCAGCAGCATCGCGAGCCGAGGCAGGAAACCTATATCTTCAAGGACGCCGAGCATAAAATAGAAAGAGATTATATACGGCAGGACCATGGCGAACTCTATGTATGGCGCGGTCGTCAATACACGAAGGCATTGCTTAAAATTTATTTTGCTGTCTATCAGCGTGCCTATAAGTAAATGGTGCCAGAATCCTTTTTCGCCAAGCGCAACACTTACCTTTTCCAGAATCGGCTGATAAAAATTCAAAAATAAAGGGTCAAAAAATCTGTTTATAAGGAACTCACCGATAAATCTGACAATCTTAAACGAGGCACCGATAACAATGGAGGCGATCAACAATCCTGTAAAAGGCCTGATAGAGGCGTCTTCCAGAAGCTCCCTAAGGGTATGATGCCTGTGGCTTAGCTGCTGGACAGCTTCTACGATCTTGCCGATTTCCTGCCATCTCTGCTGGCGGGTAAGTTTATGCCGCGCGGAGGGCCTGGCTTCAAGCATACGGCCTATTAGCGTCTTTACGCCCGCGCCTGTGACCGCGCAGGTTGAAATCACCGGAACGCCCAGGAGGCCCTCAAGTTTCTGTGTGTCTATGCTTATGCCCCTGTGGACCGCCTCATCGCAAATATTAAGGCAAACTATTACGGGGAACCCTTCCTCTATCAGCTGCAGCGTCAGATATAAATTCCGCTCCAGATTGGTAGAGTCCACTATATTTATTACCGCGCATTCCTGCTCGGGGCACTCCTTTAATAAGGCAACGGCCGCCTCCTCCGCCTTGGAACTCGGCTCAAGTGAATACGCGCCGGGCAGTTCCACAACTTCAAGGCTCTCCCGTCCAATCTTCAGGAAACCTCTGAGGATCTCTATTGTCGTGCCGGGATAATTAGAGGAAATTGCCTGCACGCCGGTCAGGCGTGAAAACACAACGCTTTTTCCGACATTAGGATTTCCGGCCAGAAAAATCTTTTTTATCATTCCGTTTCCACGATTATTTTCTGGGCCATGCCATAACCCAGGGCAATAACGGCCCTGCCTACCTTGATGGCCATAGGCCCTTTGAACACAGAATCGCTCAGCATGGTAATTTCCCTCCCGGGATATATCCCCATGCTGAGTAGGCGGTTCTGCAGGCCGGGCCCGCCTGAAACTTCCACCACCTTGCCTTTTTGTTTTGTTTTGAGCTTAACTACCGGAATTTTTTTCATCAAATCTGTTCGTGATGGGCATGCGCCTATCTTTGCCGAATGCCTTAGGCGTGATTTTTATGCCGGGTGAGGCCTGACGGCGCTTGTATTCGCTTGCGTCAATCATGCGTATGACCTTTGATACAAGGGCCTTCTGGTTGGTCTTTTTTATGATTTCTTCCAAACCCTTATCCTCTTCCACGTACGCCTTGATAATCGGATCAAGTATCGCGTAGGGCGGCAGCGTATCCGTGTCTTTTTGGTTTGGTTTAAGCTCCGCTGTCGGCGGCCTTGTTAAAATGTGCCCGGGTATAATCTCTTTGTCCTTGTTCACAAATTTGGCCAGCTTATAAACCAGCGTCTTCGGCACATCCTTTATAACCGAAAAACCGCCTGCCATATCGCCGTAGAGCGTGCAATAACCGCAGGAAACTTCGCTTTTATTCCCCGTCGTCAATACCAGATAGCCAAATTTGTTGGAAATAGCCATCAGTATGTTGCCCCTGATGCGGGCCTGAATATTTTCCTCGGCGATATTTTTCGGCTGCCCCTTGAACACACGGCTCAGGTCCTTAAGATATGCCTCAAATATGTTAGTTATAGGGATCTCATGCAGTTTTATCCCCATGTTTTTTACAAGCTTTAACGTATCTATCCCGCTCTCTTTGGATGTGAACATTGAAGGCATAAATACCCCGATTGTATTTTCCCGCCCGAGGGCCTCCTTCGCTATGGCTGCCGTAAGCGCGGAATCTACCCCTCCGCTCAGGCCGATGACTACTTTTTTAAAACCGTTCTTATAGACATAATCCCGCAGGCCCAATACCAGCGCCTGGTAAATCTCATCCAGCGGATCAAGCGTCTCTATATGTAAAGGAGATTTTTTACCTATATCTACAATCAGCAAATCCTCTTTAAACGCCTTTGCCTGCGCGATTAATTTTCCTTTATCATCTACAACAAAACTCTGGCCGTCGAATACAAGCTCATCCTGCCCCCCGACCAGATTCGCGTAAGCAATAAACGTCTTATTCGCCTTTGCCTGCCTTGTTATAACTTCCTGACGCAGCTTGCCTTTGCCTGCGTAATACGGCGAGGCATTTATGGCAAAAATTATCTTTGCCCCCTTTTTTGCCTCAACTTTAACGGGCCCTTCGGCATACCAGAGGTCCTCGCATATACTTATGCCGCAGGTTATGCCACCTATTTTAAAAACGAATGGCGCGCGGCCATCCTTAAAATAACGCTTCTCGTCAAATACACCGTAATTCGGCAGGCGCGTTTTGTGATAAACGCCTTTTATTTTACCATCGGCAATAAGCGCGGTTGAATTATACAGGCCCTGGTTTTCTTTGCCTACAAAACCTATTATAGCGGTTATACCTTTTATCTTTGACGCTAGCAGGTTTACCGCTTTTAAATTCTCGCTGATAAACGAAGGCTTAAGCAGCAGGTCCTCTGGCGGATAACCGCAAACCGCAAGCTCAGGAAATATAACAATATTCGCCTGAGATCTCCT
>CAYQVM010000003.1:0-28655 GCA_964421145.1 uncultured Planctomycetia bacterium
TCTAATATGCCGTGGCCGTACGCGTTCGCCTTTACGACGGCCATCACCTTAACCTCGGGCGAAATACACTTTTTTATCTGTCCGAAATTATATTTTATCGCGCCTAAATCTACTTCCGCCCACGTGGGCCTGTAATGTGTTATTTTTTGCATTGCACATCCCTGGGATGCAGATATAGCGGCACCAGCGCGTCCACATCCTTTACAACCTTATCTTGCTTTAGCATTTCAATGCCGATCCTCGCTACATTTACTGCCCTAGGATACCAGAATTCCTTGCTGGTAAAGTGTATCCGTTTTGATTTTTTAGTATTGAGTATTGAGTATTGAGTATTGAGAACGGTAATCCCATCCCCCACTAATAGTATATCATTTTTTATCCTGGTAAGACGTTTTAACAAGTCATCACGGCCTATTAACAGGTATGGCGTGAGCCGTTTCAGAATATTATTTTTATACTCGTAAAAACAGGCATAAAATTTCTCTTTCTTGGCATCTACAACAATGCAGATTGTGTTATTTGTAGCCGGTATATTACACGCCAGCACATCCAGCGTAGGTACGGCCGCGACTTTCTTCTTGCACGCTAGCCAGAGCGCCTTTACGGCCGAAACTCCGATCCTAAGCCCGGTAAACGAGCCCGGTCCGATACTCACGCAATAGGCGTCTATATCCTTGAGCCCCAGGTCCGCAAACCCCAGAACCTTTTTTACCGTAGGCGCCAGATGAGAGGCGTGCCTCAAGCCCAGGTTGAAATTAAATTCTACGCTGCCGCCGTCCTCATCTAGAACAGCGACGCCTAATACATTGCTTGAAGTGTCTATGGCTAATACCCGCATGGAATTTACCTTATATATATTTTGCGCTGGTTTTCTTTTAAAATATCTATTTTAATCTCTATGCGTTTTTTCGGCAACAATTTATTTACCTTATCCGCCCACTCCACGACGCAGATGCCGTCCCCATAAAAATATTCCTCGAAACTAAGCGTATCCAGCTCGCTCAAGGAATCCAGCCTGAATACGTCAAAATGATGCAGAGGAATCTTTCCTTTATACTCTTTTATAATGACAAAAGAGGGGCTATTCACATAGCGGGGATTTTTTACGCCCAGGCCCTTCGCGATACCTTTGACAAGCGTGGTCTTCCCGCTCCCCAGCTCGCCTGTAAGAGCGACTACATCTCCGGGGTGCAATTTCTTAGTTATTTTCTCACCCAGCTTAATCGTCTCTTCCCTGCTTGCTGTTAAAAATTTTCTCATAGGCTAATTTTAAAAATGCCTGAACCCTTTTGGCGCCAAGTCTTTTTTTCTGCCCAACATATCCACTATCTTGGCGCCGAATTTTTTATCGGTTATCGTCCCTATTCTCGTAACCGGAATATCAAACAGCTTTTTATTTAGCTTAAGCAGCTTAAACGCCTCTTTTTTTGGCATCGTAAATAAAAGCTCAAAATCCTCGCCGTCAGACAGAGCGTTTTCAACTGTCCGCGCCAGTTTTGATTTCGGGACCAGGTATTCGTAAATAATTGCACCGACCCTACTTTGTTTTATTATGTGGCCCAGGTCGCTTGAAAGCCCGTCAGACAGATCTATCATAGAATTTATTTTAAAATTCTTGACGAGAATTTGAGATTCTTTCAGCCGCGGCGTAAAATCAAGATGCTTTCCGCGCAGAGAACCTCCCAGGCTGCCTGTAACAAAAATATAATCTCCTGCCATGGCACCGCTTCTTAATACCAAATTTTTCTTTTTAACCTCACCTAATACGATAACATCCAAAATTATTTTATCTGAGGCGTTTGTGTCACCTCCGACGATATTTACGCCGAATTTCTTGGCCGCCTTTTTCATCCCCGCGTAAATCCCGTCTGCATATTTTACAGGCAGTTCTTTCGGCAGGCCGACAGACAAGAGCGCCCATTTTGGTTCGCCGCCCATCGCCGCAATGTCGCTTATACCGCAGCAGAGCGCCTTCCAACCAACCCTCTCAGGCGAGTCGGCGCGCAGGAAATGCCTATTTTCAATAAGCATATCCGCGGTAACAAGTAAATACTTATCTCGTGTCCAGGAAAGCGCAGCCGCGTCATCGCCTATGCCCTTTATAACGGACGCATCCGTCTTGACGCCTCTGGCAATCCTCTCTATCAACCCAAATTCTCCGATGTCTTTAAGTTTCATAATTAATTAATGTAGGGGTTTGATTTATCAAACCCGTTGTATTAACGGGCGCGATAAATCGCGCCCCTACCCAATGTTTCTTTAAACGGCTTTCGAAATATGCCTTTTTCCGTTACAATGGCAGATATGAGCTCGTTAGGAGTCACGTCGAACGCCGGGTTGTACGCCTTAGCATCTCTGGGGGCTATCAATTTCCCGCCGATTTCAAGCACTTCCCTGTGCGACCTTTCCTCTATAGGTATCTCTTTTCCGCTCTTTATCGTAAAATCAAAACTGGAAATTGGCGCCACAACATAAAACGGTATTTTATGATAATTCGCCAGCACCGCCAGGTTGTACGTCCCTATCTTATTGGCCGCATCGCCATTTGAGGCGATCCTGTCGGCGCCTACAAAGATTTTATCTATTTTGCCCTGCGCCATCAATGACGCGGCCATGTTGTCGCATATCAGCGTAACGTCAATGCCGTGCTTCATCAGTTCCCATGTCGTCAGGCGCGCACCCTGCAGGAGCGGCCGCGTCTCATCCGCGTAAACCTTAAATCGCCTGCCTGCCTCTTTTGCCTTGTATAAGACGCCGAGCGCAGTTCCGTAGTCAGCCGTTGCCAACGCGCCGGCATTACAATGCGTCAGGATCGTATCCCCGTCTTTAACAAGCGTCGCGCCGAATTTTGCCATGCTTCTGCAAATTGCCTTATCCTCTTCTGTTACCCTGAGCGCCTCTTTCAGTAACAATTTTTTTATACTTCCGACTGGCCTTTTAGAATTCTTTAGCGCGGTTGCCCTCATCCTCTCAAGCGCCCAGAACAGGTTCACCGCCGTAGGCCGGGCCGAACCCAGGTACTTGATCACCCCATCCATCTCTTTGGCGAATGCGCCGAAATCCTTCGCCTTGGAATGCCTTATGCCCAAAACAACGCCCAGGGACGCGGCGATACCGATTGCCGGCGCGCCCCTGACCTGCAGTTTCTTTATCGCGCGCCACAGTGTCTTCGTATCGCCGCATTCAATATACACAAGCTTATGCGGCAGCCTCGTCTGGTCAATCAACCTCACCCTTCCATCCTTCCACTCTATAGTAGGCAGCATACTCCTCCTCATGCTTACCTCATTATCACTTTCGCCAGCAGCGATTTCTTTAATGTTATCGCCTTATGCGGGCACACCTCGTAACAGCAGAAACAGCGTATGCACTCCTTAGTATTTACCACATATTCGCCCGTGTCAATCTTTTTTACGGCATTCTTGGGGCAAATCTTAAAACACAACCCGCAACGCTTACACTCCTTCTTCAGGATATGCGGCGAAAACTTTACCGCCTTCACGCCCGCATCAAATATTGGCTTCGACAGATTAAACAGGATGGATGTCTTGGGCAGCTTGAAATGCGCTATTTTCACGTCCTCAAGTCTTTCTCCCGTAATTTCAATCCTGTTTAAATCGGCGATGCCGCAGCCGCGCCTTTGCGCCTCATAGGTGGTAAGCACCTTATGGGGCCCTATACCCGCCAGCTCCGTTAAGACCGCATCCAGCGAAACCGCATCGCTGCTCGCCAATATAATTCCGAAATTTCTCAAATGTCCGGCCGCCGGACCTTCCCCCTCCATCCCGACTATACCGTCCATAATCGAGAGCGCCGGTTTCGCAAGAGAATAAACATGCGCCACAATGTTTGCCAATTTATCAGGCGTCGGCGCCCTTAAATGGCATTGCGCCTTATGAAGGCCAATAACCACCCCGAACATATTTTTTACCGCGCCGGTCAATATGGTAGTCACGTGGGATTTGAATTTCGGCACGGAAATTATCATATCAACCTCTTTTATGATAGCCGCGAAAGGGAAACCCTCAACCATCACCGCCTTGTCAAATTTAACCAGCTCCAGATTTTCTTCCGAGCAGATTTTCTTCATTCCTGACTTTTCATAAATCTTATCTATATCATTTATACCCCAGCCGCCGGGTGAATCGCCCACCAGGACACGTGGTGTAACCGTCTTCGCAAGGCGCGCGACGGCCCTTACGACTTCCGGATGGGTATCAACGCCTTCCTCAGGCGTTCTCGCCGATAATAAGTTCGGCTTTATCAGGACCCTGCTGTTGGGCTTAACAAATTTTTCTATGCCGCCCAGCAGCTCAACCGCTATCTTAACAGCGCCCTCTACCTCCGGCTGTTTATAATCCGCGCATCTTACGATTGAAACCCTGGACTTGGTCATCATCCAACCACATTCACTTTCCTTAATCTGAATTTAACACCCAGTTCTCTCTCCGTGATAAACCTGCACTTTTCCAAATCGGTGCCGGGAAGATCCAGGCAGGTCGCCTCAACCTCAATACCCGCGTCCTTGCACTCGATTATAAAACGCTTAATTTCCCCGAAGGTCTCCCGTCCGAACTGCGGCCTGCATATCTTATTATATTTTTCTTCGGTATCCGTATTTAAACTTACCGAAACCTTATCAATCAGGCCGGCTAGTTCTTTTACGATCGGGCGGTTATTGATCAGATTCCCATGGCCGTTAGTCACGAGCCGGACCGATTTTCCGTTCTGTTTTAAAAATCCCGCAATCTCTTTTAAGGCATCCAGGCGGGCAGTGGGCTCGCCATATCCGCAGAAAACTACTTCCCTGTATTTGTCCAGGTCCTTAAGTTCGCCCAATATCTCTTTTATAGAGGGCTCCTTATCGAGCTTCAGGTTGTGCCCCTTCACAAAATCCGTGGACGTCCTCACGCAGAAATCGCATTCATTTGTGCAGCGGTTCGTGATATTCAGGTAAAGCGAATCCCTTATCTCATACGCTATCTGGCTCTCCTCTTTTATGCCAAGCCCGAATAGCTCATTGGCGTTATGGGTCGTGATCCTGGCGATGTCTTCTTCGGATAGCGCGTATATCCTTGAAAGCTCCTCAACAAGAAATGTCAAATAAGCGGGTTCATTTCGCTTCCCCCGGTGCGCCTGCGGCGCCAGAAACGGGGCATCCGTCTCAAGGAGCAGTTTTTCTATAGGCGCTTCCTTGACGACCTCCCTCAAACCGGAGGCGTTTTTAAAAGTAATATTGCAGGTAAATGATACACAAAGGCCTAAATTTGTGCACTCTTTTAGAAAGGCTGCGTCTCCGGAAAAACAGTGCACGACACCTTTTATTGCTGCATTGCCGAATTCTTCTCTGAGTATATCCAGCATATCCCGATGGGCGTCGCGGTCATGGAGTATTAAAGGAAGGCCAAGCTCTTTTGAAAGCGCGATAAATTTCCTGAACGATTCCTTCTGCAGGCCCCTCGGCGAAAGGTCGCGGTAATAATCGAGCCCTACCTCGCCTATGGCCACCACCTTTTTTACACCGGAGGCCAGATTCCTTAACTCATTAATCGTGCCGTCATTTATCTTCTGGGCGTCGTGAGGATGGATACCTACAGAGGCATAAACAGAATCATATTTTTTGGCGAGCTCAACTGCCGTCTTTGAGCCTTCGAGAGAGCTGCCCACATTAATGATGATTCCGACGCCGTTTGCCCGGGCCCTGTTGAGGACCGCGTCCCTGTCGGAATCAAAATCCTTAAAGTCAAGGTGGCAGTGCGTGTCAACTAACATCTATGCGGGGGAAAAGCGGTTTGCCTTTTTTTATAACGCCTGAACCTATCTGCTCGTTTATAGAATCCGCTGTCTGTGGCATGAAAGGTGAAATGGCGTCCGAAACCATCCTTATGACACCGACCAATAGCGATATAAACGCCTTGAGCTCATCAATCTTGTTTTCCTTTGACAGGTTCCAGGGTTTTGTCTCCTCAACATATTTATTTGCCGTATTTATTATCTTCCAGATCTCTTCTAATGCCGGACTAAAGTCGGGGATTTTCATGCATTTTTCGATCCTGCCCGGCAGTGAATTCATTTCTTCGATTAACTCCGCCCCTGAACCCTGAACCCTGAACCCTGAACCCTGAACCTTTCCCTCAAAATATTTTTCAACCATGGTAAGCGTCCTATACACAAGATTGCCCAGGTCGTTCGCGAGGTCGCCGTTAAATCTCCCTATAAGCGCGTCCTGCGAAAAATTGCCGTCCATGCCAAACGGCACATCGCGCAAAAGAAAATACCGGTAAACATCTATCCCGAACTTATCTACCATCTCAATCGGCGATATGACATTGCCCCTGGATTTGGACATCTTGCCTTCGCCCATCAGCCACCAACCGTGCGCGAAGATTGTCTGCGGCAGTTCTATCTTCAGGGCATGAAGCATGATCGGCCAGTATACCGCATGCTGCCTCAGTATATCCTTGCCTATGAGTTGCAGGTCGGCGGGCCACCATTTCGAACGATATACTCCAGATTCATCAAATTTTCCGACGGCGCTTATATAATTCAGAAGCGCGTCGAACCATACATACGTAACATGCGCAGGACTAAACGGCAGGGGTATCCCCCATCCCAGTCGCTCCTTTGGCCGTGAAATGCACAGGTCGGTAAGCCGGTTTAATTTAAGGAAACTCAGGACCTCATTATGCCTTATCTTCGGTTCAATAAATCCGGGGGTTTTCTCAATGTAAGAAATGAGCCAGTCCTGATATTTTGAGAGTTTAAAAAAATAATTCGTTTCTGTTATCCGCTCAAGCGGCCTTTTGCAGTCCGGGCACAAATTGTCAACTGCCTGCGACTGAAGCCAGAAAGTCTCACATGGGGTACAGTAAAGGCCTTCGTATCTATCCTGATATATATCCCCTTTTTTGTACAATATATCCAGGGCCCTTTGAACGGTTTCGCGGTGCCTCTCCTCGGTCGTTCGGATAAAGTCGTTGTAAGAGATGCCGAGCCTCTTCCAATTCTCCTTGAACTTAACTACAATCTCATCGGCAAATTTTTGCGGGGTGAGATTCGCCTCATCCGCGGCGCGCTGTATCTTCTGGCCGTGCTCATCCGTCCCGGTCAGGAACCAGACTTTGTCCTCTCCCAGCGCCCTGCGGTAATAACGCGCAAGGCAGTCGGCCGCGATCGTAGTGTAAGAATGGCCTATGTGGGGCGAGGCATTAACATAATATAAAGGAGTTGTTACATAAAATTTGCTCATTTGTAGATTACTTCAACCTGCCTTCCGTCTTCCAGCTGCGCGACGACAAGCCTCTTTATCGCATTTATGCTTATGACTGTCCCGGCGCCGTCTTTTGTTTTTATCTTGTCGCCCACATGCGGCAGTCCTTCCATAAGCTTTTTGTACGCATCATACTCGTATGAAAGGCAGCACATCAGCCTTCCACAAAGCCCGGATATTTTTGTCGGGTTAAGCGACAGGTTCTGCTCTTTTGCCATCTTTATGGTAACCGGCTGAAAGTTCTTGAGGAATTTCGCGCAGCACAGGGTCTCTCCGCACGGCCCGAATCCGCCCAGGAGCTTGGCCTCATCGCGCACGCCTATCTGACGCAGTTCGATCCTCGCCTTGAATACCGAGGCGAGGTCCTTTACCAGATTTCTGAAATCCACCCTTGTGTCCGCCGTAAAATAAAACATCACCTTTGTCCTGTCAAAGGAATATTCGGCGTCCACCAGCTTCATGGGCAGGTTGTGCTCCTCTATTTTCTTGTCGCATATATCCAGGAGCTCGCTGACCTTTTTCTTGTTCATCTCTATCTGGTGCATGTCGCCCGCCGTGGCCTTTCTTATGACCCTTAAGGGCGCGCTTTTCTTTATCTCCTCTTCCAGACACGGCTGCGACTCAGAGGCGACAAGCCCGTATTCAATCCCCATCTCCTGCTCCACTATAACATAATCCCCTATCTCCAGCGCCATGTTAGAGAGAACGGCGAAATTCTGCGCCTCGCCCGCCTCCCTGAGTTTTACGCCGATCTTATTGTACGCCATATCTATATATCCGCCTTTCTATCAAGTCCCGAGCCAGCTTCATTCATCACTGTCTGGCGAGGGATTATTTTTAATTTTAAATCATTCAGCGCCAGTTTCGGCCCCACATTTCTTTCAAGACAAAAATTGGCAAATTGAATATTGTGCAAGGCCTCCTGCAACTCCTCGAAACTATACCTATCCTTAAGTTTTTCCAGTTCCGCCGGCCTATCGGCATTGATAAGGAAGTCTTCTCCAACGCCCATCTTCAATACCAGGATATCCCTGAACCAGCTGCCGATGACCGAAATTATAAATTTCTTTTCTTCCTTGGGCCCTTCAAAAACCGGGCTATTTTCATCCAGGAGGCCTTCATCAGAAACAAATTCCGAGATGATCATGTTCTTATACTCAAAAATATTCACGTCCCGCCCGGCAAAAAAGGGAATATTCATGTTTTCAACCTTTGATAGAAACCTGATATCCTCTTCAGATAACCCGATTTTTCCGGCCAGGTCTATCCTTGTCCTAAGCTCCAGTGAGGTAAATTTGATCTGCCTGCACCGCGATTTTACCGTCAAAAGGAGCTCCTCGGGCCTTGAGCTGATGAGAATAATGATTGTATCGCGCGGAGGCTCCTCCAGCGTTTTAAGGAGGCAATTGGCCGCCGCCTCGGTCATTAAATGCGCGTCCTGAATAATAAAAACCTTTTTGCGCGCCTCATACGGCCGCAGGTTAGCCTTCTCCTGCAGGTCCCTTATCTGCTCAATGCCTATAGAATCTTTTTTCTCGGCAACCCCAACCAACATCACGTCAGGATGGTTTTTATTTTCTATCTTAACGCATGAGGCGCAGGTATTGCAGGCATCGTCTTTGGCATTAAGGCAGTTAAGCGCCTTTGCGAAGACAACAGCGGTAAGGGCTTTACCGACTGCCTCCGGCCCTAAAAATAAATATGAGTGGTTTACCTCGCCCGTTCTCAGCGACTTCTTTAAAAAAAATTTTATATTATCGTGGCCTTTTATATCGTTAAACGGCATGATACTAAATCTCTTATTTTTTCCTGTGTCTTGTTTAAATCCGCTTCTACTTTTACAATTTTGATCCGCCCGGGCTCTTTCTCAGCCAGCTTTAAATACCCCGCCCGTACCTTTTTATGATACGCGATTGCCTTGGCCTCCATCCTGTCTCTTCCCTTCTTCTTCGCCTTCTTCAGGCCTGTCGGGGTATCTATATCAAGAAGCATGGTAAGATCCGGCTTCAGCCCCCCTGTGGCCGCCATGTTCAATGACTTTATTACATCAAGGGGAATGCCGCCGGCAAATCCCTGGTAAGCCGTCGTCGCGTCATAAAACCTGTCGCATATCACAATCTGATTTTTGTTCAGGGCGGGTGCAATAATCTCTCTTACTATCTGGGCCCTGGCCGCCTCAAACAAAAACACCTCTGCCAGGTTGGAAATCTCGATATTTTTTGAATGAAGCAGCGTCTCGCGTATCTTTTCTCCGAGCTGCGTCCCCCCGGGTTCTCGCGTATAGACGCAATCGTATCCACGCCTGCGCAGATAATCATACAGCAGTTTCGACTGCGTGGACTTCCCGCACCCCTCTATGCCCTCAAATGTGATAAATAGGCTTCGTTTTAATCGCATAGTTATACTTTGTAGGGGGCGCGATTTATCGCGCCCGTTGTAGCGCTCGCTATCAACGGGTTTGATAAATCAAACCCCTACACCTTCCTCCGCCACGAAGTCCCGTCTTTTGTCTCTTCGATAATTATCCCTAATTTATTTAATTGGGTTCTCTTTTCATCCGAAATTTTATAATCCTTCTCACTTCTTGCTTTTTGGTAGTCGTCCATAAGCTGCTTCTCTTCGGTTGTCAAATCTTCAATAAAGCCAGTAGTAACGGATAAACCAAAAATCTCCATAATATGGGGAAGTAGATCATGGCAATTATAATAAAGCTGTTCCTTATGCTTTATATGTAAACCATAATCAATAGTTGTATTATTCCACGTTATAAGCCCATCTAAAACTGCTAACGCTTGCGGCATATTTAAATCGTCATCCATCGCATTTTCAAAATTAGCTTTCATATACGCAAATCGATTATCTTTCTCAACTTCATGTTTTAAACTTTTTAATTTATTTGAATTAATACTTTTAAAAATAATTTCTGCTTTCTCTAGCATTCTACATAAACGTTCGTACCTCTTATTGGCTTCTTCAATTTTTTCCTCTGTATAATCTATTGGATGAGAGTAGTGAGCCGATAAGAAAAATATTTTCAACAAATTCATATTTTTATACTTATCCGCAAAATTTTTTATCGTTATGAAATTCCCAAGTGATTTTGCCATTTTCTGACTATTTATCGTAAGAAGGCCGTGGTGGATCCAGTATTTGGCGAAGGGTTTGCCTGTAATGACCTCTGCCTGCGCAATCTCATTCTCATGATGGGGAAATATCAAATCCCTGCCGCCCGCATGTATATCAAGCGTATCTGTCTTTAAAAATTTCTGGCTCATTACAGAGCATTCTATATGCCAGCCCGGGCGTCCGTTTCCCCATAGGCTGGCCCAGAAAGGCTCCCCCTCTTTTGACTTTTTCCATAAGGCGAAATCCAAAGGGTCTTTTTTATGCTCTGTCGGGTCTATCCTGACTCCAGTCTCCATCTGGTCTATGCTCTGGCCGGATAATTTTCCATAACCGGAAAATTTTCTCACGCTGAAATACACATCGCCGCCAGCCTCATAGGCATAACCTTTATCAATGAGCGCCTTGATATACTTGATCATCTCAGGAATGTTTTCGGTCGCACGAGGCTCATAGGTCCCTTTTTCGATACCCAATGCCTTCAAATCTTCGTAGTATCTGGCTACATATTTTTCTACTAATTCTTTCCAGTCAACTTTAAGTTCATTGGCTCGGTTTATTATCTTGTCATCAATATCGGTTATGTTTCGCACAAATTTAACCTTATATCCTCTATATCGCAGATATCTTCGCATAACATCAAAGATATATAAACTCCTCGCGTGGCCGATATGGCACTCATCGTAAACCGTAACGCCGCACGTATATATATTTACATTCGGCGGCTTAATCGGCTCAAATTCTTCCTTCTCTCTTTTTAAGGAATTATATATTTTAATAGCCATCACTAGTCTCGTGTTGGAAATTTTTACGGGCATCGGTTTTGGGGTCCCCCGAGGGGTTCGTGCCGGAGCGGGACGTAAAAATTGCGAGCGGGCACGGTTCCCGAGTCCCGACGAAGTCGGGACGAGGGAGAGCGAGCAATTTTTCCGAGTCAGGTTTTCCTCGCTGGGGAAAACCTGACGTTCCCGCGTAGGCACAACCCCGAGAGGGGTTGAGCCAAGTAAAAATTTCCGTCATCGCCACACCACAATCGCGCAGTCGGGGCACACAATAGCGCACACCCCGCAACCGCTGCACTCCTTTGACCACTTGTATAACGCCGTCTTAAGGCCCATGTTGTTAACGGGCCCCTCCATGCTGATAAGTTTTTTTGAGCAGGTTATCACACAAAGCCCACAGCCCTTGCACCTCTCGGAATTTATCTTTACTTTAGCCATGAGGGGCCTCTTTAAAACTTTCCATTATGACCGCCGCTATCCCCTCCGGGGTAAGATTGTATTTTTTAAACAGTTCTTCCCGCTTTCCGTGCTCAATGAATGCGCTGGGCAGGCCTATCCTTTTTACCCTGGCTGTGATGTTTTCCCGCTCAAAAAACTCCAAAACAGCGCTCCCGAACCCGCCCTCTATAACGCCTTCCTCTATTGTAACAAATAACTTCGCTTTTTTGGACAAATCTTCCAATAGCCGCTCATCAAGCGGTTTTACGAACCTGGCATTTACTACAGCCGCATTTAAGCCGTTCTTCTGCAGAATACCTGCCGCTGTCTCAGCCATGGCAATCATACTGCCAAGCGCGAGAATAACAACATCTCTTCCTTCCTTTAAAACTTGTGCCTTTCCTAATTCAATTTTCAATTTTCTATTTTCTATTTTCGATTTTATCTCCGCGCCTCTGGGATAGCGCATCGCAATGGGCCCTTTGTATCCAACGGCAAAATCCATCATCAGCTTGAGTTCCTCGGTATCCATCGGGGCCATTACAACCATCCTCGGTATATGCCTCAGATAGGAAATATCAAAAAGGCCGTGGTGCGTCGGCCCATCTTCGCCCACCAGCCCCGCCCTGTCCAAGGCAAACACTACAGGCAGGTCCTGCAGGGCCACATCATGCACAATCTGATCGTAAGCGCGCTGTAAAAATGTGGAATATATGGCTACAACGGGTCTGAGCCCGCCTCTTGCGAGGCCTGCCGCGAAGCCGACCGCATGCTGCTCAGCTATGCCTACGTCAAAAAATCTGCCCGGGAATTCCTTCGCAAAGCCTGCCAGGCCGGTGCCGTCAGGCATGGCCGCTGTTATGGCGACAATATCTTTTTGTTTTCTGGCAAGTTCCCGGATATGTTCGCCGAACACATCGGTATAGCTCCTGCCCTTTACAAATTGCACCTCGCCGTTTGAGATTACCCTTTTAGCGCCCGTCTCTATCTCAAAGGGCGCAGCGCTGTGAAATTCACGAGGGCACTGTTCTGCAAATTTATACCCCTTCCCTTTTTTGGTGATCACGTGCATGATAACGGGCTCTTTCAACTCCATCACTTTTTTAAGCATCTCAAGCAGCAGTTTTATGTTGTGCCCATCTGTCGGCCCAAAGTACCTGAACCCCATCTCCTCAAAAAGTATGCCGGCGGTAAGAAGATTTTTAAGTCCTTCTTCGAAACGCCTTGCCGCCCTGAAGGCCTGGTAACCGAACTTCGGCATCCTCTTCAGCAGCGCCTCTGCGTCCTTCCTCATCCTGTTATACAGCGGGTTTGTCAGGATCCTGTTCAGGTATTTGCTTAGCGCGCCTATTGTCGGGGATATGGAGATTTCGTTGTCGTTTAATATTACAAGCAGGTTTTTGCCGAGATGGCCGGCGTGATTAAGGGCTTCAAAAGCCATGCCGCCCGCCAGGGCCGCGTCGCCTATGACAACAGCTACTTTGTTGTTTTTGCCGTTTAAGTCCATTGCCGTCAGCAGGCCCAGGGCCGTGGAAATAGATGTCGAGCTGTGGCCTACGGTAAAGGCATCATAGGGGCTTTCATTTTTATTGGGAAAACCGCTTAGGCCCCCAAGCTGCCTTATGGTGTTAAATCTGTCGCGCCGTCCGGTCAAAAGTTTATGCGTGTATGCCTGATGCCCCACGTCCCAGACGATCATGTCCTCCGGTGCGTCCAAAAGATAATGGAGCGCTATTGTTAACTCAACCGCGCCCAGGCTCGAGGCCAGGTGGCCGCCGTTTGCGCATATAACGTTAATGATCTCCCGCCTTATTTCTTCGGCCAGCTGAGGCAGCTTATCAACCGGTAGGCGCTTTAAATCCTTCGGCCCGTTTATCTGATTTAATAGTTCCGGCATTTTATAATTTTCTTTCTACTAAGAAATCCGCTATTTTCTTCAGTGGATCCGCTTTACCTTTGAAAATCTTAAGGGCTCCTTTTGCCCTTCCTGTCAAGAGGCCTGCCCTTTTTATGGCGGCATTCTTACCTAAAACACGCACCGAATCACCGTTATCTAAAATATCATCAATAATCTGAAAGGCCTCTCCGATATACCCGCCGAATCTCTCAAGTTGTCTGATTTTTTTATAATCAGCGCCCGATGATATGGCGCCCATTTTTAAAGAAACTTTTATAAGCTCGCCTGTCTTTTTCGAATTTATATAATTTAAGGCCTTTTTTTCCTTTTTTCTGCCTTCGTATTCTATATCCACGCACTGGCCGCCCGCGATGCCAATGCTGCCTATAGAACGGGCAAATTCTCTTACCAGCCTTGTTTCAATAGCGGGCTTTTTCCCCTGCGCTAGAATCTCAAAGGCCCTGGCGATGAGTGCGTCACCGGCCAATATAGCTGTCGCCTCATCAAATTTCTTGTGGCAGGTCAATTTGCCACGCCTGTAATCATCATCATCCATCGCCGGAAGGTCGTCGTGAATAAGCGAGAATGTGTGGGCTAGTTCGACCGCGCAGGCGGCAGCGATACAGTCGGCTATTTCTCCGCCGCAGCATAAACAGCCCTCTATCGCGAGTATCGGCCGGATCCTCTTTCCTCCGGAAAATACGCTGTATCTCATCGCTTTATGAAGCCTCCGCGGCCAAATGGATTCCCCTGACAGCATTTTATCAAGATACCTGTCTATTAGGGCCTTTCTTTTTACAAAAAGCGGGGCTATTTTCATTTATCCCCTGGTTCTACCCCAAAAGGTTTCAGCTGAAACTTTCCGCCAGGTGTCTTCGTCAGGAGCTCCACTTTTTTCTGCGCCGCGTCCAGTTTTTTTGAACAAAGTTGCACCAGTTTTATCCCTTCCTCGTACCTTTTGAGGGCCTCATCCAGCGATAACTCGCCGCCCTCAAGTTCGCCGACTATTTTCTCAAGCCTTTCAAGCGATTTTTCAAAACTCTGCTCCGCCATATCAATCTCCCGTCTTTTCTACTGTACTGATAATCTTTCCTTTGTGAAGCCTGGTCTGGATCCTGTCGCCCAACTTCAATGACCCGGCATCTTTGACGCTTTTACCTTCGGGCAGTTTAAATGTTATGCTGTACCCTCTGGATAAAACCGCAAGCGGGCTTAATGCCTCAAGCTTCCCGGTAACGGTGTTAAACGCCTCTTTATTCAGTTTAATCAGGTAATCGAGTCTTATCGCAAGGTTGTGCGTCAGGTCATCGAGCCGCTGGCCCATTTGAAGCACCAGGTGCAGAAAACTGTTTGTCAACCTTCTGTAAAACGTCTCTATGTCGCTGATCAGTTTTTCCTTCTCGGGGATAACCAGTTTTGCCGCCTCCGAAGGTGTTGAGGCCCTGAGGTCTGCCACGAAATCGGAAATGGTAAAATCGACCTCATGGCCGACCGCCGAAATAACCGGTATTTTTGAATCGAAAATTGCGCGGGCGACTATCTCCTCGTTAAACGGCCACAAATCCTCTACGCTGCCACCGCCCCTGCCCACAATCATGACGTCTATATTGCCATATTCATTAAATTCCTTTATGGCAGCGGCGATTTCCTGCGCCGCTGTCTCGCCCTGCACCTTTACGGGATTTATTATTATCTCTACGTTTTGAAAGCGGCCGGTGGATATTTTTAATATATCCCTTATGGCGGCGCCTGACGGAGAAGTGACTATGCCTATCCTCTGCGGCAGGAACGGGATTGTTTTTTTGCGCGCCTGGTCAAACAGCCCCTCCTTCTGCAGTTTCTCTTTTAATTGCTGAAACGCGAGCTGCAGCGCCCCGAGCCCCTTTGGCTCCATCGCCTGCACATAGAGCTGATACCTGCCCTGTTTGTCATAGATGCTGACCCTGCCGGAACACAAAACCTGCATGCCGTCTTTGGGGGCGAACTTTAGAAGCTGGTTCTCCGCCCTGAACATGGCGCAGTTTAAGACCGCGCCCTCATCCTTAAGGCTGAAATACATGTGGCCCGATGAGTGCGCGGTCAGATTTGAGATCTCGCCCTGCACCCAGACGGCCTCAAACGCGCTCTCAAGTAGCATCCGGGCCTCGCGCGTGAGTTCGGAAACTGTATAGATATGTTTGTCTTGGGTCATTACTTCCTGCTTAAATACTTATGTATCGCTCTGGCCGCCTTTTTACCGGCGCCCATCGCAAGTATAACAGTGGCAGCGCCCGTAACTATATCTCCGCCGGCAAATATGCCGTCTATCGAAGTCGTGCCGTTGTCATCGGCTATGATATTGCCGTCTTCATTCAATTTCAGATTCGGGACCCTGCTTATGAGGAGCGGGTTCGGACCCTGGCCTATGGCTGAGACCAGCGTATCTATCGGCATGATATACTCTGACCCTTTTATCGGAACGGGCCTCCTTCTGCCTGAGGTATCGGGTGAGCCCAGCTCATTCTTTATGCATTCCATCTTAGTAATCCAGCCGTTCTCGCCGAAAATCTTCGTCGGATTTGTAAGCAGCTTGAATATGATACCCTCTTCTTTGGCGTTTTCAATCTCTTCTTTCCTGGCCGGCATCTCCGTCTTGGTCCTTCTGTAAACGATATATACGTTTTTGGCGCCCTGTCTTTTCGCGCAGCGCGCGCAATCCATGGCAACATTGCCCGCGCCCACTACGGCAACTGTTGAGCCTATGGTAACCGGCGTATCATATTGCGGAAATTTATAACCCTTCATAAGGTTTATTCTGGTAAGAAACTCGTTTGCCGAATATATGCCGTTTAAGTTTTCGCCAGGTATACCCAGGAAATACGGCAGGCCCGCGCCTGTCGCTATAAAAAAGGACTTATATCCATCGGCCTTCAAATTATCTATGGTTTCCGTCTGTCCGATCAGGAAATTCAGCTTCAATTCCACGCCGAGGCTTCTGATATAGTCCACCTCACGGTCAACAATTTTTTTAGGCAGCCTGAATTCCGGGATGCCATATACAAGAACGCCTCCGGCCTTATGTAGGGATTCAAAAAGCGCGACTTTGTAACCCATCCTGGCAAGGTCTGCGGCGCACGTTAATCCAGCCGGCCCCGAGCCAATCACGGCAACTTTAGCCAATGTTGACGGCCGGCCAACTATGGTTTGTGGACTGTGGACTGTGGACTGTGGACTATTTTCCAATTCCCAGTCCGACGCAAATCTTTCAAGCGAACCTATGTCTATCGCGGCCTTCTTTTTATGCAGGATGCATTTTACCTCGCACTGGTCCTCCTGCGGGCATACCCTGCCGCAGACCGCCGGCAGGTTGTTTTTCTCTTTTATCTTTAAAATGGCCTCTTTGAATTTTTTTTCGGCGATAAGTTTTATAAAGGCAGGGATTTCAATCTCTACCGGGCAGCCTTCCACGCAAAAGGACTTCTTGCAGTTGAGGCAGCGCTTTGCCTCGGCTACCGCCTCTTCCTCGGTAAGCCCCATGGCGACTTCGTTAAAATTTTTTATTCTCTCTAGCGGGGTTTGTTTACGCATTTGCAGCTTTTCCATAATTCCTCAAGCGAAATTTTTTCTTCTTTCGCGAATCTTTTATCCCTTGCGATCAGTTCATCAAAATCAACAAGCGCGCCGTCAAATTCGGGCCCGTCAACGCAGGTAAAATACGTCTTTCCCCCGACCGAGATCCGGCATGTGCCGCACATGCCTGTCGCATCCACCATATTGGAATTTAACGATACCTTGATCTTCGCGTTGCGGGCCTTCGCGACCTGGGCGGCCCTTCTCATCATGGGTATCGGCCCGACACAGAATATCATCTCGTATTTATCCTTCTTTAACTCCTCATCCAGCACATCCGTAACAAAACCCTTGTGCTCTAGAGAGCCGTCATCGGTAGCAATCATTAATTTGGATGAGGCGGCCTGCATTTCATCCTTTAAGATCAATAGGCCCTTACTCCGCGCCCCGATGATAGACAGCACATAGTTGCCTTCCTCTTTAAGCGCCTTTGCCACCGGGAGTATCTCCGCGATCCCGACTCCGCCGGCGATACAGATTGTTTTTCCGTATTTTTTTATCTCTGTCGGATGGCCCAGCGGCCCGAGAATATCCCTGATACTGTCGCCTTTATTCAACAAATTAAGCCTTGAGGTGGTAGTGCCGACAACCTGGAATATTATAGTGATCGTGCCCTTTTTTGAATCGGCGTCGCAAATCGTAAGAGGGATTCGCTCCGCCTTCTCGTCTATGTGTACTATGACGAATTGGCCCGGCTTGGCGTTCTTCACCACATGCGGCGCCTCTATCTCCATAAGCGTCACCTGTTCGTTAAGCTCTGATTTTTTGACAATCTTATGCATATTAAAGCCCCTTTTGAACCCTCTTTATCGAAAGGGCCTTGCCTGTCTTTTCATCTACTTCAACTACGGCGCCGCAGAGCTTTACATTCTCCTCTGCCATCTCAAACCTCGTAGGAAGCTGGGTTATGAAACGCGAAAGTATCTGATCGATCCTTCTTCCGATAACAGAATCATACGGCCCTGTCATGCCCAGGTCCGTAATATACGCGGTGCCCTTATATAATATCCTTTCATCGGCCGTCTGTATGTGCGTGTGCGTCCCGAACACGCACGATACTACGCCGTCCAGATACCAGCCGAGCGCAATCTTTTCGCTTGTCGCCTCGGCGTGGATGTCAACGAAGATTATGTTTGTCTTGGCGGTTAGTTTGTCTATCTCTTCCCTGACGGCCCTGAAAGGGCACTCTATTGAATCCATAAAAACTCTGCCTGCCAGATTTATGACACCGACCTTCTTGGAACCTTTCTCGTAGGCAACCGAACCGAAACCCGGCGCGCCTTTAGGATAATTCGCTGGCCTAAGCAGCCTGCCATTTTTGTCCAGGTACGCGAAAATCTCTTTCTTGTTCCATATGTGGTCCCCCGTGGTCATTACATCCACGCCATAACCAAAAAGTTCATCCGCTAATTGCGGGGTGATGCCGCTTCCTCCGGCCGCATTCTCAGCGTTGGCTATCACGAAGTCGATGCCTTCCTCTTTTTGCAATACAGGAATGAGTTTCTTTACCGCCTCCCTGCCAGGAGCGCCTACTATATCGCCGATTAATAACACCCGCATAAAAACTCCTTTTAGGGTATAGGGTTTAGGGATTAGTACTAAACGCCAAACCCTAACCGCTAAACGCTATCTTTATTTTGCATATTCTATAGCTCTTGTTTCCCGTATCACCACAACCTTGATCTGCCCGGGGTACTCAAGCCCTTCCTCGATCTTCTTTGTGATATCCCTCGCAAGGACAATCGCTTCCTGGTCGCTAATCTTCTCTGGCTGGACTATTACCCTGACCTCTCTTCCGGCCTGTATGGCATAGGTCTTCTCAACGCCCGGGAACGCCTCGGCTATTTCTTCCAGTTTCTCAAGGCGCTTGACGTATGTCTCAAGCGTCTCACGGCGGGCGCCCGGCCTGGACGCGCTTATCGCGTCGGCCGCCTGGCAAAGTACTGCCAATAGCGTCTTCGCTTCCAGATCACCGTGGTGCGCCTCCATGGCATGTATGACGCTTTCCGGCTCGTTATATTTTCTCGCGAGGTCGGCGCCTATCTTGGCGTGAGTGCCTTCCACCTCATGGCTTACCGCCTTTCCGATATCGTGTAAAAGCCCTACGCGCCGCGCCAGATAAAAATCAAGCTTCAGCTCTGAGGCCATTATCCCCATCAGATATGCGACCTCTTTAGAGTGTTGAAGCACGTTCTGGCCGTAGCTGGTCCTGTATTTTAACCTCCCAAGCAGTTTTACAAGTTCCGGATGTATGCCATGCAAGCCAACGTCCAGAATGGCCTTTTCGCCTTCTTCTTTAATGGTAACATCCATCTCTTTCTTCACCTTTTCAACCACTTCCTCGATCCTGCCAGGGTGGATGCGGCCGTCTTCCATCAACCTCTCAAGCGAAAGCTTGGCTGTCGCTCTTTTTACCGCGTCAAAACTCGAAAGCGTGATCGCCTCCGGCGTATCGTCTATGATTATGTCCACACCCGTTGCTATCTCAAGCGCCCTGATGTTTCTTCCTTCGCGGCCTATTATACGGCCTTTCATCTCGTCATTCGGCAGATTGACCACGCTCACCGTCGTCTCAACCGTGTGGTCGGCGGCGCATCTTTGTATGGCAAGGCCGATAATCTTCCTCGCCTCCTTGTCCGCTTTCTCTTTGGCCTCGTCCTCAATCCTTTTAATGGTGTTCGCGGCCTCGCGCTTTACTTCATTTTCAAGCCTCGCAAACAGCTGTCTTTTCGCCTCATCAGCCGTGAGGCCGGATATCTTCTGTAGCTTATCCTTTTCGTCAGTAATCAGCTGCTGTAGCTCTTTTTCGCGGTGTAAAAGCGCCTTTTCCTTTTCGCCTGCCGACCTATCCTTGTCCACAAGCTCTCTTTCCTTCTTATCAAGGACATCTACCTTCCTGTCGATATTTTCTTCCTTCTGCATAAGGCGCCTCTCAAGCACGCCCAGCTCATGGCGCCTCTCCTTAGTCTCTTTTTCAAAATCGGACCTCAATTTGTACAAAAGATCCTTTGCCTCCAGATCCGCTTCCTTCTTTCTGCTATCCCGTTGTTTCTTCGCTTCTTCCAATATCTCCTTGGCCCTCTGTTCGGCGCTTCTGAGTTTGCGTTCAGCGGACATTTTCCTTGAAAAATACCCCACAAAAAACAGGATCACGCCCGTGCCGATGAGTATGCCAAAGACGGCAATGTTAAATTGTCCAAACATTGTATGTTTCCTCCTTTTTGCTATCGGCTCTTGCTGCTAACTGCTGATGAGCTTTCGGACGGGGATATCGTGGGGCAGTGTCGGGACAGACTCCGTTTTCTGGAAATCAAAACAGAGCCCGATTGTCAGGGCGCTTTCAGAAAGTTTTTTAAGGAACCTGTCGTAATAACCTTTTCCTCTTCCCAGCCGATTCCCGCGTTCATCAAACGCTATTCCCGGAACCAGAACCAGTTCCATTTCATCGCAGGGAATCGGACGAATTTCGTCTTTCTTAGGTTGATTAAGGCCATAAGGCCCTATCTCAAGCTGCCTTATTCTATCGCTAATTTGGGAAATTATCAACTCTCTCTTGCCCCGTTCTACCACAGGAACCCCGACTATCTTGCCCATCCGGATGCTTTCATCAATCAGTATATGCGTATCTACTTCATCGCTCTGTGAAACGTACACTATTACGTACTTCGCCTTTTTAAACTCTTTCAATCTAAACAGCTTATCTTTAATTACGCGGCTTTTTTTTAACCGATCCTGGCCGCTTTGAGATTGCAACCTATACAACATCTCCTTTCTGATTTGTTTCTTATATAATATAATTTTACTATTAAGAGGCGTTTTAGTCAACTTTTGTTTATCGCTTTTTAGGATGTTTTTTAATATAATCATCTATCGCGCTTTTTAAGGCCTCCTCGGCCAATAATGAACAATGCATCTTAATGGGCGGCAGCCCTCCGAGCGCCTCTGCCACAGCCCTGTTTGAAATCTTGAGCGCTTCATCAACGGTCTTGCCCTTGACAAGCTCCGTCACCATGGAGCTTGTGGCAATCGCAGCTCCACACCCGAACGTCTTAAATTTAGCGTCAACTATTACGTTGTCGCGGACTTTTATGTAAAGTTCCATGATATCACCACAGATCGGGTTCCCAACGTGGCCGATGCCGTCGGCGTCTGGCATGTCGCCCACGTTACGCGGATTCTTGAAATGGTCCATCACCTTTTCCGAATATTGCCCTTCCATTTTACCCTCTTTTTTCTTAATCTGTAAAATGATCCCGAGCTTCCCTAGTCTTATTACTTTGAAGCGAGGGACCCTTTTCCCTTATTTCTCTTTGTATAGTGGCGACATCTTTCTGAGCTTATCAATAATCGGCGGCAAAATCTTGACTACAAAATCAATATCGTCCTCGGTATTGTCCTTGCCCAGAGAGAATCTCAGCGAACCCTGTGTGCGGACAGGGTCGATTCCCATCGCCGTCAACACATGCGAAGGCTCTAGGCTGCCGGAAGTACAGGCCGAGCCCGTCGAGACGGCGACCCCTTCCATGTCCAGGTTCAGAATTATCGACTCGCCCTCCAGAAACTCAAAGCTTATGTTCGAGGTATTGCACAGCCTTTTATCAGGGTGGCCGTTAAGATACGTATGTTTGATGCTTTCTAGAATACCGTTTTCCAGCCTGTCCCTCAGGCCTCTGATGTATTCTGTTTCCTGCGGCATATTTTTCAGCGCCAGCTCGGCCGCCTTTCCAAAGCCGACTATGCCGGCCACATTTTCTGTGCCGGCGCGCCGGTTTTTCTCATGATGGCCGCCATGGATAATGGGTGTCAACTTAACGCCTTTTTTAACATACAGAGCGCCCACTCCCTTTGGCCCGTAGATTTTATGAGCGGATAAGCTGAGCATATCAACGCCTAATCTTGAAACGTCTACCGGTAGCTTGCCCGCCGCCTGGACCGCATCTGTGTGAAACAGAATATTATTATCTCTTGCTATTTGCGCGATCTCTTGAATTGGCTCTATGGTTCCCATCTCGTTATTGGCGTATATTATGGTAATCAGTATCGTCTTGTCTGTAACCGCATTTTTCAGCGCGGTTAAGTCAACGATGCCGAATTTATCTACGGGAAGATAGGTAACCTTAAAACCGTTTTTCTCCAGAAATTTACAGGTGTTTAGCACCGCATGATGCTCTATAGAGCTTGTAATTATGTGGTTACCCTTGGATTTTAACGCCTCGGCCGCGCCCTTCACGGCAAAATTGTCCGATTCTGTGCCGCTGCCCGTAAAAACGATTGTGTCAACGTCCTTGGCGCCTATTAAAGAGGCAACCTTTTGTCTTGCTTCGTCGATGCCCTTTCTGGCAAGCCTGCCGAACTCATGTACGCTGGAGGCATTTCCGAAGAGCCCCTTATAGTAGGGAAGCATTGCCTCCAATACAAGAGGATCAACCGGAGTCGTAGCGTTGTGATCAAGATATATTGTACCCATAGCTTTATTATCCCCTATTTTTTCCTGAAGGGCAAGAAATTCTTAAGAAGCCGCGGGTAGTGTTAACTGGCGGGGTTTATTCATCTTTGAATAATCCTTTGGAGGCTGTATCTCTTTCAAATGCTCAAGTTTGCCCTGTCTTTTTAATTCGTTATAAATAAGCACCCAGGCGCAATCCCTCTCTTTGTCAACCTCGCACTTACCTTTATTGACCCCTCCGCAAGGACCATTTAAAAGCCCTTTCGCGCATAGCGTGATCGGGCATATACCGCCGGTTAATTCCAAAACGCACTCACCGCAGGCGCTGCACCTCTCTTTAAAAACCCCGTCCTTGTCAACCTCCCCCATAAATAAGGTATCGCATGCAACATGCACCACCTTGGCGAACCTGTCGTTCTCCCTGACAGAATGCGCCCCTAAGCCGCAGGCCAAGACCAGGATAGAATTCGCCTCTTTCACCTCTTTTAAATGCCTTGCGAATTCGCCTTTGATCTGGGCGGCCACACAAGGCGCCTTCGGCACTGCCCATCCTGTAACCGCGATACCTTCTTTCTCTAATTCCTTCTTAACAGCCAACACCTCAGGCTCTCCGCCGGTCTTACAGGTTGCGGAACACTCCCCGCACCCCACCAGGAATACCTTCTCACCTTTTTTTATGTGCTTTAACAGCTCATCTAATGGTTTTTTCTTCGTAATAATCATGGTTTTATTTTACCACCTCTATATCACATGGTCAATACAAAAGTTGATACCCGAGGCCGAGCCCAAGCGACAAAAACACCACAAGCGCCAGATATACCAACAGTATCTTTATTCCAAATTCCTTCCTTAATACCAGGATTGTGCCGTAGCTGGTGATCGGGCCTATCAACAATAGCACCATCCCGGCGCCAACACTCATGCCCTGTTTTATAAACGCGTCCACCAATGGCGGGGTCGCGGTTGAGCATATATACATAAGAAGGCCGAATATAACGCTGAATAAATAGCCTGCCCAGCCCGACAGATAATACTTGATCAAGTGGCCTATGGGCAGGAAACTCGCCACAACCGCGGCCAGGATGAGGCCTATAAGGATCTCAAGGCCCAATTCTCTCGGCATCTCTATAAATGAATACTTCAGGACGCCTATTAAGGTCTGCGCAGGGGTCCTGCCGTGCTTGTGCGGATCGCCAAGCTGTACTTCTTCGTCGCAATGAGGGCAGGTGTCTGTTTCTACAAACCTGGGTGTAAATTTAAGCCTGTTTCCGACGAGGCCCGATACAAGGCCCATAAACATTACGCCCAGAAATATATAAATAGTAAAGCCAATTCCCAGCAGGCGGTACGTAACCAGAAGCGCACTGACAGACGTGGCAGGTGTCGCGATTAAGAATGCCAGGACAGGGCCAAGCTTTGCGCCCTTTTTATAGAAACTTACCGCGACCGGCAGGGAGCCCCAGCAGCAAATCGGAAGAAGCGCGCCTACAAATGTCGCCGCCAGCACGGGGGCAATGCCTTTTTTACCGAGATATTTATTGACCCATCCGGTCGGAATAAGTTCATAAATCAGGCCGCTTAAAAAGAACCCTATCAATACCGCAGGCACCACCTCAACACAATAATGCCGGAACATCAACAATAAGTTTCCCATATTTCCTTCCCCTATTCCCTTCCCCTTATAATCCCTTATCCGCCCCTATTTTACCTTATATCCTTATTTTTTCCAGTTCTTTTTCGCTCAGCGGCTCAACTTCAGAAATGGACCTTTCTTCGCTGCCGGCCTTCCAATATTCCATGGCCACTGTGCGGGGACAGTTCTCAGTGAGAACTGTCCCCTTCTCAGCATCCGCATATCTTGCTACGACTCGAAGCGCCTTATTCAAAATCTCGGCGTCAATTTCGCCTCTCAAAAGTCCTACCGGGGCAGGAATACCGCCCGCGTTCATCAGAATATCCTTCTCTTTTGAAAGCCCCGATATCGCGTTATTCTCCTGTTTGTTTCTTCCTACGACAAGCTTGCATAAATCAGACAGCCTGAAATGCCTGCCGAATTTAAGCAGCTGCACGTTTTCAAACGTAAACCCATCGTGTGTAAGCAAGTCTCTTGCCCTTGTTGCAAATCTTGGATCTGTCAGAAGGCAGCCGCCTGCGGGGCAGGGATATTCCGTAATACTTAGTTTACTGGCAAGTTCTATCTGCGGTTTTCTTGACCGGCCGGAAATCGCCAGCAGTTTTTCCCTGTTTACAATACCCAGCTCTTCCGGTATCGTCGGATCAAATAACTTGGCCGACAGCGGCCTTACAATCAATTTTTTGAGCCCGGATTCCCTTTCAATGATCATTATCGCATCGCGCCTCTGGGACATCGGACGTTCGCCTAAGACCTCACCTGTAATAACAAATGAGGCGCCTATAGTTTCCATGAATTCTTTTGCCTTTTTAAATGTAAAGATTCTGCAGTCTATGCAGGGGTTTACCCCGCTGCCGTATCCAAAACGCGGATTCTTTACTACCTCCAAATATTCCTCGGTGATATTTTTAACGGTTATCTTAATACCCAGCTCTTTTGCGACTTTAGAGGCCTGGTGCTGACAACCCTTTTTCGTGCACGTGCAAAATGAGGTGACAAAATTTATCCCCTCCAGTTCAATGCCCTCATCCAGCATCAGCTTTGCCGCCAAGGTAGAATCCAGTCCTCCTGATAATAACACCACTGCTTTTTTATTCATATGCGCTATTTTACCATATTGGCTACGGCCCTATAAATAAAAAATTGGGGGCGGTCCAAACGACCGCCCCCAATAATTTCGATATAACAAATCCTCTTACGCTGCGACTCTGAATATCTGCTGTGTTCTTTCCTGTTCGAGATCTCGATTAAAGTTAACTGTTGCTGGAGCAGGAAGCGTAACAGAAATATCCTGCACTCTTTTTATTAGATCGTCCGGATTCGCTGGAAGATCCAGATTCTGCCCTGTAAGAGCCCTAAATTGATCGGCCGCTATTTCTCTCAGACGCTGGTTGTTGGGTTGAGCCTGAAGGTTCGCGCAAACAAGACCCAGGTTCATTACGCCGGGCAATCTGTGCGCATTTGCTGATGGCGCGATAGTAACTTGCGACCGCCCTAATTGCGCGCCGCCCCTTGATTGATATGCGGTTGCGCGTACCGTCCCTGTTCCCGGCGGCAGTGAATATTTAACATCAACTTCAACACCATTCGCCCTGAGGAATGCCACGTGTTCATCCACAATTTTTCCATGTTCTCTATTCAGGTCATTGCTCAAAGCAAACTCTACATACTTGCAATCCTGAACCTGCCCCATAGCAAGATACGCCTGTTGAGCATCCTGTGATATGTAGCGTGTGGTCGCGTCCGGAATCCTGTCTATCATCCTTGCCTCAACACGTTTGGCAAACTCATGCCGTGCCTCATCATCTCCAGGCATTACCATTGAGGCGCTGTGGAAGGCTGCGATTTCGTGCCCCCACATCTGCGGCATCGCGCCAAATCTAGCAAGATCCTTATCTCCAATTACAACTACGCCATCAATTACAACGGGGCCTCGGATGCCTTGCGGCATACGCGCCTGCGGGATAACCCTTATCTGAGGTATATTAATCTGACCCGCCTGCAAACCTTCCGCTTGGGCCTGTTGCGCTATTACGTCACGTATATCAACAACAATTGGCTCAGCTAAAGTAGCGGTTTGTGCTACACCGGTTTCGGTAAGCGCATCGCGTACAGCTTTCTCCTGTTCGGGGGTAAGTTTCTCGCCTAACCACCCTTTATCTTTCATGTTATCCAGTATATCTCTAACTTTGGCTTTAGCTTGTTGAATCTGAGCATTATCCGGCGCCTGAGCAGCTAACTCGTCTGCCTTTGCAAGCGCGGCATCTATAGAAAGTTCGCCGGCCTCTACTTGAGAAGGAAGGGCCATATTTTTGGTATTAGCCGGGTTAACAGCCGGTTGGATATTTTTAACAGCGCTATTAACATAATCCAGGTTCAATTTGGCGTTGTTTTTATACGCCCCGCTGTAATCCTTTATTATATCCACTCTCGGCGCTATGACAACGTATGAATATCCGTTATCCTTTAAAAGCTTTTTCATATTTACCGTATGGAAACCGCCGGTAATCAGAATAGCTTTATCCTTGCCGTATTTCTGAAGATTGCTTGCTATGTTTCTTATAAACGCCTCATCCCTATCAAAAGAGACGGAATAAAAATTCTCCAGGACCGGCATGTTTGCTTCAATTACCGAGACATTATCCGGCACAGGGGTCGTAAGCTTGAAATTCGCCGAATTTGTCTTTAAAAACGTAAGCCACCCCTTCAGGTCAAATCCCGCTTTGTTCTGGATATAATAATTGTATTCGTCCGGGATAAGCTTCGTGTTCACAAAATCTGAAATAATCGAGAGGCCCTTATCAATTTGGCTCAATTTTTTCTGCTCCGGCGTCTTAATCGAAGCTGTTTTAATCTTTTCCACTAACTGATCAATCTCTTTAAACAGGATGGTTGTATCTATCTTTTCATAGGTGGTGATATACTGTGTGTAAAGCGCGAGGTTCTTATGGGGTGTTAAATCTATTTTCGCGATCCCGGCGGCGCCCTTCAGATAGGTATAGAATTGCGCCTGCGACATGTCGCCTGTCCTGAATTTCAGGTTGGCCGCTGTCAGGTCTTCTTTCGCCTTGCCTGTAAGCGCTTTTTCAGCGGTTGTGAAAACTGTCTGCCTCTCTGTCTCAACGGCCGGGAAATTGATCTGGCCTTCGAGGTTGGCTGAATCGATGAAAAGCGACAGATTCAGCATCGTCTTTACATTTATATTATTGGCCTTGGCCGCTGTTTCCAAAAATTTCACGTATTCGATCAAGCCAATCTCGTCTTTATCATAAGCTGCTATCTTGCCATCAAGGTCGCGCATCTCCTTAGTATATATATGGAGCTTCAGGTTGTTTGCGATGTTTTGAAGAGCCGCTACGAGCTTAGACATTTCATCGGTTGCTCCGTAAATCTTCATAAGGTCATTGTATTCTGTCTTGTATATGGCCATGTCCTCTATGCCTTGAATCGTGAAATTATAGTTTGAAACAAGGTCTAAGTATTCTATGCCGTATATGCTGCCTTCCTTAAGAAGATTCTCCGCGGCTATTTCCTTAGCCTGCTGGCTGTGTTTTTCACGCTTTGCCTTGAGGTCCTTTGTGCTGTCCTGCGGCTTGCCTTCAACAAATACGAGGTCAAACCCATAGTCTCTGATCAGGGCTTCAAGAACATTAACTTCCGCCTTCTGCGCTTCATAGTTTACATGGATATCCTGCACATAAGCTATGACCGGCGCGTCCGCCTTCGGCGACACATAGGTTTCAATTATGCGTCCGCTGTCGCGCGGGACCGCTACCTTTGTCGGGTCAACCTTCGCCCCTAAACATACGGTGCTCATCAAAAAGATTGCCGCAACCAGAAACATCATTGTCTTTTTCATTTTTTATTCTCCTTTTTATTATTCCTGATTTTTCACAGGTAATTTTTTTAAGTTTTTTAACTATTTTTGGAACCAGTGTCAAAAAAATTAAAAATTATACCTTATTAATATTATACACTGGGATTCCCTGCTTGTCAATTCTGTTAAAGAGTATACCACAGAAAAATCTTTTGTCAAGAAAAATTTGCTAACTTTTTTAGCTCCTAACTTTCAGAGTTTCCAGCCAATCTTTTATCTTCTTTTCGTACCCTATTTCCGTCGGAATATAATACTTCCTGCCGCCTGCCACGTATTCTTGTTCAACATAGTGTTTTTCATAATCGTGGGCATATTTGTAGCCTTCTCCATGGCTCAGGCGCTTCGCTCCGCTATAAGAGGCGTCCTTCAGATGCGCCGGCACTTCATGAGTTCTTCCTTCTTTAACATCTTTCAGCGCGTTTTCTATGCCCATGTAAGCGGCGTTTGACTTCGGCGCGCACGCTACGTATACAGTAGCCTGCGCCAGTGGTATGCGTGCCTCGGGCATGCCTACGAATTCCGACACCTGAAACGCCGCATTCGCCACAACAATGGCCTGCGGGTCCGCATTCCCCACGTC
>CAYQVM010000004.1:0-7509 GCA_964421145.1 uncultured Planctomycetia bacterium
AGGATTGGCAGGCTCGTGGCGAGGGCCATCCTTGAAAAGTCAAAGACGCTTGAACTTGTCGCCGTAAATGACATAACGGACGCGAAGTCCAACGCCCATTTATTAAAGTATGACTCCGTGCATGGGCAGTTTCCCGGAGAGGTTAAACTGGCAAGCGACGATACAATCTCGGTTAACGGAAAACCGATTAAGGTTTTGGCCAAGAAGGACCCCTCAGAGTTGCCATGGAAAGATTTTGGAGTGCAGATCGTGGTAGAGTCCACGGGCCTGTTTACCGTCAAGAAGGACGGGGTAAACAAGAAGGGCAAAGAGGTAAAAGGCGCCGAGAATCACATAACAAAAGGCGGAGCAAAAAAGGTTATTATTTCTGCGCCTGCTGAGGGCGAGGATATAACAATAGTGATGGGTGTAAACGATGATAAGTACGACCCGAAGAATCACAACGTGGTGTCCAATGCCTCCTGTACAACCAACTGCCTGGCGCCAATCGCAAAGATTATAAACGACAAATGGACTATTGAGAAGGGATTAATGACGACGATACACGCCTACACAAATGACCAGCGCGTCCAGGATATGGCGCACTCCGACCTGCGGCGCGCCCGCGCGGCCGCGCTTTCCATGATCCCCACTTCTACGGGGGCCGCAAAGGCGATATCGCTGGTAATACCGGAACTAAAGGGCAAGCTGGACGGCTTTGCCATGCGCGTCCCGGTCCCGAACGTCTCTGTTGTGGATCTGACATGCCTGCTCTCAAAAAAAGCGACGGTCGATGAAATCAACGCAGCATTTAAAGAGGCATCGCAGGGAAAAATGAAGGGTATCCTTGGCTTTACGATGGACCCTGTCGTATCAGTCGATTTTAATCACTCGACAATAAGCTCTGTTGTAGACGGGGCCAGCACAAAGGTTATCCAAGATAATTTTATAAAAGTGCTGTCGTGGTACGACAATGAATGGGCCTATTCCTGCCGTGTTATGGACCTGGCCGAGTATATGGTAAAAAAGGGGATATAAGGCGCCATGAATAAGAAAAGCATTAAGGATATTGATATTAAAAATAAAAGGGTCCTGATGCGTGTGGATTTTAACGTGCCGCAGGACGATAAACTGAATATTACCGATGACATCAGGATTGTGTCCGCGATCCCGACGATAAAATACGCGATTGACAAGGGCGCTAAAGTAATACTGATGAGCCATCTGGGCAGGCCAAAGGGCGGGCCGGAGGCGAAATTCAGCCTGAAGCCCGCAGCTGAGAGATTATCGCAATTAATCGGTAAATCGGTTATCATGGCGCCCGATTGCATTGGCCCGGAAGTCAAAAAAATAGTGGATGCTATGAAGTCCGGAGATGTAACACTGCTTGAGAATGTGCGGTTCTATAAAGAGGAAGAGGCCAATGACCCTAATTTCGCAAAACAGCTTGCGGGCCTGGGCGATGTCTATGTGAATGACGCCTTCGGTACCGCGCACAGGGCGCACGCCTCTACAGAAGGTGTCACGAAATTTTTGCCCGGCGTCTCGGGCCTCCTGGTTGAAAAGGAGATAGAATATTTTGAAAAGGCGGTAAGCTCGCCGCAGAAACCGTATGTAGCTGTCTTAGGTGGCGCCAAGGTTTCTGATAAGATAGAAGTAATAAAGAATCTGATGAAGGAGGTTGACGCGATACTGGTCGGCGGAGGCATGGCCTATACCTTTCTGAAGGCGCAGGGCGTTGAGATAGGAAATTCAAAGCTTGAGGCCGACAAGGTGGGGCTGGCAAATGAGATCCTAAAAGAGGCTCTGGTGAAAAAGGTAAAGCTCATGCTGCCCGTGGACCATGTTGTGGCCGATAAACTGGACGCCTCGGCCCAGGCCAAGGTAACTCCGGATAATAAAATACCGGTGGGGATGATAGGGCTGGACATCGGCCCAAAGACGATAAAATTATTCGAAGCAGAGCTTAAAAACGCAAAGACAATAGTCTGGAATGGCCCACTCGGTGTATTTGAAACAGATAAATTTGACAAGGGCTCAAGAGAGATAGCAAAATTTATAGCAGAACTAAAGGCCACCACCATAATAGGTGGGGGAGATACAGCCGCGGCAGTGGCAAAATTCGGCCTGGAAAAGAAAATGTCGCACATATCAACAGGCGGCGGCGCGTCATTGGAATATCTGGAAGGAAAGGTCTTACCGGGCATCGCGGCGCTGCAGGATAAATAATGCGGAAACCGATTATTGCAGGAAATTGGAAGATGAACAAGACCATCGGAGAGGCAATTGAGCTCGTCAACGGCCTAAAGAGGAATCTTTATAATGTAGATGGCGCGGATATTGTCGTCTGCCCGCCTTTTACGGCCTTAAGCGATATTTCGGAGATAACCTCCGATTCAAATATAGCGCTCGGCGCCCAGGACCTTTTCTGGGAAGAAAAGGGCGCGTTTACGGGCGAGGTGTCCGCCGCGATGCTTAAGGACGCCGGATGTAAATTCGTAATCATAGGCCATTCGGAGCGCAGGCAGTATTTTTATGAGACAAACGAGACAGTAAATAAGAAATTGAAAAGGGCGCTTTCGTCGGAGCTCACACCAATAGTTTGCGTTGGAGAGAAACTGAAAGAGCGAGAATCCGGAAAGACATTTAAGGTGGTAGAGGACCATGTTGTTAACGGGCTGCGCGATATCCCGCAGCAGGATGTTTTAAAGGTTATTATCGCATACGAACCCGTATGGGCGATAGGCACGGGCAAGACGGCAACTCCCGAGCAGGCCCAGGAGGTGCATAAATTTATCAGGGGGCTCCTGTCCAAGATATATTCCAAGGATACGGCCGAATCGAAAAGGATCCAGTACGGAGGCAGCGTTACACCGGAAAACATCGCCTCTTTGATTGAGCAGCCGGATATAGACGGCGCGCTGGTCGGAGGCGCAAGCCTTAAGGTTGATTCATTTACAGATATAGTCAAAAAAAGCATAGCCATAGAGAGGTGAAGAAAAGATGTATGCATTATTGATAGTAGTACATGTTATTGCGTCTATAATATTGATTCTTGTTATATTGCTTCAGGCAGGAAGGGGCGGGGGCCTGAGCGAGGCTTTCGGGATGAGCTCCACGCAGACATTTTTCGGCACATCCGCCGCCAAGTTTTTACAGAGGGCGACCTCTGTAGCTGCTGTTGTATTCTTGCTTACGTGTTTAAGCCTGGCCGCCCTGTCCACGCACAGGTCTCGTTCCCTTATGGACAAGTATAAGGCAAAACAGGAAATTCCCAAACCTGAGTAATCCGATTGAATAACAAAAAACTCTTCTGGATATTTTCCCTTAGCAGCGCCGTCTATTTTACGCAGGGGATAGAAGGCCTGCCCTCCCAGGGCCTTTTTTATTATTTTAAGGAGCAGCTCCATTTCTCTCCCGAAAAGATAATGGTCATCTCCAGCATAACGACCTTCGCCTGGCTGGTAAAACCCCTTATCGGCTATCTCATAGATAATGTCTTTAACAAAAAGGTATGGATATATATTTCTCTTGCGCTCGATATACTGCTGGTCATGGCCTTAGGCTTGGTTTCCATTCCGACCGCCCTCCTCGTGGGCCTGATGCTGTTTAATTCCGCAAACGCGGCCTTCCGCGACGTAGCGGTGGACGGCATCATGTGCATGGAGGGAAAAAGATACGGCGCGACCGGCAAGATCCAAAGCGTTCAGTGGATATCTATTTCGGTGGCGGGCCTGCTTACGGGTATAGGCGGCGGGTATGTGGCCGAGCGGTGGAGCTATAAAGCGGCGTTTCTGATGTTGATTCCTGTTTATATCGCGGTGGCGCTTATAGCGTATTTATATAGAGAGATTGATGAACCCCACCTCAAGGGGGCTTCCGCCTTAATAACCGATTTAAAGAAAATATTCGCCGATAAAAGGATGCTGATCGTCGGGCTTTTTATTTTCCTGTATAAATATTCCCCCTCCTTTGGCACGCCGCTATTTTTTGTTCAGAGGGATACTTTTAAGTGGGGCAAGGTCTGGATTGGGGTACTGGCGACAATCAGCACGATTTTCGGAATTGCCGGCTCACTTCTCTATTATAAATTCAGCCAGAAGATAAATATAAAGAAATGGCTCTTTTACTCGGTATTTTTGGGTGCGGTTACCACCCTGAGCTACCTTTATTATACGCCGGTAACGGCGGTGGCGTATGATATAGTGTACAGCCTGCTTGGCATGTTCATATTCATTATGGTTATGGATTTTATGGCGAGGAATTCGGTGGCAGGGCTTGAGGCCACCAGTTTCGCTCTGCTATGCAGCATAAGCAACCTCGCCCTCATGGCCAGCAACCTGTCAGGGGCGTTCCTTCTGCCCGCGGTGGGCCTTAAGTGGCTCATCGTCCTCTCCGCGCTCACCAGCTTTCTTTGTTTACCACTAATTAGTAAGATTGATTATAAATAACATTTGATAGCTTGACATTTGCCCTTGATTTCAAATATGCAAATGATCCCGAGGCTACAGCGGGTTACAAGTCGTAGCCGAGGGACCGTTGATTAAGAAGATAAAATAGAAAACTCTTGTCATAGACAATTTGCCTTGATACAATAAGAACATGATAAATAAGAATGAGATTATGCAATTAGCTAAAAGGGCGAAAGAGGCGGAGGTGGAATTGGCGTCTGTTGAGGCCTCGCGGAAGAATGCCGCCCTGCTGGATATGGCCAAGGGCCTTGAGGTGAATGTAAAAAATATTATAGAGGCGAACCAGAAAGATATAAAAAACGCACAGAAGAATAAATTGTCTGCGGCCCTGGTTGACAGGCTGCGCCTTGATGAGAAGCGTATAAAAGGCATGGCCGAATCATTAAAGACAATAGCCGGACTGGAGGATCCCGTCGGCAAAAAAATATCAGAGCAGAAAAGGCCGAACGGGCTCCTGATCAACAAGGTCAGGGTGCCGATAGGGGTCATATTTATTATTTATGAGTCAAGGCCGAACGTAACCAGCGATTGCGTCGGGTTGTGCCTTAAGTCTGGGAACGTCGTTATATTGAGAGGCGGCAGCGAAGCAATAAACTCCAATATAGCCATATATGATATTTTAAAAGGAAGCTGCAAAAGGTCCGGCCTCCCTGAAGCGGCGATTACGCTGATTACGGATACTGACAGGAAGGCGATAGAGCAATTGCTTGCCCAGAAGGATTATATAGACCTGGTAATGCCGCGAGGCGGGGAAGAGCTTATAAAATTTGTATCGGATAAATCAAAGATACCTGTTATTAAACATTACAAGGGCGTGTGCCACACATATGTAGATGAACACGCGGACCTGAACATGGCCGAGAAGATCTGCTTTAACGCGAAGGTCCAGAGGCCGGGCGTCTGTAATGCCATGGAGACATTGTTGGTTCATGAGCATGTAGCGGCCAGATTTCTGCCTTCCATGATAAAAAAATTTATTGATGCAGGCGTTGAGATCAGAGGCTGCGAAAAGATGCGCTCGATAATTTCCGCTATAGGCGGGCCCGCCCTAGACAAAAAGGCGATAAAGGCCGCTACAGAAAAGGATTGGTATGCCGAGTATCTGGATCTGATCTTGTCAGTGAGGGTGGTGGATAGCCTGGATGAAGCCATCGCACATATAAGAAAATACGGCTCAGCCCATTCAGACGCGATAGTTACAGGCGATAAACAAACCGCTGATTATTTTTTAAATAAAGTGGATTCTGCCTGCGTATATGCGAATGCCTCAACCCGTTTTACCGACGGAGGGCAGTTCGGCATGGGCGCCGAAATAGGGATCTCAACCGAGAAGCTGCACGCCAGAGGGCCCATGGGGCTTGAAGAATTGACAACTTATAAGTATGTCATATACGGCAACGGGCAAATAAGGGAGTAATCCATGCGTATAGGTATTCTGGGCGGTACGTTTAATCCTACCCATATCGGCCATCTGATCCTGGCAGAGGAGGCATTCTGGAAACTGAAGCTCAACAAGGTCATATTTGTGCCTTCATATCTGCCTCCCCACAAGGAAGAGACGGATATCATAGACGCCCAGCACCGGTTTAATATGGTATCCCTGGCCATAGAAGGGAACGAGCATTTTGAGGCCTCAATGATAGAAATAGACGCCAGGTGCATGTCCTATTCGATTGATACCCTGAAACAATTCAGGCAGCGGTTTGGGCCCGATTCGGAAATATTCTTTATAACCGGGTCAGATTCTTTAAAAGAACTCTTTTCCTGGCGCAAGATTGATGAGATATTCAGCCTGTCCAGTTTTATAGTGGCCCAACGGCCGGGATACCCCATAGAGGAGCTTCCCAAAGACGTGCAGGCAGTAGCCATTACCGGGGTTGAGATTTCATCGAGCGAGATAAGGAAGAGGCTGAAGGATAAGAAGTCCATAAGGTACCTTGTCCCGGAAGGCGTAAGGGCGTATATAGAGAAAAATAAGTTATACGTATAATGTTTTCCCCTTGACCTAAGGCGGGGGATGTGATAAACTCTGTTGATATAAAATATAAAAGGAGGAGGCTTAAATGGAAGGATACTGCTTAAAGTGCAAAGAGAAGAGGGAAATGAAGGACGCTTCAAAGGTAAAGATGAAGAATGGCAGAGATGCCATGAAGGGAAAATGCCCTACCTGCGGGACAGGCATGTTCAAGATATTATCAAAATAAAAGGGGTTTAAGCTTACATAGACGCCAAGAGATTACTGACTTTTATTAAGGATAGAGCAGAGGACAAGAAGGCGGAGAATATAATCGCGCTGGACATGCGCAAGGCGCCTTCTAATCTCTGCGATTATTTTTTTATATGCAGCGCTACTTCCACCAGGCAGTCAAAGGCCATAGCGGACGGTATTACCGAATCGCTTAAGGCCAAAGGCACCAGGCCCTGGCATGTTGAGGGCTACAAGGAAGGCCAGTGGATATTGCTGGATTATAACAGTGTAGTGGTGCACATATTTCACGATGACGCGCGCTCGTTCTACAGGCTTGAAAGGCTGTGGGGGGACGCCCCTCTCGTGGATTTCTCAAAACCAAAGAAGCGGCCAACGTCATGCAAAAAACGCTCATCGAAAAAAAAATCTCCCGCCTCATCAAAAAGTCGTTAGACCAGCTCAAAAAAGAGTTTCCGGCCCTTCCAGTTGATTCGGCAGTCATTCAGCTTGAGATACCTAAGCTCAGGGAGCACGGCGATCTATTTACCAATATAGCCATGCGGCTTTCATCGACGGCGAGTCAGAAGCCCGTAGAATTCGCCGCAAGGGTAGTTTCCGTATTGGAAGCGGCCCTGAAGGGTAAAGATCTGGCCGCGGACGTAAAAAAAATTGAGGTAAAACCACCCGGATTCATAAACTTCTGGTTTTCCGATGAGGTGTTTTATGATTCTTTAATAGCGATTTCTAAAGAGCAGGAGGCCTTTGGGAAGGCCGATTTCGGCAGGGGCAAATCGGTTTTGATAGAATTTGTCAGCGCCAACCCGACAGGGCCTCTTACTATAGCCCACGCCAGACAGGCGGCCTTCGGCG
>CAYQVM010000004.1:7519-21388 GCA_964421145.1 uncultured Planctomycetia bacterium
ACGCTCGCCAACATACTTGACTACTGCGGTTATAAGGTAAAGAGGGAGTATTATATAAATGACGAAGGCGTTCAGATGTCGATACTCGCCGATTCCGTGCTGGCCAGGTACCTGGAGCTGCTGAAATTGGAATCCCAATTCCCGGAAAACGGGTATAAGGGCCTTTATATATATGATATTGCCAAGGCAATAGAAGAAAAATATAAGGCAAAGTTTGGCAAAGAGGACAAGGATAGAAAGGGCTACTTTCTTAAGTTCAGCTGCGACTGGATAATGGATACGATAAAAAAGGATCTGGATGATTTTGGCATCGGTTTTGATATCTGGTACAGCCAGGCGAAACTTGCCAAATCTGGCGCTGTTGAAAGCCAGATAAAATTCCTTAAGAGTAAAGGCTACATCTACGACAGCGAAGGCGCCTCATGGCTTAAGTCCACTGCGTTCGGGGATGACAAAGACAGGGTGGTAATAAAAAGCGACGGTTCATATACGTATCTTGCGCCCGATATCGCCTATCACAAGGATAAATATAAAAGAGGTTTTGACAAGCTCATTGATGTATGGGGGCCGGATCATCACGGTTATATTTCAAGGATAAAGGCGGCCATACAGGCCATGGGCTTTGATAAGGATTCGCTGTCCGTTATAATCATACAGCTTGCCACACTGTACAGAGAAGGCAAGCCTGTTTCCATGTCAACGAGGCAGGGTGAGTTTGTGACTCTGCGCGAACTCCTGGATGAGGTAGGCAGGGACTCCGGAAGATTTTTCTTTTTGATGAGGAAGGCGGACAGCCATCTGGACTTTGACCTGGAGCTCGCGAAATCGCAGACGCCGCAGAACCCGGTTTATTATGTCCAGTACGCCCACGCTAGGATTTGCAGCATACTTGAAAAGCAGAAGGCGGACAGCGCGGATTTGAAACTGCTGAAGTTGTTAAAAGAGAAAGAAGAACTGGATTTAATTAAACTTCTAAGTCAGTTTCCTTACACGCTCAAGATGTGCGGGCTAAGCCTTGAGCCGCACGGCCTTGTGGCATACCTGCAGGAACTCGCCTCTACCTTCCATTATTTCTACGACAAGCACAGGGTCATAGGCGATGACGCCGAATTGACCCGGGCCAGACTTTTTCTGGTAAACTGCACGCGTATTATCCTGGCCAACGGCCTGCGGCTTCTCGGAGTCTCCGCGCCGAATAAAATGTAGCCTCCTTGTCATTCCCGCGGAAGCGGGAATCCATAAACATTCGTCATTGCGAGCCCCGACGAAGTCGGGGCGAAGCAATCTCTAACCAAGAAGAAGAATTGCTTGCTCAGGAGGAAATTTTTACAGTCTCCCATTGTATCAACATGACGGAATATTTACTGTGGCATGTGGTTCGCAGGACCGCTCGCCCAGCCCCAGCGAGGCTGGGCTTCGCTCGGAAAAAACCGCTCGCTCTTCCACCGCCTACGGCGGCGGAAACCATGCCCGCTCGCGGTTTTTTACGTCCTGCTCACCACGATGCCACAGTATATTCCTTATCGCACGTAGCTGAAACATAACCCGTAAAAATTTCCCCTTGTTCTCCTTATTCTAACCTGGTTAGAATTGCTAGGTTAGACTCTAATTCTGGATAGGAGGGACATTCTTGTCCCGCCGTTGGGCGCGTTCACCGAACGCGCCGTTGAGTTTAAATAATTTCAAATAAAAATTGACAACTGACTTTTTATTTGATAAACTATATATCATGAGTCGAGCCATAAAAATATATGTTGTCTTAGGTTGTGTTATATCCATAATATGTGAACAGACATTGGCTTGCGATTTTCTTCGGCCGGTTGCTACGGCTGAAAAAAAGGATACTGAAGTAACGCAAGTGATGAGCAACTGGCCAGTCGGCATTAGCAAAATAATTTTGAATGGAAAAGAGGCGACAGACGAAACAATAAGAAAAGAGATTGCCGCTATCGCAGAGGGTGGATATTTGTTTAATGCAAGAGTAGAAGAGGGTACTCTCTATTTTGGAGATTGGGATATTAAACAAGAGGGGGCTCATCGGCATATAAAACATCCGGCGCCAGCTGAAGGTACTATTAGAGGATCTTATGGCGAGGGACAAGGTTTGCTTCTTTTGCCGAATTCATTTTTTACTTCATCAGCGGCTAAAGCAGAATATCGCGGCGATGTCATTAAAATAGCTCAGTTTTTTGTTAAGTATGGTATGCCGGGCCAAGTTTCTTTGCATTGGGCCACTAGAGAAGTTCTAAGGTCCGCCTTAGAATTAAAAGCCAGCGAGCTATATGAATTGGCCTCTATGCCTTTAATAGACGAAACATTCGCCAAAATGCAATCAGTCCCTATAACCAATCAAACTATACCTGCCATAAGCATAGAAACAGCCCTAACCCAAATCTGATAGCGTCTATCCTTATTCCAACCTGGTTAGAATTTCCGGGTTAGAAAAAATTTAATAAACCCAAGAAAAAGGAATTGCGAGCGAATAGAAAATTTGTGTTGGCATTGACAGACGGCACTGGGCCTTGAGCGTATAAGGTTTGCGCAGGTCATAACTACCACCCAAAGGTTGCTGCAACAAAACCAAGTATATTAAATTTACTATTGTGGATTCCCGCTTTCGCGGGAATGACAACGAACGTAGGGCGAGCGTTGAAAGCAAACCTAGCGAAAGGCCCTGCCGACTGGCAATGCCTGGGTAACAATGGTTCCCGCCGCCGCAAAAAATCTTTACTTCCTCGTTTTTTTGTGGTATAGTCCAGTTATGAGGGGTGATAAAATGTCAAAAATAGAAGCCAAGAAGCCTAAATACGAATATCAGATACTTATGAATAAAAAAGTCGTATGGCATGGGGTCAATGCCAAGAAAAAATTGGCAGAACTAGCGAAAAGACACCCAAAGGCCGCGATCGGGATAAAGTGGATTCCTAGAGAAGGGGTGTTAATTGCCGCAATATATATTTCCCTATAAAGAAAAAGAAAGCGGGATATTTGGAAAGACGAAAAGGCCACTAATCGATTTATACCTATATTCACAAATAAAGAAGAATTGGTTATTTGTAGCTGATATTTTAGCGGATACAGGCGCCGATATTTCAATCTTGCCGAGAACAATAGGCGAGTTGTTATTAAAAGATATAAAAAAAGGGCGATATTTGGAGATCAGAGGAATAACCCCTGGGGCCTATACCGAAGTTTTTCTTCATAATCTTACCTGTAAAATCCGCGATATTAAATTTAAAACCATATTTGCGATCGCCGATTCAGACGATGTCCCGCCTATCTTAGGGAGATTTAAAGGATTAGACATTTTTGAAGCGATTTTTTATAAAGGTACAGAAATAAGAATTACATAAACTAATCCGCCCTATCTCGATTTATAAATCCAGTATTGCGCGCAGAGAACATAACATGTTTGAGTCCATAAAGATATATCCAAAAGAAGCGGTTGACCTCCAGGGGCTGCTTGGGCAGCTGGTGGATTTCGGATACACGAATGTCTCAAGCGTGGCCGAGGAGGGGGATTTCAGCCACAGGGGCGAGGTGGTAGATGTTTATCCCGCTACCTTTGAATTGCCGATAAGGATACAGCTTGCCGGAAATATTGTTGAGAAGATAAGGACCTTTGATCCCACCGCGGGGTATTACGCCGCCGAACATCAGATCGCCATAATACTGCCGATTTCAAAATTGCGGCCACATAAAATAAAGGCGCCGCTGATCTTTACCGAAGAAATCCCCATAAATAATTTTGTGGATATCTCGCCAGGCGACTATGTCGTGCACGTGGAGCACGGTATAGGCATTTTTCGGGGGTTGAAGCATCTTAAGGTGAGGGGCAAGTTCGTAGATCATTTCGTCATAGAATATCAGGACAAGGAAATACTTTATGCGCCTTCATCGGACCTGAATCTTATACAAAGATACATAGGTTTTGAAGGCAGGCCCCCACGGCTTTATAAGCTCGGCTCAAAATTGTGGCAGAAGGTCAAGGAGCGCGCAAGGAAAGGTGTTTTTACCCTGGCCTACGAATTATTAGAACTGCAGGCAAAAAGGTCAGCACTTTCGGGTTTTAGTTTTTCAAAGGATGCGGACTGGCAGAAAGAGCTGGAGGCCTCCTTTCCTTATACTGAGACACCTGACCAGGCGCGTTCCACGGCAGAAGTCAAGAAGGACATGGAAACGCCGAAGCCGATGGATAGGCTTGTGTGTGGCGACGTTGGATATGGCAAGACCGAGGTGGCACTGAGGGCCGCCTTCAAGGCGGTGATGGACAATAAACAGGCCGCCGTGCTCGTTCCGACAACGATCCTGGCGGAGCAGCACTACAATACCTTTTCGGCTCGCATGAGCAAGTATCCTGTCAATGTGCAGATGCTTAGCAGGTTTAAAACCGAAAGGGAACAGGCAGAGATTATTAAGGGCCTGGCAGACGGAAGCGTTGATATAGTCATAGGTACGCACCGGCTACTGTCAAAAGATATAGTTTTTAAGGACCCGGGGCTGGTTATCATAGATGAGGAACAGAGGTTCGGCGTAAGGCACAAGGAGAAGCTTAAGAGATTAAGGCTCCTGGTGGACGTCATGACGCTGACTGCGACGCCGATCCCGAGGACACTTTACATGTCTCTCATGGGCGCCCGGGACCTTTCCATTATAAATACACCGCCACAGGACCGCCAGCCTGTGGAGACTCATGTTTCGGAATATAATGAAGGCATTATCAAGGACGCGGCCAGTTTCGAAATCAACAGAGGCGGGCAGGTATTTTTTATACATAACAGGATTGAGGACATAGAAAGGATAGCCTCCCGCATAAAAACGCTTGCCCCCTCTGCCCGCATAGTAGTTGCGCACGGCCAAATGCGCGAAAGGGAATTGGAAGCGGCGATGGCCGCCTTTATAAAGAGAGAAGCGGACATCCTGGTATCGACAGCTATCATAGAGTCAGGTATAGATATACCCAACGCCAATACGATTATTGTTAACAGGGCAGATATGTTCGGCCTGGCCGACCTGTACCAGCTTAGGGGCCGCGTTGGAAGATTCAAGCGGAAGGCGTATGCCTATTTTCTTATTCCCAAGAACATGATTATGACAAGCGATATACAAAAGAGGCTGATCGCGATAAAAAAATTCACAGAGCTTGGGGCCGGCTTTAAGATTGCGATGGAGGACCTCCAGCTGAGGGGGGCGGGCAATCTATTGGGAGAGCAGCAACACGGCTATATTGAAGCGGTCGGGTTTGATTTATACTGCCGCCTGATTAAAAGCGCGGTAACTAGTATTAAAAAAGTTGTGTAAAATAGTAAGATAGTATATAATTATGATATTATAGTCGTATTGAAAATACCGTAATATAAAGGATAAGAAAGGGGAAGAAAATGGGTAAGAAAATGTGTTTGGGGATCGGTGTGTTTTTCTTAGTTATCGGGATGTTTGTTTTTACGGGTTGCGAAAAAGCAAAGTCCAAGTCGGCAGCCGGAGAAAAGGATGTAGTGGCTACTGTAGGAAGCGAAACAATTACATTAAAAGAGGTTGATGAAAGAATAGCCAAGATGCCTCCTTATTATCAGAATATGCTCAAGGATCGTAAAAAAGAGCTGGTTGAGGACCTGGTGCTGGAGAAGCTGTTCTATAACGAAGCGAAGAAAAGGGGCCTCCAGAACGATAAAGAGGTAAAGGAAACGCTGGCAGAGGCGCAAAAAAAGATTATGATTTCAAAATTTATCAAGGATGAGGTCGAAGTGAAATCGGCCGTTACGGATAAAGAGGCCCAGGATTATTATGACTCCCACAGGGAAGAATTTGCTATACCGGAGAGGTGGGGAGCTTCCCATATACTTGTAAAGACAGAGGAAGAGGCGAAGGCGGTCTTAGATGAGCTCTCAAAAGGGAAATCGTTCGAGGAATTAGCAAAGGAAAAATCCCAGGATGCGTCTGCTAAAAAGGGCGGGGATCTGGGATATTTCGCAAAAGGCCAGATGGTGCCTGAATTTGAAGAGACGGCCATGAAGCTTGAGGTCGGTCAGACCAGCGGGATCGTAAAGACCCAGTTTGGATTCCATATAATCAAGCTGACCGACAAGAAGGCGCCGGAGGCGCAGCAATTTAAAGATGTAGAGGCAAGGATTAAAAATGAATTGACTATGAAAAAGCGGCGCGATGTTTTTGATAAACTGGTTGAGTCGCTTAAGTCCCGCACGAAGACGAGCATCAATGAGTCACTTCTGACCAAGGCCCCGGCTGCGGAGCAAAAAGTTGAGGCGAGCGCGCCGGTAATGATGCCGCCGGAACCCAAACAGTAAAAAATGTTCTATAAGGTACTTAAATTTTTTATAATTTTATCCATTATTCATCATCTATCATCCATTATCTGTTTCGCTGCCACGCTCGACAAGGTCATCGTGGTCGTCAACGGTGAGACCATTACGCAAGGCGAGCTCGACGCCGCCTGCGAAGTAATGCGCCAGAGACTGGAGGCGAATTTGACAGGTGATGCGCTTACGAAAGAAGTGGAAAAAAGCAGGAAAGAGATCTTAAACAGGATGATAGAAGAAAAACTTGTATTGAGCGCTGCAAAAAAGAAAAAGATAGAGGTGAGCGACGAGGAAGTAGAACTCAAGATGAAAGACGTAAAGGCCCGGTTTGGGTCCGAAGACAAATTTTATGAGATATTGAAGGATGAAGGCATCTCTGTAAACGAGCTGAAGCAGAATTACGCGGATCAGATCAGGGTGGCCAAGATGGTTGAGATGGAAGTAAGGAAAAAGATAGTAGTTACTCCTGCGGATATCGCAGAATATTACAGGGTTCACAAAGAGGATTTCAGAGAGCCGGAGCAGGTCAGGCTTAAGAATATTCTTATAAGGCCTGGTGAGAATCTGAGCGACGATGAGGCCTTGGCTCTCGCAGAGAAAATCCTGGGTTTTTTGAAGGCGGGCGAAAACTTTGATGAACTCGCCCTGAAATATTCAAAGGGGCCTAACGCGGACAGGGGCGGCGACCTGGGACTTGCGAGGCGGGGGCAGATGCTTAAGCAGATAGAGGATGTTGTGTTCAATCTGAATTCCGGGGATTTGTCTGGCGTCATCAAGACGAGCCTCGGATACCATATATTCAAGGTTGAGGAGAAAAGACCCGAGAGGATAAAAGAGCTCAACGAGGTAAAAGACGAGATAGAAAAAGTTATTTTTGCGGAAAAAGGGAAAAAACAATACAATATCTGGATCGAGCAGTTAAAAAAGGATTCTTTCATCTCTTACAGATAAAATGGCAAGACCCATTATTTGCATAACCACAGGGGACCCGCGCGGCATAGGCCCCGAGGTTGTCAAAAAGGCCCTGGCGGCACCCGGGCTGAAAGAAAAAGCCGAATTCCTGATTTTTACCAGCACAGCCGTTAATAAAAATAACCCCAATGCCTGCGCAAAGGCCTCTTTGGAATTTATTGACCGGGCGTTTAATCTGATCAGGTGCGGAAAAGCAGATGCGTTGGTAACGGGGCCTGTCAGTAAAGAGGCAATAAATAATCTGCGAGCCGGCATGAAGTTTGAGGGCCACACAGAATATCTCGCGAGGCTCTGCGGCTGCAAAAAATTCGCGATGATGTTTGTCTCAAAAAAGTTAAAGGTTTCTTTGGTAACCAGGCATATACCGTTGTCCGAGGTCAGTAAAGCCATATCCATAAAATCGATATGCGATACAGTTGAACTGACGCACAAGGCCCTGAAAGACTGGTTCGGAATAAAAAATCCTAAAATAGGCGTGGCGGGTCTGAACCCTCATTGCGGCGAGGCGGGGCTATTTGGCAGGGAAGAGGCCCTTACCATCACGCCGGCCGTACGAAAGTTGCAGGGCAGATACGGCGGCATATCAGGTCCGATCCCCGGGGATACCTTGCTTCACGATGCCTATAATCAGAGGTATGACGCGGCCGTATGCATGTATCATGACCAGGGACTGGCCGCCTTCAAGATGATTGCCAGGAACGACGGGGTCAACCTTACGCTGGGGCTACCATTTGTGCGGACCTCGCCTGACCACGGAACCGGCTTTGACATAGCGGGCAAGGCAAAAGCGGACCCGGGTTCGATGCGTGAGGCAATTAAACTTGCTGTAAGGCTTGCAAAGAAACGCGGTAGTAACCTGTGCTGACAATCTCGCAGGTCAGAGAGATCCTGAAGGAAAATGGCCTAAAGGCCAATAAGAAGCTAGGCCAGAATTTTCTGATTGATAAAAACATTGCTGATAAAATCCTGGCCTTTGCCGATATACAAAAACAGGACGTTGTCCTTGAGATAGGCGCGGGCCTAGGGAACGCGACTTCGGAACTGGCCGCCGCGGCAAAAAAAGTAATAGCGGTAGAATTTGACAAGGGGTTGTGCAGGGCTGCCAGGGAGCGGCTGCAGGGTTTCAAAAATATAGAATTTCTCTGCCAGGATATTTTGAAATTTGATTTTAAGCCGCTTGCCTCTTTTGGCAGGATAAAGATAATAGGCAACCTGCCTTATTATATTACAACGCCGATACTTGAACGGCTGATAGATAACAGAGGCTGCATAAAAAACGCTTTGCTGATGGTGCAGAGGGAATTCGCGGACAGGATGCTTGCTAAGGCCGGCTCTAAGGCGTATGGCTCCCTGGCTTGTTTTCTGGGGTTTTATACAGATTTAGAATTTATGTCTGTTGTAAAGAGAAGTTCTTTCTATCCGGCCCCGGAGGTAGATTCAGCGCTGGTGCGCCTTACGCCGCGCGAGTCACCACCCATATCGGTTAACAATGAGGATTTATTTTTTAAGATTATACGCCTTACATTCAACCAGAGAAGGAAGACAGTTTTATCTACGTTGTCCAATAAAAATGTCTTGGGATTAACTAAAGAGTTCGTCAGGGGGATTCTGGAACGGTCGGCTGTGCCGGCGGATAGCAGGCCGGAATCCCTGAGCATGGAAGAATTTGCGAGGATTGCAAATGAGTGCGCAGGATAATGCCAAAAAGATGGAGATAGATGTCGCCTATGTTTCAAAACTTGCCAGGCTGGCCCTGAGTGATGAAGAGATAAAAAGGCTGGGCAGGCAGTTGAATGATATATTGGAATATATAAACAAGCTTAACGAGATCAACACCAAGACAGCCGAGCCGATGAGTCACGCGTTGCCGCTTGAGAATATTTACAGGGTGGATGAGGTAAGGCCATCGCTGCAGATAGAGGAGGCCCTGAAGAATGCCCCTTCAAAGAAGGATAATTTTTTCAGGGTGCCAAAGGTAATAGAATGAGTGGATTTTACAAGCTGACCTGCGCGGAGGTCCAGAAACTATATAAGGAAAACAAGGCCTCGCCTGCCGAGGTGGCAGACGCCGTCTTAAAGAGGATAGCGGCCGTTGATGAAAAGGTAAACGCCTTTGTAAAGGTTAACAATATCTCTATAAAAAAACAGCTTAAGGAAATCGAGAATAAAAAAAACAGGCTGCTATACGGAATACCCATAGTTGTCAAGGATAATATCTGCGTAAAAGACGAAGAGACCACCTGCGGCTCCCGGATACTGAAAGATTTCAGGCCGCCTTATGACGCTACGGTTGTTGAAAAATTGAAGCATGAGGGTGCTGTCCTGATCGGCAAGGCCAATATGGACGAATTCGCGTTCGGGTCCTCCTGCGAAACCTCTCATTACGGGCCCACAAAGAATCCATGGGACCTCTCCTGTATACCCGGCGGCTCAAGCGGAGGTTCAGCGGCCGCAGTCGCCGCTGATGAGACGATCCTGGCGCTCGGCTCGGATACAGGAGGCTCCATACGTCAGCCGGCGGCGCTTTGCGGCGTAGTGGGATTAAAGCCCACCTACGGCAGGGTCTCAAGATACGGCCTGATCGCGTTTGCGTCGAGCCTTGACCAGATCGGGCCCCTCACAAAAGATGTTACCGACGCCGCGATCCTGATGAATGTGATAAGCGGGCACGATTCACTTGACTCTACTTCAGCTGATTGCACCAGCCCCGATTATACAAAATCCCTGATCAATGATATAAAAGGCCTGAAGATAGGTATTCCCAGGGAATATTTTATAAGCGGCCTGGATAAAGAGGCGGCATTTTTTATCAAAGAGTCGATAGAAATGCTTAAGTCACTCGGCGCGTACTGTAAGGAGGTCTCGCTTCCATATACCGATTACGCAGTAAGCGTTTATTACATAATAGCGACCGCCGAGGCAAGTTCAAACCTGGCGAGATTTGACGGAATGCAGTATGGCCTGAGGGCGCCTGTGCCCCTGCCGTTGTGGAAGGCGGGGAAACTCCCGGAACTAAATCTGATTGATACCTACCGGCAGACAAGGGCGGAAGGATTTGGCAGCGAGGCAAAGAGGCGCATTATCCTCGGCACCTACGTGCTGAGCAGCGGTTATTACGACGCCTATTATTTAAAGGCGCTCAAGGTGAGGCGCAAGATAAAAGAGGATTTTGACCATGTTTTTAAGGAATGCGACTGCGTCCTTACGCCGACCTCGCCTACGCCGGCATTTAAGATCGGCGAGAAGATAGAGGACCCCTTAAGCATGTATATGTCGGATGTATTTACCATACCTGTTAATCTGGCCGGGATACCGGCGATCTCTATCCCCTGCGGATTGTCGTCGAAAGGCCTGCCTATCGGGCTCCAGTTTCTGGCGAAACATTTCGACGAAGAAACATTGTTCAGGGCGGCGTATACCTATGAGCAAAATACAGGATGGCACAAGAGAAAGCCAAAGATATAAGATGAACTACGAAGTCGTAATAGGCCTGGAGGTTCACGTTCAATTAAATACCACATCCAAGATGTTTTGCGGCTGCAGCACTAAATTCGGCAGCCAGCCAAACACCCAGGTATGCCCGGTGTGCCTTGGGTTCCCGGGCGCTTTGCCTGTTGTAAACAAAAAAGCGGTTATGCTGGCTATAAAGACGGCCCTGGCGCTTAGCTGCAAAGTCGCCCCGTTTACTAAGTTTGACAGGAAGCATTATTTTTATCCGGATCTTCCAAAAAATTTTCAGATATCGCAGTACGACAAGCCGCTGTCCAGCGATGGGCATTTGGATGTAGATGCCGGCGGCGCGCCCAAAAGGATTAACATAAGACGCATTCACCTCGAGGAGGATGCGGGAAAGCTCATTCATCAGGAAGGCGAGGAATACAGCCTGGTCGATTACAACAGGTCGGGTATCCCCCTGATGGAGATTGTGACCCAGCCGGACATAAATTCGGCCGGCGAGGCATATGATTTCCTTACGAGGCTTAAAACCATCCTGGAATATCTGGAGGTATCGAACTGTAACATGGAAGAGGGGAGCCTGAGGTGCGATGCCAATATCTCTGTAAGGCCCAAGGGGCAGGCTGCCCTCGGCACCAAGACCGAAGTAAAAAATATGAATTCATTCAAGGCGGTAAGGCAGGCATTGGAATATGAGGCAAAGAGGCAGATGGACCTGCTGAAAAATGGCAAAGAAATAATTCAGGAGACACGGCTGTGGGATAATGACGCCCAGCGCACCAACTCCATGCGAAGTAAAGAGGAGGCGCACGATTACAGATATTTTCCCGAGCCGGACCTGGCGCCGATTACTACGAACGATAGGATTGTGGAGGAGATCAGAAAGACGCTGCCGGAAATGCCAGAGCAGAAAAAGGCCAGGTTCATCAGCGAACGCGGCCTTTCTGAATATGACGCGTCGGTCCTGACAAGAGAAAAAAAGGTAGCTGATTTTTATGAGGGGCTAATCGGCAATGCTAAAATAAATCCAAAGATAGCGGCAAACTGGGTGATGGGTGATCTAGCCGCTATCTTAAGCTCCACTGGCCTCTCCATTGATGCGATCGGACTTCTACCGGGAGATTTGGCTGATATGCTTTACATGATTGAAGATGGTAGCATAAGCGGAAAGATGGCCAAGGATATACTGAAAGAGGCGGTAGAAACAAAAAAGAAACCCCGCGATATCGTAAAAGAGAAAAATTTATCCCAGGTGTCCGACGAAAAGGCCATCCTGGCCGCGATTGAAAAGGTCCTGACCGCGAACACTAAGGCGGTTTCGGATTATAAGTCGGGGAATGTTTCCGTGTTGACATTTTTGGTCGGCCAGATAATGAAGGAAACAAAGGGGAAGGCAAACCCAAAAATAGTAAATGAGCTGCTAAAGAAAAAAATGGAGAAGACATGAACCCAGCCCCTCCTAAAATAAAAATGAATTTTAGAGAGGGCTGGGTAAAAATAGGAGGGGCTGGGTGAATAAAAAACGCATAATGACCTTAATCGCGCTGGTTGTTTTTGTCCTGGGGATTTCACAGTTGATGCTGGCGAAGGAAAAGGAGAAGGCCAGCGCCCCGCCACCCAAAAAAGATGACCTGTACGAGCAGGTAGAGCTGTTTGCGAACACCATAAGCATTATCAGGAATGATTATGTCGCCCAAACCCAGTCCAAGGACCTTATTTACGGGGCGATGAAGGGCATGCTTATGTCTCTGGACAGCCACAGCCAATTCATGGACCCCGAGTCTTACAGAGATATGAAGGTTGAAACCGAGGGCAAATTCGGCGGGATAGGCATTGAGATAACGTTAAAAGAGGGGATACTAACGGTTATTTCTCCGATAGAGGACACCCCGGCATTTAAGGCGGGGCTTAAACCGAATGACAAGATTGTCAGGATTGACGGAAAATCCACGAGGGATGCGACCTTGAATGATGCGGTTAAAAAGCTCAGGGGCGAACCCGGTACGCCGGTTACGCTTACGATTCTTCGCGAGGAAGAAAAGAAACTCATGGATGTTGTTATTACAAGGGGCGTTATTGAGATAAAGAGCATAAAAGAGGCCTCTGTCTTGGAAGATAATATCGGGTATGTAAAGATTATTGAATTTCAGGAGAATACGCCTAAGGACCTGGCAAAGGCCCTGGCCGCGCTGAAGGCCAAAGGTATAGACAGCCTTATACTTGACCTGAGAAACAATCCCGGCGGCCTGCTTGAGACATCGGTTAGGGTCTCAGAGATGTTTCTCCCGCAGGGGAAGCTGATTGTTTCGACAAAGGGCAGGGCGAAAAGCCAAGATATGGTTTATAAGTCCGAATACGGGAGGCCCTATACGGAATTTATGTTGGTTGTCATTGTGAATGAAGGAAGCGCCAGCGCCTCAGAGATTGTCGCCGGGGCCATAAAGGATAACAAGCGCGGGATTATTGTGGGCGCAAAGACATTCGGGAAGGGTTCTGTCCAGACGGTGATACCGTTAAGCGACGGGTCGGCAATAAGGCTCACCACTGCCGAATATTTTACTCCCAACGGCGAGGCAATTAATAATAAGGGGATAATTCCGGATGTGGTCGTAGCGAAATCAAAGGGGATAGCCCCCAAGCCCAAAGATGAAGAACTTGAGGAAGAAGAGATATTTGAAAGGCCGGAGCTCAAAGAACCGGATGAGAAGAAAGCGGAAAGACCCAAACCGCATGACACACAGCTGGAAACCGCGATTAACCTTATAAAAGGCATAAAATCATATGAGGCGCTCAAGACAGCGGAATAAAAAAGGGTATCCGGAACAAAGAAATATCTGGACGCTTTTTTTAGTCGGGATAGCAATAGGGTTGGTATTTTTCGCGTTTTACAGGCTGACTAGGGTGCCGAAGGCGGTATATCCGAAAAGGCAGGCGCGCGTTGGGCGTGCAGAAGCGCCTAAAATCGCAAAACCCCTTGTCTTGCCTGCCGCAGCTCCGGTCGTTGTCCCGGTAAAACCCGCCCCTAAAATAGCGATAGTGCTTGATGATTTTGGTTATAATAATAAAAATGTGAACGCGGTTTTTGACATCAAGGCGCCGGTTACCTTTTCGATACTGCCGCACC
>CAYQVM010000004.1:21398-24005 GCA_964421145.1 uncultured Planctomycetia bacterium
CATATTCCAAGAAAATCGCCGAGCTTGCGCATCAGAAGGGCTATGAAGCGATTCTTCATCTGCCGCTTGAGCCGTATGAAAACGATAAAAGCGTCAAGCCCGAAAAAATTACCATTACAACCGCTATGAAAAAAGAAGAAGTCCTGGCTGCGCTGACAAAGGCGCTGGAGAACGTCCTGTTCGCCAAAGGCGTTTCCAATCATCAGGGGTCAAAGGCGACCGAAAATTATGAGCTAATGAAAACCATTTTTACCGAGTTGCGGCTGCGAAATATGTATTTTTTAGACAGCCTTGTCACCAATAAGTCGGTTTGCAAAAAATTGGCGAAAGAAATTGGCATAGGTTTCGGCCGCAGGGATGTGTTCCTGGATAATAAAGAAGACTTTGAGTATATCAAGGGCCAGTTCGGGCAGCTCGTAAAGAGGGCGAAACGCTCAGGTTCTGCCATAGGCATAGGCCATGACAGGCAGAAGACAATCGCCGCCCTGGCCGTGCTGATCCCCGAGGCCGAGAAGGAAGGCGTGAAATTCGTGTTTTTGTCGGAGTTGATAAGGTGAGTGGGGAAATTTTTATGAGCTCATTGTTTCAAGGTGACGGAATGGATTTATTTGGGTTAGGCCATCGCGGGGACGTGAAATTTTCCCCAGCGAGGAAAATTTCACTCGGAAAAATCGCTCGCTCTTCCGCCGCCGTAGGCGGCGGAAACCATGCCCGCTCGCGATTTTTACGCCCCGTTCAGGCCGTAACCCAAATATCCATTCCGATAGTAACTACTACTCGACCCATAAAAATTTCCTATTATATGGGGGCCTTCGGCACGAACTCCTCGGTGGACCCCAAAACTGATGGCTGTAAAAATTTCTAGTTGAAACATGGACTCAGAGAACAGGATAAGATTTAAAGGAGGTAGGTTATGACTTTAACAGAAATTTTCATAACCGTAATATTAACTTTTATAATCTCAGCGGGATTTGGGTTTGGGTCAAAACTTTTTGTATATTTATTACAGAAAGTAGATAAACACAAAGATAAAGTTAATTTTTTCGCTAAAAGAATTTTGATTTCTCTTATAGCACTTGTTGTTGGTGCAACATTGGTTACTTTAGCTTTTTATTTGGGTGTCATGAGTTATAGGTATGAACAAATAGTTAATAATTCATTTTTGAAATGGGTTATACAAACATTTCCTTTAATTTTATTAGTACTGGGATGCGCACCATTGTTAACCAACTTAATTTTGAGTGCTATTAATAACGTAACAAAGAGGAGTAGCAGTAGTAAGTAGTACTAGACTATTTCTAAAAGTACCAATTTCTGATTGCTCATCAGAAATTTTTACAGGTGGCACCGAACGGGCAGCGACTCTGCGGACAGCTACCGGTGGGTCTGCCCTGAGGCGTAAAAATTTTGCGAGCGAGCGTAGGAATTGAATGAAGTCCGACATTTTAGGTCTTATTTTTTCATATCGGTCGGACGGCATATCATGCCATATCAATTCCAGCGAGCCGCAAAATTAGCTGAAGGGCAGCCCACCGGTCGAGCTGGACGCCTTTGAGGCGACTATGAGTGGTAAGAACATGAAAAATATGATAACCTTAGGGATTGAGACGTCGTGCGATGAGACGGCGGTGGCGGTGCTGAGGGACGATAAGGTATTGTCCAATGTGGTTGCCTCAAGCATGCACCTGCACAGGCGCTACGGGGGCGTGGTGCCGGAGATAGCTACGCGCTATCACGTAGAGGTCATAAACTACTGCACGAAGGAAGCGCTCGCTGAGGCGAAGATAAATTTAAATAAAGTAAATCTTGTGTCAGTTACGCAGGGGCCCGGCCTGATAGGCGCGCTTATGATAGGCATATCGTTCGCGAAGGCGCTGGGTTTTTCATTGGACGTTCCCGTCGTGGGGATAAATCATGTTATCGCGCACCTGTGGGCCAATTTTCTGCAGAAAGAAAAGCCGGCCTTTCCTTTCGTCGGCCTGGTGGTCTCGGGAGGGCATTCAAGCCTTTTGTTGGTAAAGGGCGTAAATAATTACAGCGTTCTAGGCCAGACTCAAGATGACGCTGTAGGCGAGGCGTTTGACAAGGTGGCCAAGATTTTAAACCTCGGATACCCGGGCGGGCCGGCGATAGAAAAATGTGCAAGGCATGCGGCTCCGGCAGGCAGGGTTAAATTTCCGGCACCCTCTTCCGGAGACGGGTCTCTGGATTTCAGCTTTAGCGGTATTAAGACTTCGGTCCTTTATTATGTCAGGGATAGGGGTGGAATTGATAAATTGAGCAGAGATGAGGTTTCAGGGATAGCTTCCGGATTTCAGGAGGCGGTCTGTGACGCGGTAATGGACAATACGATCCGCGCCTGTAAATCGAAAGGGATAAAGAATCTGGCGATAGGCGGCGGCGTGAGCGCTAATTTAAGATTAAGAGAAAAACTCAGCGCTGCGGCCGAATCAAACGGCATCAAAATTTTTATTCCGCCTTTAAAGTTGTGCCTTGATAATGCGGCCATGGCCGCGATGCTTGGCCTGGCCTTATTTAGGGAAGGCGTAAAGACGGATGAATATATGAGCGGGTTCGCTAATTTTAATTAGGGGAAAAAAGTCCCTC
>CAYQVM010000005.1:0-4401 GCA_964421145.1 uncultured Planctomycetia bacterium
ACTCGGGATCCTTTTGCCTGGAGAAAAATTAGGGCAAAAGGGCAGGTCTGTAAGCCGGGTTCTGTCCGCCTCGCCGCCAAAGGCGGCGGGCGAGATGATCATCTGTCTAGGTCCCGCATTGCTGCGGGACTCAAGCGGCCTACCTAGGGATCGTTGCGGAACGGGCAATTCCTCTCCCATAATTTGGCCTTGCTCCGCGTGGGGTTTTCCATGCGCCCCAGCGTCACCGCCGGGGCCGGTGGTCTCTTACACCGCCTTTTCACCCTTACCCCTCGCATACGAATCGTGAGATTAGCAATGCTCGGGGCGGTATATTTTCTGTGGCACTTTCCGTCCCCGATGGGGTTTAAACCCCATCGGTGCGTCGGCGTTACCGACCACGCTGCCCTATAGAGCCCGGACTTTCCTGACTTGACATTAAAAAATGTCAAGCCCAATCATCCGACCTGCCCTTTTGTCCTAATTTTTCTCCAGGCAAAAGGATCCCGAGTTTCCCTAGCCTTACTACTTTGAAGCGAGGGGCCCTTTCAACTCTGATAAATTTATGGCCTTGTTGGCCAGCTTATCCGCCTCCTTATTTTCTTCCCGGCGGATATGCTTCACTTCGAACGACTTAAATCCGTTTATCAGATGGATCGCCTGATCAAAGAGCGACTTTATTTTAAGGTCCCTGACCCTGAACTCTCCCCTGAGCTGCTGCGCGACCAATTCGCTGTCCAGATTCAGTTTCACCTCTTCGGCGCCGAGCATATGGGCCTCCTGAAGCCCGTAAACAAGCGCGTTATACTCGGCGACGTTATTAGTGGTGTTCCCGATGTATTTATAAAATTCCTTTATGGTTTTTTTGTCAGAGTCTTTTATCACAACGCCCAGTCCTGCCGGGCCCGGGTTGCCTCTTGCTGCTCCGTCGATAAATATTTCTATCTTTTTAATAGCCGCCACCCTGCTCTTCTTCTATATATAAAATCCTGGCGCAGCTGCCGCAGAATATCAGCTCCTGCTTCAATCTTATCTCGTTTATCACCTGCGGGGGCAGGTTTATGTTGCAGCCTCCGCATGCATCATGCTCAATGCTCACCATGGCAAGGCCGTTCTTGGAATATAGTATCCTCTCGTATTTTGAAAGGTATTCCTTGTCGACCTTCTGGGCCAATTCCGATCTTTCGGCATTTAGTTTTTGCAGCGCCGCCTCCATCTCCTTGGAGCTGGCTTCTATCTTTTTCTTTTCCTCATCAAAAACCTTGCGCTCTTGGTTCAGCGTCTCTTTTTCTTTTGCGGCCCCTTTAGCGCACTCATCTATCTGGTCAAAAATCTTTATTATCTCTTCCTCTATAACCGAGACATCCGCCCTCTGCCCGGCTATCTCTTTCTCCATTGCCTGGTATTCCTTGTTGGTCTTGAGCTGGTAAAGCTGGGTCTGCAGCTTCTTTATCCCCTCTTCTTTCGCCTGTAGCTCAATTTCTTTTCCTTTCCTCTTTACCGCAAGGGCCTTCGCCTCTTCTTCCTTTTTCTTTAGGTCGGCCTCTTTGGCCTTGAAGGACTCCTCCATGGTACGGATGAGGATCGGCTGATTTCCCAGATCCCTCCTCAACTTGAAAATCTGCTTATCTAATTTTTGCAGGCCTATTAATAATTTTATCTGTTCTTCTACCGATACCATTTGATATTCTCGTCTTGCTTTCTAACATGGGCATTAGAGGACTTGAACCTCTGACCTCGTGCATGTGAGGCACGCGCTCTAACCAGCTGAGCTAAATGCCCTCAATGGTGGGACCGCAAGGACTTGAACCTTGAACCACCTGGTTATGAGCCAGATGCTCTAACCATTGAGCTACGGTCCCGCTCACTCACTACCCCCAATTGTCAAAAAGTTGTGCAGCTTGCGGCTGCGGATGGGGTGGCGCAGTTTCCTTAAGGCCTTGGCCTCTATCTGGCGCACCCTCTCTCTTGTTACCCTGAATATTACACCGACCTCTTCCAGTGTGCGCGGATAACCGTCACCGATTCCGAATCTAAGCCGCAGGACCTTCTTTTCTCTTTCCGTCAATGTGCCCAAAACGCCTTCGAGCTGCTCCCTTAGCATTGCGTACGCTGTTGCATTCGCCGGAGAAACCGCCTTCTTGTCCTCAATAAAATCGCCGAAATGCGTATCCCCCTCATCGCCCACCGGCGTCTGCAGGGAAATCGGCTCCTGCGCTATTTTCAATATCCCCCTCACCTTATCAACGGGCATGCGCATATGATGTGCTATCTCTTCCGGGGTTGGCTCCCGCCCGCGCTCCTGCACAAGCTGCCTTGAGGCGCGGATCAGCTTATTTATGGTCTCGGTCATGTGAACCGGTATCCTGATGGTCCTGGACTGGTCCGCGATGGAACGCGTAATCGCCTGCCTTATCCACCAGGTGGCGTATGTAGAAAATTTGTAGCCGCGCTGGTACTCAAATTTATCAACCGCCTTCATGAGGCCTATATTCCCTTCCTGGATAAGATCTAAGAATGAAAGGCCCCTGTTGGTATATTTCTTCGCTATGCTTACGACCAGCCTCAGGTTGGCGGCTACCAGCTCCTTCTTCGCCTTATTAAAAACATTCTCTCTGGTCCGTATGACCTTGACATTTTCTTTTACTTTTTTATAGGGTACCCTGAACTGCTTTTTTACTTCGCGGATCTTTTTTAACAGTCCTGTCTTGGTTTCCCTGCGCGCGCGCTTGACCCTTGCCTTGGCCTCTTCCCACTCCGTCAGGAGGTTCTTTATCTTATTCGCGATATCCTGAACATATCCTATGGTCAGGTCGAATTTTAAAAGGAGCTCGACAATCAGCCCGTCGCTCTTCGTTTTCCTGAGCCGCCTGGCAAGCTCTTTTAAATTCCTTATAATCTTATCACGTTTTGGATCAATATCAACATTTATATATTCCTCAAGATTCAGATTGTTGTCTATTCCCGCTACAAGGTTTAAGATCTCTTTTTTCGCGACTCTGCATTCAAAAACCGCCCTTTTAAATTTCTCCTCGGCAAATTTTATCTTCTTGGCCAGCTCAATCTCCTCTTCCCTGCTCAGGAGCGGGATCTGGCCCATCTGCCTCAAGTACATCTTGACCGGATCGTCCATCTGCTCAAACTTTACCGGCGCCTCGGCCTCTTCCTTCTGCGGCGCCGGTGCCGGGGCTTCTCCGACCTCTTGTTCTTCAGCCGCCCCTTCGGGCTCCTCGGCCTGGGCCTGCTCCTTGGGCTCCTGGTCCGCGTCGATGATCTTTATATTCTCTTCGCCCAGTATGGTAAGGATCTTATCTATTTCCTCTGAAGAGACGACATCCTCTGGGAGGATATTGTTCACCTCTTCATAGGTCAGATGGCCCTTCTCCTTGCCTACCGCCAGGAGTTCCTTTAGGCCCCTAAGTTTTGATCGTTTCGTTTTGGTTTTCTTTTGCCTGGCACTCATACGCCTTAACGTTCCTTAATAAGATATTGCATTCAGCGATCAATTTGGTGATCCTGTCTTCATCGGCCCTGTCTTGCGCCAATGCGATCTCTATCTGCAACCGGTTAAGTTTTTCCTTGAGATTATCCTGCTTTATCCTTAACACACAGTCCGCAAGCGTCTTTTCCTTATCTATAATAGCGTCTATACAATCCACGAGTTCCGGAATCATCCTGTGCGCCTCGCTGTCATTTAAATGCGTTATGAGTTTTCCCGGCGTCACCGCCTTTGACTCTTCATGGCATCTAAACAGGATTTCGACTATGTTCCTTATAACCGGATCTTTAAAATCTTCCAGGGTAAGATTCTCTCTGACCATCTTAACGTAATTATTATCATCCATCAGAAGGCTGGCCAGAATCTTTTCGGACTGTTTGCATTTTTTATCCGGTGCCCCTGTTTTTGACCCGCTTTCAGGAGCTGGGCGGCTGGCAGAATAATCCAGTTTTACCTTTTTTAATTCCTCTCTTATCGCCCCTTCTTCAATAGACAGGCTATCCGCCAGGCTCTTCATATATCCGGATTTTAAAACCGCGTTTGGGATCCTCGCAATCGTGGGAAGCATCTCGGCTACAATCTTTGCCTTCCCCTCCAGGCTGGCCCTGTCATACTTAGCTATCAGCACGGACATCTTGTAGTCAAACAGGCTCTTGGCCTCGGCAATCCTCTTTTTAAACTCATCCGGGCCGTACTTCCTTATAAAAGTGTCCGGGTCGAAACCCTCGGGCAGCCTTACAACTCCGACCCTGAAATCCTCTTCTATCAAAAGGTCCAGGCTCCTGAGCGTCGCGAATTCGCCCGCCTTGTCCGGATCAAAGATTATAACCGCGTTCTTTGTGTAGCGGCCGAGGAGCCTTATCTGGTCATCTGTGAGGCTTGTCCCCAAAGAGGCGATGAGGTTCTTTACCCCCATCTGAAAA
>CAYQVM010000005.1:4411-23958 GCA_964421145.1 uncultured Planctomycetia bacterium
AGTATCAGGTCAAGATACCCTTCCACTATAACCGCCTGATCGGCATCCCTTATAAACTTCCACGAAAAATTCAGGCCGTAGAGATTTCTTCCTTTATTGTAGATTGAGGTCTCCGGAGAATTCATGTATTTAGGCCCCTCGTCTTCTTTCAGGAAAACCCTGCCGCCAAATCCCAGGAATCTGGACTTCATATCATGGATCGGAAACATGATCCTGGACCTGAACCTGTCAAAATATCCCCCTTCCTGTTTTTTGACGGCGAGCCCCGCCTTTTCCAGAATATCAGGGGTAAGGTCTTTTTGCCTGGCAAAATTTAAAAGGGCGTCCCATCCTGAAACCGCATAACCCAGCTTAAAGGTATTTATAGTCTCATCGCTCAGGCCGCGCTGCCGCAAATAGCTGTAAGCGCTCTTTCCGTTTTTGTCTTCTTTTAAATTTTTCTGAAAATACGCAACGGCCAGCTCGTTGGCGGCGTAGAGCCTGTTATTAAAAGAACTTTCCGTTCCGGTATCAGACGCCTGTGTGGGTATTATAACACCCGCCTTCTGCGCCAGAGCCCTGACCGCCTCCGGGAATTCGAGCCTTTCGTACTTCATCAGAAAATTAAACACGTTCCCGCCGACCCCGCATCCGAAACAATGGAATATCTGCTTGTCCTGGCTTACCATGAAGGAAGCAGTCTTCTCATGATGAAAGGGACAATTGGCCTTGTAATTACGGCCCGCTTTCTTAAGCGGGATATAATTGCCGATTACCTCTACTATGTCTATCCTGTCCTGAACCTGGTCAATGATGTGCTCTGGTATGACATCTTTTTTATCTCTCTATCCTCTTAAAACCCGAACAGGCCATAATATTCAGCTTCGCCTTCTTCTCGATCTCGTCCAGCAAAAGATTAAGCCCCAAGTTGTCGCTTGAGATATGGCCGGCGATTATCAGGTTTATATGTTCCTTCTTCGCCTTTTCAAAATGCTGTTCGCTTAAATGCATGCAGACAAGCGTGCCTACGCCTGCCTGGGCCAGTTTTTCAAAAATATCCTTTGAGCCTTCGGTGCCACCGGTCATATCCACAAATATCTTGCCTGCCTTGGCGTTGGTGTCCCCCTTTATCGCCCTCGGCCCCGCCTTGTCTCTTGAGGCCTCTTTATATTCCGGGACCTCCTTTAATATCTCTATAACATCGCTCACTGTCTCGGGCCTCTTCTTATCCATGAGCTTGGTAAGATAGGTCGTTACACAGTTGTCGGCCGGTGTGTGGCAGCACATGAATGGCATTTCCAGGATTCTCGCGACATCAACAGCGCGCGTGTGATTCACCGGCAGCACTACCCTCTCCACCTCATTAATCCTCTCCTTCATCAGGTCTTCGGCAATATTAATGGCCACGCCGATCTTGTTTAGAATATCCGACTGTATGTGCATAACCTGATACAGGCCCGCCAGCGCCCTGCCTTCCGGATGGTGCGCCATCACAAGGTCGATCTTTTTTCCGCCTTTGGCGGACTTGTCATTCATCCTGTCGGCCAACAAGAGTTCCCCGACCTCCATATCTATGCCGACCAAAATATTCTTAATCTGTATATCCGGGCTCCCGTAAAGGATCCTCGTATCCGGATAGGGGTTCTTAAGGCTTTCCGCGTCAAATTCCTTTTTTTCTTTTTCGTTTAGTTTGCTGTAGGCCTTGTGCGCCTTTTCCAATTCCTTCTTTGCGATTTCTTCCCCTCTCGGATCGAATTCTATGCCTTTTTTGATTATTAACTCGTACAACTCTTTTAATTTCATACCCTCTCCTCTCTTGCCCCGTTAGATATCAAATTCACATTTACATCAATTCTATATTATCTAACGGGGCTTGCCAACTTTGTCAATGCCCCTAAAAATAAATCAAAAAATTTCCCGGTATTAACCTTTTTACAAAACAGGATGTTCGGCCGGCCTTTTTTTACGGCAACCATCCCGCGCCTTGCCCCCCCGGTCCTGGCCTCAACGCCGTTCTTGTCTTTCACGGCCAGATGCGGTTTGGCCGCGGCCAAGGGATCGTGCATCGGCGCGCCATCAAGCCCCCGCTTCCTGTTGGAATAAATAGTGTAATCCGCGATATGATATATAAACCTGGCGATGGGCCCCTTGATATTTTTTATGCGTCTTAAGTGCGCGGGCCTAAGAAGCGTCTTTTGCGTAACATCAAGCGAGACCAATTTTTTTATCACGCCGGAGCTCAACACAATCCTGTCTGCCTCCGGGTCGCAATGGAAATTAAATTCCGCGTAAGGGGTAACATTGCCTTTGACGAAAACCGCGCCGCCCATTATGACCACTTCTTTCAGATTTTCCAAGATGGCGGGCCTTTTTTTAAAGGCCCTTGCCAGGTCGGTAAGCGGGCCGGTCGCTATTATCCTGTCTATTTTATTAGAAAGAGCTAAATTTATTATAAGGTCTATGCCGTTTTTAAATCCGGCAGGGTGTTTTCTGCCAAAAACGTCAGAGCAATCCGCCAATCCGTCCTGGCCGTGCACATGCCTGGCGCGCCTGGCCTTATGCCTCAAGGGCCCACGGCTTCCGGAACCTATCAGCGGTATCCTAACCGCTCCCATGGGATTGGGCGGCGGCTCAAACAACCCTAATATCCTGAGCAGGTTCCTTTTTGTCTGGTTCAGCCCGACATTCCCGAATGTCGCGACTATGGCCTTAACGTCAACCTTGGCCGACCCAAGCAAAAAAAGGACCGCCAGCGCGTCATCTATTCCAGGATCGCAGTCAAGCAATACCCGATTAATGTTACGGTGTATCTCCCTTTAAGACGGCCTTTTTATTTTCCGCGGGCTGGGAATTAACGCCGTGGAAGATAAACAGGCCCTCGTCCAGACCTGTCAGCTTGGAAAGGGCGTCGTTCCTCTGGCTAAATTTCAAGGTGGGGAATACCGCGCCCAGCTTATCATATAAAAACGGGACCGTCTTTAAAACTACCTGGCCCGTATATGACCTTTCCTTCACCGATTTCTCAAAATACGGTATAGGCGTAAATACAAGGCTTATCAACAAAAGGCTGATCAGTATGGCCCCTCTCAAAAAACCAAGCAGGAACCCGCCAAGCCTTTCAACGGTCGAAAATGTTTCTATCTTTATAATCTTCTCTATTATCAGATTAATAAATTTAAATATGAATAATATGCCCGCATATAGGCCGGTAAAACTGATCAGATTGGAAAAGGAATGAACTACAGGAAAGTAGTCGCCTAGTAATTGGGAGGTATACTCATAAAAATATACAGCCGCCATGGCTGTGGATAAGTATCCGATAAACCTAAAAAGCTCCCAACCGAAGCCTTTTGTAAAACCTACGTAACTACTTCTGATTAAAAGAATTACGACTAATAGATCTACCCAATTTATTTTCTGAAAAATCTCTGTCAAGCCCTTTTTTCCCCTTCCAAACGTGCAGCAAGTATATCACATGAATTTGGGTTTGTCAAGGGCAGGTCGGCGGCGGGACAGCCACCATCCTTAAGGTCCCTTTGTAACTGTCAGGGCCGTCAAAGCCTACCTTTATATAGGTGTCTGTGTAGCCGGTTAACAGCCCTGTGGCCCTATCGCGCCTGGTCTCTACCAATACCTGCGCTGTTTTGCCTACAAACCTGTTCCGGAATTCCAGCGCCAGCACTGAGGCCAATGATTTCAGGACTTTTATCCTTTCGGTCACAATATGATTAGGGACATTGCTTTTAAACCCGTATGCCCGGGTTCCCTTCCTTCTTGAATACGGGAATATGTGTATCCTGGAAGGCCTGGTCAGCTTCACAACCTTTAAGGTATTATCAAAATGCGTCTGGGTTTCGCCGGGAAATCCGACCAGGATGTCTGTCGTAAACGCCATCTCCGGCAGCAATGAACGCGCCTCTTCTACCAATCTTATAAAATCCGAGGAGCCAAGCGCCCTGTTCATTATCTTGAGTATCTCGTCGTCGCCGCTCTGCATCGGTATATGCAGATGCCTGCAGATTTTATCTGAACCGGCTATTCTTTCCATCAGCGATTTCGTAACATACCATGGCTCTATGGAGCTAAGGCGGAGGCGATACTCGCCGCTAACTTCTTTTTCTATTTCTTCTAGAAGCCCGCTAAGATAGCGCCCAATGTCCCTTCCCCAGTCTCCTAGACATATACCAGTTAAGATTATCTCTTTATAATTATTTGAAACAAGCTTGTTTATCTCGCGGATTATCTCTGCCGAATCCCTGGATTTAGATCTGCCTCGCACAAGCGGCACCTTGCAGTAGGAACAGAAATTATCACAACCATCCTGCGCCTTCACAAACGCCTTTGTCCTGTCCTCAAACCCACTAATAACCGAACTGCACCCCAGGGGTTCACTCCCTGGGGTTATGGTAGGTTCGGATAAATATTGCAATATTTTTAATTTTTCAGGGTTTTTTAGGATTAGGAAGTTATCAGAAATTTTTCTAATCTCATCGCTGTCTAGTTCAGCATAGCAGCCGGTCACAACAATTTTAGCGTAAGGATTCCTTTTGATTGCGTTTCGTATCAGGCGGCGGGATTCGCTGTCGGCCTTCCCTGTAACCGTGCAGGTATTTATGATAAAAAAGTCGGTGGGCGCATTAGAGGGGACGCATTCAAATCCGGCATTGGCAAACTGCTCCCTGATTAACTGCGTCTCGTACTGATTTACTTTGCATCCTAAGGTCTCAAACGCTGCTTTCATAATTCAAAACGGACAGAAGATATAGGGCGGCGGTGTCTACTCTTAAGACCAGGCGGCCCAGAGAAACCAATCTGGCCCCGGCCGACCTGGCCGCTTCTATCTCCTTCGGCGTAAAATCTCCTTCCGGGCCTACCATTATAAGTACCCTGCCCCTGAAATTTAAAATAGTATTCTTTATATGCTCTGTCCCTTCATAAAGACCTGCCTGACTGCCGGCAGGCAGGCAGGCCATTAGCGCCGCATCATATTCTCCGATCGTCTTTAAGGCATCCTTAAAATAAACCGCCTCTTTAATCTCCGGAACATCCAGCCTGCCGCACTGCTTTGAGGCGCTTATGGCGACATTCTGCCAGTGCGACTGCTTTTTGGGCCCTTTGTCGCCCGGCCTGGATATCGTCCTCTCTGTAATCAGCGGAACTATTTCGTGTACGCCAAGCTCTGTCGCCTTTTCTACGATAAAATCCATCTTTGCCCTTTTCGGAAGCGACTGCCACAATGCCACCTGAATCTTATTTTCAATATTCGGCTTATTGATTTTATTTATCTTAATCTTGAGGCTATTTTTGTCGGCGCTCAAAATCCGCCCTATATATTCGCTGCCGGTGCCGTCAAACGCGACAATCTCATCGCCTTTAGATAACCGCATAACATTTAGTATATGATGCGCCTCTTCTTTGGAAACAAGGATCTCGCTACCCTTCACATCTCCGGGCCTAACATAGAATCTGCTCATATATTCCTTTGCTTCATGTCTGCAACGGGTTCTGTTTATAACCCAAGAAAAAGGTTTGCTCGCTCAGAAGAAAATTTTTAACGCCTTTTATTTCGCATTTTGTCGGGGGCGGTGGAACTCGCCGACACATAAAGTGTCGGCTCAAACAACCACCGCCCTTTTCGGCATATAAAGATATGCCAAATAAACCGACAAAATGCTTATAAAAGGCTAAATTTTCTATTCGCTCGCTAATCCTTTTTCTTGGGTTTTTCATTGTTTCGATTAGTAAATTTTTACGGGTTATGTTGTAGCTACGTGCGATAAGGAATATACTGTGGCATCGTGGTGAGCAGGACGTAAAAAACCGCGAGCGGGCATGGTTTCCGCCGCCGTAGGCGGTGGAAGAGCGAGCGGTTTTTTCCGAGCGAAGCCCAGCCTCGCTGGGGCTGGGCGAGCGGTCCTGCGAACCACATGCCACAGTAAATATTCCGTCGCCTTGAAACAATGGGCCCGTAAAAATTTCCATTATGCTATCCGCAATCCTAAATCCCGGATCATCTGTAGGTCGGCCGCCGGGTCCTGGCCGGGCTGGGTGAGATAGCTTCCTATCATCATCCCGCTCGCCCCCGCCAAAAATATCAGCGGCTGCAGGCTGCGCAGGTTCACGGCGCGGCCGCCGCATATCTTTATGTCCGCTCCGGGCAATATCAGCCTGAATATCGCGATTGTCCTTAGTATTTCTTCGGGCGGCATCGGTTTTGTGTTCTCAAGCGGCGTGCCCTTTATCGGATGCAGGAAATTCAGCGGCACCGACTCTATTTCTAAATCGCGCAGCAGAAACGCCAGCTTAAGCCTGTCCGGGCGGGATTCGCCCAAACCGAAAAGCGCGCCGGAGCAAATCGAAAATTTCGCCTTTTTCGCGGCCTCTATTGTCCTTAACCTTTCCCTATATGTATGCGTCGTGCAAATCATTGGAAAATAATTTTCCGACGTTTCAAGATTGTGATGGAACCGGTCCGCCCCTGCCATCTTAAGCTCTTTCATTGCGGCAGTCTCAAGCGATCCGAGAGAAACCGAGCATTTCATGGAAGGGAACCGTTCTTTTATGCGGCCTACTGCCTTACATATGGCGGTGATCTCTTTTATACGCTTAATCGAATTCCCGCTTGTAACAATTCCGAAACAGGTCGCCTTATTCGCATGCGCGCTTTCAGCCGCTTTTAAAATCTTATCACCGCTCAAAAGCGGATATATATCAACTTTTGCCTTATGGTGGCCGGACTGGGCGCAAAACTTGCAGTCTTCGGAGCAGTTGCCGGATTTGGCATTAACTATCGAACAAAGCTCCACTTTGTCCTTCTTATAAATCTCCCTTACCCTGTTTGCCTCCCAAAGCAGATCAAATAAAGGTAAGCCATCCTTCAGATAAAGTTTAGCCGCCTCTTTATATGAAATCAAGCCGCTAAATTGTAAACTATATTTTTTCACCTGGTTTACCATTTACACAAAAACATACCCCCGTGGTGTATACCTTAATGCACCCCGGAGGTGCGATATCTATCTATTAGAGCAATACCTGCAGGCCGGCCGTTATGGCCGTCTCATCAAGAAACCTGCCTTCTAAATTAAGAGAAACTGAATTAGGCCCGATAAAATCACATCCCGCCACTATACCAAATTTACGATCAGATCTTATCTGCCCCGGATTGTTGTAGTTGCCGGATGTCCATACCATTCTTAATCTTCCGCTTATGTCGGAATATTTTACGCCCGCATACGGGACTATCCTTGTAACGCCCAGAAAATCTGCTTCCTTGCTCATGGTGGTTACGTCTATATCTGTCGCGGCTATAAGGGAGATCTGCCATTCCCTTATGAAAAATCTGGAGCTTCCCCGATCCATCTCAATCGTAGCGCCGTCATAGGAGCCTGTTTCCGGATCCAGCTCGGCCACTCTATAAAATCCATCCGCGACTAACCTTAGGTTGGGCTTCTGAAAATCCCAGACAAGGACCTTTCCACCAAGCGACCACGCAAAGCCGTTATCGCTTTCCACTTTTGCATTCTTCCCATCCTCATTCCATTTTAACTTCATGTGCGCCATGCCCAATTTAACATAAGGCTCAACCCTGTTAAACAGGACGCATGATATCGTGCCCATATACCACTGGGCGGTTGTTATCTCCGAATTTACGGCCGCTGAGGCTTTTATATCCCTGTCGAATACAAATTCCGTATCAACGCCGGTCTTTATCGCGAAATTCCTGGCCTTCTTCAGGCTGAATACGCCTGCCCCTTTAGGGTCTTCCAAGGTAGCTGTGTTTCCTACTGTTCCGGCAAAGCTAATATGTATTAATGCCGCAGATATTCCAATAAATATTATAATTGCAATTAAAATCTTTACATTTTTAATCATGACAAAGTCTCCTTTTGTAGGAGTATATCATAATTTTATTCAAAGTCAACCTTTTCTTATTATTATATATCTCTGGAGGGGCAAATGTCTCGTAAGACGCATTCGGCGTGGTTGGGTTTCCTGGCCTGGCAGATCGATCTACCATGATTGATAAGAAGATAGCTTATTGCGCCCCACTTGGCGCGAGGCACAATCTCCATCAGGTCTTTCTCTATCTTTTCCGGGTCGTCAAAATCGGTAAGGCCCAGCCTCTGGGAGAGCCGGCGCACATGGGTATCCACAACAATGCCCTCCACCTTGCCGTAGGCATTGTGCAGGACAACGTTTGCCGTTTTTCTGGCCACGCCGGGAAGCGTCAGCAGCTCTTCCATCGAATCCGGGACCCTGCCTTTAAATTTCTCAACAATTATCTTGGCAGAGTTGATAATATTTTTGGCCTTGTTCCTGTAAAATCCCGTCGAACGAATCTCGTTTTCAAACGTCTTTAAATTTGCTTTTGCGAAATCCCGCGCAGTTTTATATTTCTTAAAAAGTTCGGCGGTCACCTTGTTCACTCTTTCATCCGTGCACTGGGCCGATAATATGGTCGAGGCCAGCATCTGGACGGAATTTCCGAACTTCAGCGCGGTCCTGGCCCGTGGATATTCTTTCTGGAGCAGAGCGATTATTTTCTTCGCTCTATCCGAGGTATTTTTCACAAACCCACCTTTTTGCCTTTTCCTTGGAAGAGAGTTTTCCCTCAAGCTGCATGTCAACCATTTTTCTGTGAATCTTTCCGATGGCGGGGCCTTCCTTAAGCCCCATTTTAATCAACTCGTGGCCGTTTAAAAGCGGCCGGGGTAAAACCGGTTTTTTCTTAAAGGCCTCATATTTTCTTTTCAGAAACTTATAAATTTTTAAATCCGCGTGGCTGGCGGCGCAGTCATATTTATGCAGCAGAAGTTCGGTCTCGAACGTATCTTTTAAAAACATCTTCTTCAGCGTGCTTTCGCGCATCTTCATGGCATTTATGACGCGCATGTGGTTATCGACGCAGTATGCGATCTTCCTGATCTCGTCATTTGAAAACCTGAGCCTCTTTAGAATCTGCTCAGCGATCCTGGCGCCGACTCTATCATGGCCGTTAAACCTGATCCTGTCTGTTTTTTTAAACGTCGCGGGCTTTCCCACGTCGTGCAAGAGGCAGGCAAACGCAAGTATCGGATCGGCGCCCTTTAGCTGCTTTATCAAAAGCATAGTATGCACAAACACGTCTCCTTCAGGATGAAACTTAGGCGGCTGCTCCACCCCTTTTAAACCGGTAATCTCCGGCAGGAGAATGCCAAGAAGCCCGCTTTCATCCAGGAGCCTCATGCCCGAATAAGGATCCGCCCCCGTCATAAGAGAGGCCAGCTCATCGCGCACCCTCTCCCTGCTCACCTTTTGGATCCCGGCTTTCATTTTATTTATGGCTTGAAATGTTTTGTGATCAATCCTAAATCCCAGATTGGCGGACAGCCTGATCGCCCTTAAGAGGCGCGATCTATCCTGCCTGAAACACACCGCCGGCGCGCTGACGCATTTTATCTGGCGTTTTTTTATATCCGCCCTGCCGCCAGAAAAATCTATCAGTTTTTTTCCAAGGGGATCATAAAAAAGGCTGTTTACCGTAAAATCCCTGTTTGCCGCGTCGGTCCTGGCGTCTTTTGAGAATCCATTCCTTGTCTTACCCCGGAATGTGGTCACCTCAAATGAAATGCCATCAATGATGACCAGCGCCGTGCCGAACGCGGCGCCTACAAAAACAGTTTTTTTGAATATCTTTTTTATCTGCCGGGGCTCGGCGTCAGTCGCGATGTCATAATCAACGGGGGTCTTTTTCATAACCATATCCCTGATACATCCGCCGGCAAAATAGGCCTGAAAACCATTTCGCCGCAATGTCTTAACAATCTGTAAGGCAAGTTTTTCGTTTCTGGTCATTGGTTATTGGGTATTGGTTATTGTTTGGTAATTGGAAATTGGTTATTGGTCATTTATTTGTATGCACAACTTTTGCGGGGGGGAAACCGTTGAAATATGTCGAAGAGGCAATGCTGTACGCGCCGATGTTCTCCGCGTACACCAGGTCGTTTATCTCGAGCTCCTGCAGCTCTTCAGCGACGGAGATGGTATCGAAGGCATCGCAGGTGGGCCCGAACACGGAACAGATTTTTTTCTCCCCATCTTTAAAGGCCTTAAGCGGATATTGGCAATGGTCAAAAACGATTCCGGAGAAGGTATGGTAAACCCCGTCATCCAGGTAATAACATGTTTTCCCGTCCCGCACCGCCTTGCCTATTATTTTCGCGACAAGCATGCCGGCGGTCGCCACCATAAAACGGCCTGGTTCCGCAAGGATCTCAATATCTTCGGGGAATAATCTTTTGAACTCTGTATTTAATTTCCGCGCCAACGTCTTAAAGGCCTTTACCTTGCTGTTGTATTTTACCGGGAACCCGCCGCCTATATCCAGTATTTTTATCTTATGTCCCCGCGATTCGGCTTCCTTTAATATTGACGCCGATAGCTGAAGCGCCTGCATATAATTCTCAAAATTATTACACTGGCTTCCGACATGGAAACTCAGACCCTCCACGACAACGCCTGACTTAAACGCCTCCTCTATCAGGTCCACCGCTTCGCCAGGATGCGCGCCGAACTTTGAGGACAACTCAACCATCGAGCCGGTATTGGGCACCCTTATTCTCAGGACAAGGCCCGCGTGAGGGCAATGTTTCCTGATCTTTTTCAATTCCTCAATATTATCATAGGTAACAAGGGGCTTGTATTGATCCAGTTCATGCAGGGTCTCTTCTTGCTTTATCGTATTGGCGTAAATTATTTTATCCCATATAAAATCCTGCCGCTCTTTTTCTGGGAGGCGCTTTATATTTTCATAGACAACCATGAATTCGGGAAAAGACGCCACGTCAAAACTTGCGCCGAGATTATACAGCGTCTTTACAATCTCTGGATCAGGGTTTGCCTTCACGGCATAATATGCCTGGACGCGCGGGAGGTTCTCTTTAAAATCCCTGTAATTCTGCCTTATCTGTTCGTGATCCAGGATAAAAACAGGCGTACCATGCTCCTTCGCTATTCTTTGCAGTTCCTGCTTATACTTCTGTTCTTCTATAGTGATAGCTTCCTGCTCTGTCATCGCCATGATTTTTACTCAATCCCTGAATATAAAATTTTTAAACGACCACAAATTTTTTGGATCCGGGTGGTAATTCGGATTTTCCTTGAAAAATATCTGAAAATCTTTAAGCGGGGTCCAGTTCGACGCTTCGGAAACGAGCTTCCCAAGATAGGGTTTCGCGATATTAAGAACATAATCATGCGGGAGATCGTCAGGGACGCAAAAACCCTTTTCAGGATTTTCTATCATCCACATGGTAGCTGCCACGACCCCGATGGCAACCTGCATCGTGGTAGCGTTTTGGTGCGGAACCAGTCTACGCGATTCCTCAATACTTAAAACGCTTCCGGTCCACCACGAATTATACCGGTGCCCCATAATCAGCGCGCCCAGTATATCTTCGCCCTTCGTTATCTCATCGCTCATTATTCTGCATCTCGGCTGCAATTCGTAGTTCCTGCAGCGAAGCTCATGCAGGGAAGCCAGGGTTTCGTGGCACGGCATGTACGCATAGTGGACAGTGGGCCTGTAAACCGGCCTGCCCTTTCTCCATACGGTAAGTTTGTCTGAAATAGTGAACGCCTCGCCGTGCCGTATTATCATGCCCACGATTTCCTGGTAAGGTATCCATGAACGCACCCATGTATTCATACCCATCTGTGAAAGAAATATCTGGTTCCCCGGGCCGCATTCAGGGATGTGCGCATTCGGCGGAAATTCCTTTTCATGGACGCCCCATCCCAGCTCCGAGGGCGATATGCCTTCCTCTCTTAAACCTTCGATGCTCCATGTACCCACAAATTCATCAACTTCCTTCGGCCTGTTGGTTATCTGCGTATCCCTCTCGCTCACATGGATTACCTTAACGCCCAAAATCATTGCCAGGCGCGAAAAATCTCTCTCGCGGATAAAGCGTTCTATATTATGAATCGTTTTTTTCGGTGTATCCTTTTCTTTTATCACTTTTCTGGCGATATCTATTATGCCCTTTTTTGTAAAATGGGATATCAGGCCGGGATTTGCTCCGTGGTCCACAATCGCCGTTGTGCCATCCTTCCACTTTGAAAACATCTCACGCAGCCCCATGTGTCTGTAATAAAGCGATTTTTCATAGGGGGTTTTTTTATCAAGATCGGCGTACGGGTCCCATTCTTCAACGGAGGTATTTACATATAAAACATTATTGTCATGGCACCAATGCAGTATATTCCCGCAATCTATGTTCCACGCCAGGTCCATGATGAGCCCGCCCTGCGGGACATACTTAGCAAGGACGCGGCTTATGTTGATAGGAGTGATCTTCTCCTGAAAATACCTGATGCCTTTTTTGACCCATGGCGCCATGGCCTTGCTTTTATCCACAAAATCAATTACCGTGATATTTTTATAAGGGATCTTGATATGTTTTAATAGGATAGGGAGCGTGCATTTACCTACCGAACCGTAACCGATTATTAAAACTTTATTTTTAAATTCCATAATTCTTATTTCCTCTGGATTTAATTTTAATCTATGCGCTTGGCCGTGTCAACCTTTCTTTTACGAGGTCGCTTACTAATTTTCCGTCAGCGCACCCCGCCGTTCTGGCCATTACCTCTTTCATGACCTTACTCATATCTTTTACGCCGGAGGCGCCGGTTGCCGCGATTATCTCTTCAATAATTGTTTTAACTTCATCTGCGGAGAGTTCTTTGGGAAGATACGCCTTCAGGATTTCAAGTTCCTTTTCTTCTTTCGCGGCAAGGTCTGGCCGGTTGCCCTTCTTAAATTGTTCTATCGAATCCTGCCTTTGTTTTATCTGTTTCTTGACCACTGAAATCACGTCGCCGTCTTCCAGCTTATCCTTCTTCTTCTCGATACCCAGGTTTTTCATCGCTGCCCTTAGAAAACTAAGCGTGGAAATCTTAACGGCATCCCTGCTCTTCATCGCCTCTTTATAATCATTCAAAATTTTATCTTCCAGTATCATATCATCTCCTCCATCTTTTCCGGTAGTTCCGATTCCGCCTTTATTGTCTTTCCTGTCAGCGGATGCGTGAATTCCAGCATCCTTGCGTGCAGGCAGAGCCTCTTTGCCTTGATCTCAAAATCCCTCCTGAACGCAAACCTGGTCTCGCCCAATATAGGATTCCCTATTTTTTTAAAATGGATCCTCAGCTGATTTTTACGGCCCGTAACCGGCTGCGCCTCCACGACGGTGAAACCAGGGCAGAACTTTATTACCCTATATCTTGTCAACGCCGCCTGGTCCTCTACGGTGCTCCTGATTTCCCCCTGATGGCTCTTTAACCTGCCCCGCACAAAGGCTATGTATGTTTTCTTAACCCGCCTTTTTTTAAACTCGCCCATCATCTTCTGCTGGGCGGCTTTACCCTTCGCGTAGATAATCAAACCGGACGTGTCCCTGTCAAGCCGGTGGCACGGATGAAGCCGGTAAGGGATATTGCGTTTTATCAGATCCTGGTTCAGCAGGTTCGTAAGCGTGTGCCGCTCATTCTTAGGCGTCGGAATAACCAGCAGCCCTGCCGGTTTGTCAACGATCAGGAACCAGTCGTCCTCATAAACTACTGGTATCATTTTTCCTTATATACGCCTTCGTAGCCCCGGATGGTCTCGTTTATTTTGGTAAAGATGAGCTGGGTCACCCTGGCGTTCTGTTTTATCTTTATGCCTTTCGGGTTTTCCACAACCAATACAAATTCGCCCCTCCCCCGGAAACCGGCGTCCCATACGCCGTGCTGCGTAAACGCCCCCATCCTCAATAAAGAGGTGCGCGTAAACGCGATGCCGATGAGGTCATTCGGAAGCGTAACAATCTCGTTTGTCCTTATCTTGTACGCGCCCTTTTTGAGCTCCCACCAGCCAAACTTTTCCTTGCCCTTCTTTTCAGGCAAAATCTTTTTGGACTCCGGGACGACCCTTTCCTTATTGGAAAAATCCAGCGCACCCGGATCGTCAAATTCAAAAATATCGGCTGCGGTAAGGTCAAAACCGTTCGGTGTCAGCTGCGTCTCCAGGTCTATGTACCCAGAAACCAGATTTTCTTTTTTGATCAGCTTTTCGAGTTCCTGCCTGTTAAGCATTTTTATTTCTTAAAAAGGGCCTTTTCATTGTTTTAACATGCGCCGTATATCCTTAACCGTTTTTATCCGGCCACCCAGGGCGCGCGTATTGTTGTATAAAAAATTATCATTGGACACCACTGTAATAAGTTCGGGCTTCGGCGCATCTTTTAAAATCTCAACTATTTTTTCATCCGCTTCCTGGCCGTCCTTGGTATATATCGCGGTTATTCCGGGCGAAACCGCTGTCTCTTCCGGGAGCTCTCCCGATTTTCCGTCAAAGACAATAAATATTTTCCTGATGTCTTTTCTTACCCCTTTGAATTCTGTCAGAAAACGGATCAGCCCTATGCGCGCCGCCTCAAGGCTCTCATCCAGCAATTCCTCGATTTCGGGAATGGCGTGGATGACATTATAGCCGTCAATGATCAGGGTTTGCATTGTATTCGTTTTTTTATGATTCGAAAAGACTCTTTGTCGCGAAATTCGGCTCTGTCGTCAGGTTCACGCCCAGCCTGCGCAGCCCGGCCTCATCCCCCGGCGTAGGCATGTGGGTCATGTGCACCTCGCAACCTTCCAGGTCTTTTAATTTCTCCATAGCTAGTTGAGCTGTCGGATTTGTCGCGGCGCTGATGCTAAGCGCTATCAGCGTCTCCTCCAGATCCAGGCTCACTGTTCTGGCACTAAGAATATTCTTCTTTAGGTTTCCGATGGATTCTATTATGTTTGGGGACAGCAAATGGATCTTATCCGGAATATCCGCCAGCTTCTTAATCGCGTTCATAACAAGGCTTGAGGCCGCGTGCATGAGCGCGGAGTTTTTGCCGGGAATAATCGTTCCGTCCTTTAATTCTATAGCGGCGCCGCAGAATATGCCGTCGTTGCCTTTTTTGCCCTTTTGGGCCTCTTCGGCCGCTTTCCGCGCCGGCCCGACAACAACCCTGTCCTGCGCCTTTATATTCAATTCCTCCATGATCATCTCAACGCGCTGGACTGTCTCCCTGTCCGCGAAACCCATGGCGTATTCACAGCTGTATCTGTAAAATCTTCTTATAACTTCCTGCCTGGCCGCTTCCTTGACAACCTCGTCATTTACGATGCCGAAGCCGGCCCTGTTCACGCCCATGTCGGTCGGCGACTTATAAACCGACTCCTTGCCCATAATCTTTTCAAGTATCCTCTTTAAAACGGGGAATATCTCCACGTCGCGGTTATAATTCACCGCCGTCTTATTGTAGGCCTCAAGATGAAACGGGTCCACCAAGTTAAAATCCCTTATGTCAGCGGTGGCCGCCTCGTAGGCCACATTGACGGGGTGTTTAAGCGGCAGGTTCCATATCGGGAACGTCTCGAATTTCGCGTACCCCGAATTTATGCCCTTTTTGTGGTCATGATACACCTGGGAAAGACAGGTGGCCAGTTTGCCGCTCCCCGGCCCGGGGCCGGTCACTATCACCAGAGGGTGCTTCGTCTTGATATATTCGTTGGACCCGTATCCCTGGTCACTGACAATCATATCAATATCCACGGGATAGCCTTTCGTGAAACGGTGTGTGTATACCTTTATACCACGCCTCTCCAGCTTATTTTTAAATATCTTCGCGGCGGGCTGATTTTCAAATCTGGTTATCGCAACCGCCAGTATATCTATTCCCCAATCCCTCAGGTCGTCTATCAATTTAAGCGCGTCAACATCATACGTGATGCCGAAGTCGGCGCGGACCTTGCGCCTCTCTATGTCGCCCGCGTAAATGCACAGGATGATATCCGCCTTGTCCTTTAATTTCTGGAACAGGCGCATCTTCACATTAGGGTCAAATCCCGGCAGCACCCGCGAGGCGTGGTAGTCGTATAATAATTTACCGCCGAATTCAAGATACAGTTTGTTGCCAAACTTATCCACCCTTTCTAATATGGCCTGTGTCTGTTCTTCTAAATATTTTTCATTATCGAATCCGGTTCTATTAAGCATGTCATTCTCCTTCAGATCTCGGCCTCTATCTTTTTTATCAACGCGTCCGTCTCTTTTAAAACGGAGGCCGAAACCAGTTTGGACATCTCGAGGTCCCTCCTTAGGGATTTCAGGGTCGACAGAAAACGCCTCAATGTCATTTCCTGTTTTTTCTTTCTCGCATCTTCGGGAGAAAGTTCCTGCCTCTCTCTTATAAGGGAACTGATGTCCTTCCTGACCTCTCTGGCGTCTTTGCCTTTTTCAAATATCTCTTTCTTTAAACTTGTATAGCCGCTCTCGCCTATCTCTTTTCTGTTCTTGGCGAGCCGCAGCAGGTTTACCGCCTCATAGCTCGGGAAAGAGGAGGCGCCTTCGGACACAGGGTGGTCTTTTTTTAAATAGTCGGGCTCCTCCTTCTCAAGAAAATAGTATGACTTCAGTAATTTCACGGCCGTCTGCTTCTGTATGTTTATCTCTTTGGATACATATGACTCAAACGTCATGAAGCCCCACTCTTTATATAACTTGTCTTTATAAACGGTGTAAAGCGCCTGGCCCAGGTCCAGCCAGGAGGTCTTAAACTTCTTTACGCTCTGCAGGACCTGATATCTGAAAGAACCCTCATCCATATTCTGCATCCTGCTTTCTATGCGTTCCAAGCTTTTTGTTTTCATTTTACCCTGTTTTCTCCTAATCCGTAAAATGATCCCGAGCTTCCACAGTTTTACTTAATCTGAAGCGAGGGACTATTTAAAATTAAATAACCAGAACATTAAAGATGCCGCGATGCGGTAGACCCCGAAACTCACAAAATTATGCCCTTTTATGAAATTGAGCAAAAATTTTATTCCGATGATCGCCGTAATAAACGAAATTATGAACCCGACAGCCAGAAATCCGAACTGGGCCGATGAAAAACTGCCCGCGCTTTTTATAAGGTCGAACCCTGTTGCCGCCAGCATGGTCGGCACCGCCAGCAGAAACGAAAACTCAACAATCGTTTTTCTCTTTAAGCCCAATAAAAGCCCGCCGCATATGGTGGCCGCGGCGCGGGACACGCCCGGGATAACCGAGATGGACTGAACAAGGCCGATAGCCACCGCCTGGCCGTATGACATACCCGCGATCGAGGAGGCCGCTGTTTCCTTTTCGCGGTAGATGAGTTCAAATAATATCAAAAATATACCGCCCAGAAAAAGCGAGATAAGCACGACCCGCTCATTTCCCAATAAGAAATTTTTAATACTTTTATACAGGAGAAATCCGATTATAGCGGTCGGGACAAACGCCGCCAGCACACGTTTTAACGCCTTAATATCCACAATAAGGGAGCGCCAGTACAGGACCACGACGGATAAAATCGCGCCTAATTGTATCGCGATCTCAAAACTTTTAAGAAAATCTGTCTGCGCGATTTTTAATAGATGGGCCGTAAGGATAAGATGGCCAGTGGAAGATATAGGCAGGAATTCTGTGATCCCTTCTACGATGCCGAGAATCAGAGCGCTTAATAAATCCATTTATCTTTTTCGATACATCAACACAAAAACTACCACAAGGCTGAAAAATGCAAAATTTATTATGCTGAAAACCCTCCACACCAGATCTTTGGAGATAAAGCTGGAGGGCGCCATGAGCGCGAGGGATATCCATACTCCTATAGCCCAGTACATGCTTATATCCGCGGAAGATTTTCTCTTGATTATCCTTGCTATTAAGGGGATATTCCACAAAGGCAGGACCACAGCTGCTATCAATGCTATTGTCTGAATCATACCTAAGATTTTACTACTCTAATAATATTATATCAATATAATATTTATTCGCCTATGACTTTAACCAGGACCCGCTTGCGGCGTTGGCCGTCAAACTCGCCATAGAATATCTGCTCCCACGGTCCGAAGTCCAGCTTGCCGTTGGTGATTGCTACAACCACTTCCCTGCCCATTATCGTGCGTTTCAGATGAGCGTCGCCGTTATCCTCGCCGGTGAGATTATGACGATACTTATCTTTGCCGTATGGCGCCAGTTTCTCGACCCATTGCAGAAAATCATGATGGAGCCCGCTCTCGTTATCGTTTATAAAGACGCTTGCGGTGATATGCATCGCATTGACCAGGCAAAGTCCCTCTTTTACCCCGCTTTTTCTGACAGCGCCCTCAACCTGAGATGTAATATTAACAATTTCGTACCGGTTTTTTGTATTGAGCCAGAGATAATCCGTATGTGCTTTCATAATCGCCTCCGATTTTCTTTAGTTTTTCTACTCTGAAAATCATCCCGAGTTACCATAATTTAATATCAGGTAACGAGGGCCCTTTCTTATATCAGATAACATCCCGCGTGGCAATCAAATTTGCGCCCAGGCCGAGAAAGTTGATTGCGACAATATCTCCGACCCTAAGGGGCTTATCTACCCTGATTTTTTTGATCTCTGCCATCGCTTCCAATATCCTGGATTTTGGTATTGGCTTATCGGTCCTGACAGGAATCATTTTTAGCGGCAGATTGCGCGACAAAACCGCAGAGGTCAGGGTCCTTAACGGATTTTCAACCTCTGATACGGCATAGGGCTCGCCCTTGGGGCATTTGTCGCCGCTTACCTTTATAACGCGGCAGTTTTCTATGTCCACCGATAAGGCGCATCCGATTGGGCATTCTATACAGGTTATTTTTCGATTTTCCATAGTCTTACTACTTTGAAAATCGTCCCGAGCTTCCCTATTTTTACTACTTGGAAGCGAGGGACAAATACTCCGCTGCCATGCGGCCCGCCAAAAAGCTATCTTTTGAAACTGAATCCACAATATCGTACACCTTGAAAGAGTTCCCGCACACAAATACGCCGGGCGCGGATGTCTTATTCAGCTCGCTGCTTCTCTCAACCCCCGCCATCTCAATAAGCTCATTTTCGGGTATGAGCCCTACGGATATCAGGACCGTATCACATTTGATCTGAAACCTGGAATCTGCTATCTCGCCAAAATTATCATCCCTGCCTTGCCGGCAGGCAGGCACCTTTACAACATCCACCATCTCAACTCTGTCCCTGCCGTGGATCTTCGAAATTTTATGATTATAATAAATCGGGATTTCGTAATCCTCAATGCACTGAACGAGGTTTCGAAGCAGGCCCCTTGTCTGTTTCTGGATCTCGACAACTGCCCTCACCTTGGCGCCTTCAAGGATAAAGCGCCTGGCCATAATAAGGCCTATGACGCCTGAGCCGACTATCACCACTTCCCTGCCCGGCAGGAGGCCTTCGATATTTATCAGCTTCTGCGCCAGGCCTGCTGAAAATATTCCTGCCGGCCTCGTGCCAGGGATATGAACCATCTCGCGGGTCTTTTCCCTGCACCCGGTCGCCATAATCAGCGCCCCTGCCTTTATCGTCTCAAGCGCGCCGGGTTTTATATAGGTAAGGACTTTATCGCTTGCGAGATGAACAACGAAAGATTTCAGGCTGACTTCTATTTCAGGGATACTTTTGATCTTTTTAATAAACCTATCCGCGTATTCC
>CAYQVM010000006.1:0-1032 GCA_964421145.1 uncultured Planctomycetia bacterium
CTCAAGAAAAAAGAGTGCGAGCGAATTGAGAAAATTTAGCCTTTTATGAGTATTTTGTCGGTTTATTTAACATATTTTTATAAGTTCCAAAAGGGCGGCGGAGTGTTTGAGCCGGCACTTTATGTGCCGGCGAGTTCGCCGCCCCCGACAAAATGCGAAATAAAAGGCGGCACCCGGAGGGGGCAAATTTTCTCCTGAGCGAGCAATCCTTTTTCTTGGGTTAAGGACCCGTTGCCGGCACGAGGAGAAGGTTCGAGATGATGGAATTCATAGAGAAAGAACTGGAGGAAATTAAGAAGGAAGGGTTGTACAGGAGCCTTAAGTCGCTTGAGGGGCACCAGGGGGCGAAGGTTACGATTGACGGCAGGGAATGCCTCAACCTATGCTCCAATAATTATCTCGGCCTTGCCAATAATCCGCGGCTTAAGCAGGCGGCGATAGAGGCAACTCAGAAGTACGGCTGCGGCGCGGGCGCCTCAAGGCTTGTCTGCGGAAATTTTAAATTATACGAAGAGCTTGAGAGCATGGTCGCGGGATTTAAAAAACAGGAGGCGGCGCTCGTCTTTAACAGCGGCTACACCGCCAACCTGGGCGCGATAGCAGCGCTTGTCGGGCGCGGCGATACGGTTTTCTCTGACAGGCTGAATCACGCAAGCATTATTGACGCCGTATTGCTTAGCAGGGCCCAACTCAAGAGGTATCCGCATAAAGATATGGCGGCATTGGAAAAAATGCTCAGCGAGCAGAAAGCAGAAAATAAAGAGCTGAGAAAACTGATTGTGACGGATTCGCTGTTCAGCATGGACGGCGATATCGCGCCCCTGCCTGAGATTGTTGAATTTGCGAAGCGGTACGGCGCAATGGTCATGGTAGATGAGGCGCACGCCACAGGCGTTTTTGGCGAAAATAGGTCGGGGCTTGCGGAACATTTCGGCCTCACCAAGGATATAGACGTGCACATGGGCACGTTTTCCAAGGCGCTTGGCTGTATGGGCGGATACATCGCCGGAAAAAGAGAGCTGATAGATTACC
>CAYQVM010000006.1:1042-20099 GCA_964421145.1 uncultured Planctomycetia bacterium
GCTGGCCTCATGCGTTGAAGCGGTGGACATCATCCGGAAGGGCGCGTGGATGACAAATACATTATGGGAAAACATAGATTTAATGAAAAAGGGTCTTATAGATCTGGGATTCAGTTTGACATCGGCGGAATCGCAGATCATGCCGATCATGGTCGGAGATTCCAAAAAGGCGGTAGAATTCAGCCGTGAGCTTTTTGAAGAGGGCCTTTTCATACAGGCGATAAGGCCGCCCACAGTGCCACAGGGCCAGGCGCGCCTACGCCTGACAATAATGGCCGCACATAAAAAAGAGGATTTAAAAAAGGCGCTGGAAATAATAGGCAAGGCAGGCAGGAAATTAAATGTCATCCCATAATCTGATTTTTCTCCACGGCTGGGGCACATCGCCAAGCGTGTGGCAGAGACAGGTTACTTATTTTTCTAAAAAATATAAGGTTACGACCCCGGCCATTACCCTATACCCTATACCCTATACCCTATACCCTATTTTAATCGGCTGGTCTTACGGCGGCATGTTAGCTATGGATTACGCCGTAAAGAACCCAGATAAAATCAAGGCATTGGTCCTGGTAGGCTGCAGCGCTAAATTTGCAGAAGGCATGCCTCCGGCCGTGATCAGAAATATCAGACGGAATCTGAACTGGGATTTTAAAATGACCATGGAGAACTGCTATGTCACGTTCTTTCTAAAGAGCGAAGAGGTAGCAATGAAAAAATTTATTGAAAACCAGAGCCTGCCCGACAAAAAAGATACGGTAGATATACTGGATCAGCTGTTGGTTTTGGACCAGCGCCATATTCTTAAAGATATAAAAACCCCGACGCTGATTATTAACGGAGACAAAGACGCGGTATGCCCCCTTGAAGCGGCCATGTTTCTGCATAAGGGTATCAAAGATTCGCGCCTTTCTGTTATAAAAGACGCCGGACATACGCCGTTTTATACAAGGCCGGATGAGTTTAACAAAATCCTGGAGGGGTTCCTTGAAACTGTTAAGTAAGGAGGAGGTGTCTCGTGCATTTTCTAAGGCAGCGCCTACCTATGATTTGGCCAGCGATTTTCAAAAAGAGACGGGCCTGAAACTGATAGACAAGATTTTATCCGACGGTTTAAGGCCCGACAAGATTCTGGATGTGGGGATGGGCACAGGCAGGATTACCCACGAGATGTCCTTAAAGTTTAACAGACCTGTTCATGGTTGCGACATATCCTGGGGCATGGTTCGCTTTTCCAGATCCAACGCCGGGGATATCTTTGCAATCCAGGCGGACATGGAAAAACTTCCTTATAAGGATGGGATATTCGACGTCGTTTTTTCGAATATCGCGTATCAATGGGCGCATAATCTGAAAGCTGCCCTTTCAGAGATAAAGAGGGTCACAAACCAACGGGGCAGATTTTATTTTTCAATACTTGTAGAAAACAGTTTGAATGAATTATATAAAAGCATAGCGCTTGCAGCGAACAAAGATTACAGCAAGGATCTTTTTCCGGGCACAGAGTATTTACGGCATGAATTTAGGGAGGTTGGATTTCGGCTGGCGTGGGCCGAGGAACTCCGCTTAAAAAAATATTACAAAGATTCTCTTGAATTAATCAGGCGGCTGAAAAGTATCGGGGCAGGAAAAATATTTAACTCAAATATTTTCGGGATGGGCCAGAGACGAATCTTTTTTAAAATGCTGGAAGGCTACAATGCCATGTTTAATGAAAATGGCAGGGTTTTCGCCAGTTATAATATATTCTTGGGGTGCGCGCAGAAATGAACCCAGCCCCTCCTATGGAGGGCAACTGGGTAAGCAGGAGGGGCTGGGTGAAAAAATTGAGCAAAGGAATTTTTATAACCGGCACAGATACGGGAGTGGGCAAGACGTTCGTGGCGGCCCGGATCGCCGCGGCGATTAAGGCGAGAGGAATTAATGTAGGCGTCATGAAGCCGATCGCCACGGGCGGCATGGAAGACGCAATTCTTTTAAAGAGGGCTATAAAAACAGATGATCCGTTAAATTTAATCACCCCTGTTTGCTTTAAGACGCCCGTAGCGCCGATGGTGGCAGCGAGACTTGAGAAAAAAAGGATAGATATAGAAAAGATAAAGGATGCGTATGGGGAGTTGTGCCGCAGGCATGAATTTTTAGTAGTGGAGGGGATCGGCGGGGTGATGGTGCCGATAAAGAAGGATTATCTTGTGGCGGACCTGATCGCGGATCTGAACCTGGCCGCGGTAATCGTTGCCAGGCCGAATCTGGGGACGATAAATCATACGCTTCTGACGGTTGAGGCGCTGAGATCAAGAGGCATAGAGATAGCGGGCATTGTTATTAATAAAGGGATAGCGCATACGAAAGATAAAAGTGTCAGGACCAACCCAGGAATTATATCTGAAATTTGCAATTTGCCGATACTAGGAATTGCGGATTTGGATAAAATTATTTACGAGAAAAGCATAAACCAAAAATCGCGGCAATTAAAACAATGGGATAAAAAATACGTCTGGCATCCATTTACACAGATGAAGGATTATTTAAAGGAAGATAGTTTGATTATAGATGAAGCCCGGGGCAGTTATCTGAAGGATACGGACGACAAGTGGTATCTGGACGGGGTGTCAAGTTTATGGGTGAATGTTCACGGCCACAGGAATAAAAAAATTGACGAAGCGATCAAAAAACAATTAGGTAAAGTAGCCCATTCGACGCTTTTGGGGTTGGGGAATGAGCCGTCCGTTGAGCTGGCCAAGGAGTTAATAAAGATTGCCCCGGAAGGCCTTAAAAAGGTTTTTTACTCCGATAGCGGGTCTACCGCTGTTGAAATCGCGTTGAAGATGGCGTTTCAATACTGGCAGCAGCAGCCGGAAATTGCCGCCAAAAAAAAGAAAAAATTTGTTTCATTCATAAACGCCTATCACGGGGACACTATAGGCTCTGTCAGTTTAGGGGGCATGGACCTTTTTCATAAAATATACAAACCGCTTTTATTCAGAACTATAAAGGCACATTATCCTTACTGCTATAGGTGCCATCTGGACCTGTCATATCCGAACTGTGGGCTTCGCTGCGCTGACGAGATCGAGAAATTATTTAAGGCCCGGCATAACGAGATCGCGGCCCTGGTGATAGAGCCGCTGGTCCAGGCGGCGGCCGGGATGCTACTTGCGCCTCCCGGATTTTTAAGGCGCTCCAGGCAATTGTGCGACAGATACGACATTTTATTTATTGCCGATGAGGTGGCGGTCGGATTCGGGCGCACGGGAAAAATATTCGCATGCGGGCATGAAGGGGTCAGTCCCGATATAATGGCTGTAGCAAAAGGCATTACAGGAGGCTATCTGCCGCTTGCCGCAACGCTGACAACGCAACGGGTCTTTGACGGTTTTACCGCGGATTATAACGAGCAGAAGACATTTTTCCATGGCCATACCTATACCGGCAATCCCTTGGCCTGCCGGGCAGCATCGGCGAATTTGAAATTATTTAAGCAAAAGGGATTTTTAAAAGAGTTGAATGAAAAAATAGAATTTCTGCAAACAGGGCTTGATGGATTCTATGGCTTAGAACACGTCGGAGATATCCGCCAGCGCGGAATGATGGTGGGCATAGAATTGGTTAAAGACAAGGCAAAAAAAACACCCTATGACTGGGAAGAAAAAATAGGTATTAGGGTAATAAAAGATTTAAGAAAATCCGGCGTCATTTTACGGCCGCTTGGGAACGTTATAGTGCTCATGCCACCGTTAAGCATTAATAAAGAGGAGCTGCTTGTATTATTAGATGCTACTTATAATAGTATAAAAAAAGTTACAGCTTGATAAAGTAATCAAGTTATGGTATAGTTAAATAAATCAAACCCTTACACTAATGACGCAATCAATAATCGGAGGAAAGATATGTTTGGATTAGGCATGCCTGAATTGCTGATAATACTGCTTATCGCCCTTTTGATATTCGGAGCGGCAAGGATGCCCCAGATCGGCAAGGCGCTCGGCAGAACCATCAGCGAGTTTAAAAAGGGGATGAAGGAAGGCGGAGAGGAAAAGGGCGGCAAATAAGCATGGATTACAGGACCCTTGCTCTGGCTTTCATTCCTATCTTTGTGGCGGTAGACGCCCTCGGCGTGCTGCCGATGTTTATTTCGCTTACCGAGCCGATCAAAAAATCCCAACGCACTAAGGTAATCAGGGACTCCATGATTACCGCCGCGGCGATAGCGATTGTTTTTATATTTGTGGGTAAAAGCATATTCAGGTTTCTCGGAATTACGGTATATGATTTCATGGTCGCCGGCGGTTCGCTGTTATTTATAATATCCATAAATGACCTGCTGAACCCGGAAAAGTCCAGGCGCATGCCGCTGGACACGCTTGGGGCAGTGCCCCTGGGGATGCCCCTGATAGTGGGTCCCGCGGTGCTTACCACCTGCCTTATTGTAATGGATGCGTACGGCCTGGTTCCGACCCTAATGTCCGTTATTTTGAATATTCTGGTCGCGGGCCTGATTTTTGCCTCTGCGGATTTCTTTATGAAGTTTATAGGCAAAGGCGGGGCCAAGGCCATTTCAAAGATAGCAAGCCTTTTTCTGGCGGCAATAGCGGTAATGATGGTCAGGAAAGGCGTCGTCCATATTTACCTTGACATCGTGAAATAGTTGATATATACTTTACGTTATCAAAAATATAAAAGAAGGGAGGGCGAACAAATAGATGGGTAAAATCGCACTGATAATCTTTTTGGTTTGCGCAATTTCAGGTGTAACTATGCCATTATGGGCTCAAGAGGCCCCGGCGGCAACGCCTGCAGGCGCCGGCGAAGAAGAGACGGATATCATAGCCGGTAAGGTAACGGCTGTTGACGTCGCAAACAATTCTATAGCGGTGGCAGATGAGGCGGGTAAGAGTTATACCTTAACCGCCACAAAAGAAGAGACGAGCATCTGGAAAGGCGACAATACTATCGAGCTTGCGGAAGTAAAGGTAGAAGACCCTATCGAGCTCGAGTATTACAAAAATAAAGACGGGAAGCTGATCGCTATTTGGATTGATGTGTTGACGAAAGAGGCGGCCGCGCCGCCCGCAGAAGCCGCACCTGCCGCTCCTGCTGTTGCACCGGTTCAATAGCCGATTTTAAGAATACAGCAATTCCGCTTTTTTAGATATTCAATTGGAATGAATATTTAAAGAAGCGGGATTTTTTTATTGAATTAATCGGCGGCTTGTGCTATAGTTAATTTGTAGCGGAGGGAACGATGGATAAGGTAAAGTTAAAGAAGGCAAAAAAAGATAAACTTGTTCTATTGGCCAGGCGCAGCAATATCAGGAATCCCCATCTTATGAGCAAGGATAGACTCATTCATGTCTTAAGCCGTATTAGTTCAGGCAAGACCGGAGCTAAAAAGACGCTAAGGGCCAAGGCAAGGGCGCAAAATGTTATAGGCCAAATAAGGACGTTGCCCCAGTATAAACTCAGAGACCGCGCCTTTCCAGGCGAACATCAAAAGGTAAAGGTAGAGGAGGCCAAGTTTTATTTAGGGCCGACACCCGCATACAGAAACCCCGAAGAATTTCAGTTCCCGTACGGCTACGGGGACAATAAGATCGTTATTATGGTCAGGGATCCCTGGTGGTTGTTTGGTTACTGGGAAATTGGTTATCAGAAAGAGGAGGAGGTAAGGAATAAGATCCACAGCAAGGGATTGTCTCCCGCGAAATCGATCCTGAGAGTTTACGATGTTACTGATATAGAGTTTAACGGGGTAAATGCGTATGATTCATTTGATATAGAACTGGCTGGCCTCGCCAATAACTGGTATATCAATGTCGGCAAACCAAACAGGTCCTGGATACTTGAGATAGGCGTATTGGCAAGCAACAACGAGTTCTTTATTCTAGCAAGATCAAACTGCGTAAGGACGCCTCGCTTCGGCATGTCCGATGTTATAGATGAAGAGTGGATGTGCCTGGACGATGATTACTGGAAGATGTTCGCACTTTCGGGCGGATTCGGACTTGGCAAGGCATCCATGGCGCTTAAGGAGATGTTCAAGAAAAGGCTGCTGGAACAGGTTACTTCGGGAGCGGTCAGCAGCATCTCAAGCCCGGTGAAAAAGGCGGCGAAGAAAAAAGGTTTCTGGCTGACAGTTGACGCTGAGTTAATCATATACGGCCAGACCGAACCTGACGCGAAGGTAACGGTGCAGAATAAACCTATTCAGCTCAAAAAGGACGGTTCATTTAGCTTAAGGTTTGCACTTCCCGATGGCAGGCAGGAGATCCCTGTTTCTGCCACTTCTAATGACGGCGACGATACGAGGACTATCACGCCTATAGTAACGAAAAAAACCACATAGAATGGAAAAAGGATTCCTGGCATTAGTGCTGCATGCCCACCTCCCTTATGTGAGGCATCCGGAGCATGAAGATTTTTTGGAAGAGGATTGGCTTTACGAGGCGATAACCGAGACCTACATACCTCTGATAGATGTATTTGAAGGGCTTGTCAACGACAAGGTAGGTTTTAAGGTGACGATGTCGCTCACGCCGACTCTTCTTTCAATGCTTCTGGACCCGCTCCTGCAGAACCGCTATCTGAAACATCTTGAAAAACTGATTGCGCTGTCCGACAAGGAAATCGAACGCACGCGCTGGCAGGGCGAATTTCACAATCTCGCCCAGATGTATCATGACCGGTTCAAGAAGGCGAGGTATATATTTTGCGATGTTTATAAAATGAACCTGGTGAGCGCCTTTAAGAAATTTTCCGACTTGGGCGTTCTTGAGATTATCGCGTGCGGGGCGACGCACGGATTCCTGCCTCTGATGGAGGTTGACCGGAAGATTTCTGTCAGGGCGCAGATTAAAGTCGGGGTAGACCTGCATAAAAAGCTGTTCGGCAGGACACCGCCGGGTATCTGGCTGCCGGAATGCGGATACAACCCTGGCGATGACGAAGTGCTTAAGGAGTTAGGAGTAAAATATTTTCTTACGGATACGCACGGCATATTATTCGGCTCACCCAGGCCCAAATTCGGCGTTTTCGCGCCTTGTTACTGCAAATCGGGAGTCGCCGCCTTCGGCAGGGATGTGGAAAGCTCCAAGTCGGTGTGGAGCGCACAGGCGGGGTATCCTGGAGATTTTGTTTACAGGGAGTTTTACCGCGACATAGGGTATGACCTGGAATTTGATTATATCCGCCCGTATATATTGCCCGACGGCACACGGATAAATACAGGCATAAAATATTTCAGGATCACAGGTGAAACCGAACAGAAACAACCGTATGTGCGGCAGTGGGCGCTTGACAAGGCGGCAGAGCATGCGGGCAACTTCATGTTCAACAGAGAAAAGCAGGCCGAGCATCTTTTTGAATTTATGGGCAGAAAGCCCATAATAATCTCGCCTTATGACGCGGAGCTTTTCGGCCACTGGTGGTTTGAAGGGCCGGACTGGATAAATTTCCTGATAAGGAAGGTCTATTTCGACCAGAAGACGATAAAACTTATCAGCCCGTCTGATTATTTAAAAATTTATCCGCGCAATCAGGTCCTTACGCCGTCTTTTTCAAGCTGGGGATGGAAGGGTTATAACGAGGTATGGCTTGAGGGCTCAAACGACTGGATATACAAGCATATACATAAGGCGGTCGAGAGGATGATTGAGCTGGCCGATATGCACAGCAACAGGGACCCGGATGATTTTACAAGGCGCGCCTTAAATCAGGCGGCCAGAGAGCTTTTGTTGGCCCAATCAAGCGACTGGGCCTTTATCCTGAAGACCCAGACCCACTCCTCATACGCCTACCGGAGGACCAAGGACCACATCTACAGGTTTACCAGGTTATATGACGAGATAAAATCCGCTCATATCGACGGCGGATTCCTGTCCGATATTGAGTACAAGGACAATCTCTTCCCCGATATAGATTATAAGATCTACTGTAGAAAATAATGGAAATTTTTACGCAAGGGCGGGCAGTTTGGCCGGCGGGCGGGCCTCCGGCTTAAAACGACACAATGACTGAGTAGCTGACGACGTGCGGTATCGCTTACCCCGACTTGTAGGCCCTAAAACGACTCAACTTCGATTTTAAGCCTCCGGCCCATCCCGCCGGCAACTGCCCGCCAAGTGGTTCGTAAAAATTTCCAAGTAGGGAGCGAAAGAGTGGAAAAGTATGATGTAATAGTAGTGGGTGCGGGGCATGCGGGCTGCGAGGCGGCGCTGTCTGCGGCACGGATGGGGTGCCGCGCGCTCATGGTTACGATGAGCCGCGAGACAATAGGCCTCATGTCCTGCAATCCCGCCATAGGCGGGGTGGGCAAGGGGCAGCTGGTTAAGGAGATAGACGCGCTGGGCGGGGAAATGGCAAAGGCGACGGATGCGACCGCCATACAGTACCGGATGCTTAACATGAGCAAGGGGCCGGCCGTAAGGTCTTCGCGTGCCCAGGTGGACAGACAGGAATATAGATTATATATGAAGTCGGCCTTGGAGAACCAGGCCGGCCTGGAAATAAAAGAGGGCGCAGCGGCAAAATTGCTCTGCAGGGATAAAAAAGCCGAAGGTATTGAATTAGAGACGGGGGAGAAGATATTCGCTGGCTGCGTTGTGGTGACGCCGGGGACATTCTTAAACGGTGTTATACATATCGGTTTAGAACATTATTCGGGCGGCAGGATAGGCGAGAGGGCCTCCGGATTTTCCGAGAGTTTAAAAGGGCTGGGTTTCAGGATAAGCAGGCTTAAAACAGGCACCACCCCGCGCATAGACTCAAGGACCATAGATTTTTCGAATCTGCGGCCTCAGCCGGGCGATGAGGCACCGGCCCCGTTTTCGTTTTCAACAAAAGAAATTATCCACAAACAGGTCCCGTGCTATATCACATACACGAACCAGAATACGCATAATGTGATAAGAAGGAACCTGGATAGGTCTCCTTTATATACGGGCGTGATCAAGGCAAGGGGGGTGAGATACTGCCCTTCAATAGAGGATAAGATTGTGCGGTTCAGTTCAAGGGACAAACATCAGGTATTTCTTGAACCGGATGGCCTTGATACATTTGAGTGTTAGCCTAACGGGATTTCGACGAGCCTTCCGCTGGAGGCCCAGCTTGAGATGATCCGCACTATCAAGGGGCTGGAAAGGGCCGAGAAAATCTTTTTCTTGCCGGCCAGATAAATGGTACTACCGGTTATGAAGAGGCCGCCGCGCAGGGGCTGATTGCGGGGATAAACGCGGCGTTAAAGATTAAAAATAAACCGGCATTTATTTTAGACAGGTCCCAGGCGTATATCGGGATCCTGATAGACGACCTGGTTACTAAAGGGACCAATGAGCCCTACAGGATGTTTACTTCCAGGGCGGAGTATCGGCTGGTTTTAAGAGAGGATAACGCGGACCTGCGATTGAGAAGGTTTGGTTATGGGCTCGGCCTTATAAGGAAAGAAGATTACGACATTGTCCTGGAAAAAGGGCGCCTTATAAAAGAAGAAATAAACAGGCTTAAGAAAGAGAAACTGGATAAAATTCTAAGGCGCCCGACCGTGACATATTCCAGCCTTTGCAAGGATACGTCATTTAGTGTCGGGATACCAGAAGATGTAGAAAAACAGGTTGAGATAGAGATAAAATATGAGGGTTTTATCCAGCGGCAGCTCAGGGATGTGGAGAAATTTAAAAAAATAGAGAATATAAGGCTCCCGGAGGATTTTGATTTCAGCAAGGTAGCGGGATTATCCAACGAAGTAAAAGAGAAACTGGGTTATTACAGGCCCCATTCCCTGGGCCAGGCCTCGAGGATTTCAGGGATAACGCCTGTAGCGATTTCGATTTTAATGGTGTATTTGCATGGGCACGGACAAAAGACTAAATTATCAGAAACTAAAAAAACTGGCAGCTGATTTAGGCGCCGCCGCGTTCGGGGTGTGCGATTTTAAAGAAAAGAAAGGCCTCGGTTTCGCTATTTCAGCGTCCATAAGGCTTTCTAAAAGCATTTTGGACGAGATTGAGGACAGGCCGACAAAATTATATTTCCATCATTACAGGCAGGCAAACAGCCTGCTGGACCATATCGCGATGAGGATCTCTAATTTTATACAGTCTGAGGGTTTTAACGCCCTGCCTGTCCCGGCATCGCAGATTGTAGATTGGGAAAAGCAGACCGCGTATCTATCGCACAAGAAAATCGCCGAACTGGCAGGCATCGGATGGCTGGGCCGCAATAACTTAATAGTCCATCCGGAATTCGGTTCTCAGATTCGGCTTATGACGATACTGACGGATATGCCGCTGCCAACGGATAAACCCCTAAAAAACGACTGCGGGAAATGCAAGGAGTGCATTGAGGTATGCCCTGCCGCCGCGATAAAAGAATCCCGAAATGATTTTGACCATCTGGCATGTTTTGAGAAACTGAAATTTTTCCAGAAACAGCGCTATGCGGACCAGTATATCTGCGGGGTCTGCGTTAAGGCATGCCTGCCTACCTAATTTTTCTTACCAGATACCCGGTATTCGTGGCGTAAATTCCGAATTTTACTTTTGGTTTAAATGGCTGCCGCACAATCGATATGAAGCTTGTATCTATTCCGGGCAGGAATTTTCCAACCTTGAAAGCAATTTTTCCGGGGTTTGTCTTCATGAAATAGGAATTGCCTTTCGAATCGTAAATCTTGATCGGCCGATGAGCTGTCTTGAATCCCAGGAAATTTAAAGGCCTTTTCCATTTTATTATTTCGCCCTCAAACAACCAGTCGCGGCCCTTAAATTTGGCAAACATAAAATCAGACTGTTTTCCTTCTGTTACCAGAAAATAAAACAGGTAAAAATCATAATTCCTGTCTCTGGAATAGGCGCATCTGACAGTACCTACCAGCGTTTCTTTCGAAATAGAGGAATAATATGTTTTTTGAAACTGAGAATATAAAAAAATAATTATTAAGATAAATATTGATAATATCGTAAATATCTTTTTCATACTTTAAGATTAACATAGGGTCTGGCCGGAGTCAATTAAATCTTGACGAACTGGTTTTTATGGTGTATCTTAATATTGTTATATTGAAAGGGAGGTGTTTAGGATGAGAATATTCAGTGTATTAACGGCGTTGGTTTTAGCGTTGGGCCTTGCGGCGCCCGTTTTAGCTGCGGAAGACTCCAGAGGAATCCTTAAGGAGGGCCTCCTGGGAGCGGCTACCGGCGCTATCGCTTCCAGCGCATCCGGAGGCAAGGCCGGTAAAGGCGCCCTTATAGGCGCCGGTGTGAACGTTGTAGGAGGTGCGCTTTTGGATACAGTGACTGCGCCGTCCGGGCAGCAGCAACAGGTTCAACAAGTTCAGCCTCAGGCGGTAGGAGCGGTTTCTTATCAGCAGGGATATAACGACGGATTCCAGGTATGATACGAAAAAGGTTACGCAGCGGGCGCAGCGGCGAAACGATAAACACAGATGTTGCTATTTTGTAGGGGCGCGATTTATCGCGCCCGTTGGTCAACGGGTTTGATAAATCAAACCCCTACATTTGTTTAAATTTATTCCAACATATTATACATGCCCGAAAAGGTAATAGTCGATAAATCCTCCCTTATAAAACAGACCAGCATCTTTTCCGACTTGCCGTCCTACCAGATTGAATTTATTTCTAAAAAGGCCGAATTCTTTGAGTATAAAAAGGATGAGATTATATATAATGAAGGCGACAAACCGGACGCCTTTTATTTAATAATCTCGGGCCGCGTTAAAGTATTCACAAAAAAACCGAATGGCGATATATACAACCTGGAATATCTCCACCGCGGATCCTATTTCGGGATAATCTCCCTCCTGACAAACGAACCCCACTCTGTCACGGCGCAGGCCGTAAACAACTCCCTCATGCTGAAGATCGAGGCGCAGGATTTTCATGCCATCCTGCGCACACAGCCTCAGCTGGCAATTCATTTCAGCGCCGTCCTCGCCCGTCGCTTAAAACGAAAGGAACTGAGCCACAAGACCGTTTTTGAAAGCACAATCATCTCCGTATACGGGATTAAAAAGGATATCGGCTGCACAAGGTATGCTCTGAACCTAGCGAAGATGCTATTAAAAGAGACAAAGAAGGGCGTGGTATTTCTGGATACGGCCCCTATTGAGGAAGAGGGGGTGCGTAAATTCCTGGGAAAAAATGAACCGCTGCCGGTCCTGGAGCTGATGCCGGTATTTTTTGATGAAGTAAAGGTAAAAAATTGCATTGTGAAGGATTCAAGCGCCGTAAATATACTGCGCTTGTCGACTGGAACAAAAACAGATCTAAGTATTTCGCAGGTGATTTCACTTCTTACCTATCTGACCACTATTTTTGAATACTGCATTGTAGACCTTCCCCCCGGGGACAATCAGACGGCATTGACCGTATTGGGCCAATCCGACATGGCGCATCTTATAACGGATAGTAGCAAGGACAGCATCGATTCTCTGAATAGTTTCGTATGCGAGCTAAAAAAGATTATCCGCGAGCCAGAGAAAAATATTAAGATTGTCATAAGCGAATTAAATGGAAAATTAAGCGATTATTCCTCGATAAGCTGCAAAGTGTATGCCACCCTTGTGGATGCGCATGATGATGAACAGGCGTACCTGCGCACGATAAGGCGTATAGCAAGGGAAACAGGCGAGGTGCTAGTGGGCCTCGCCCTCGGTTCAGGCGGGGCGTGGGGACTGTCGCTCATCGGCGTCGTGAAGGTACTGGAGCGTGAGAGTATCCCCGTTGACGTCATCGCGGGCTCGAGCATGGGAGCGCTGATAGGGGCCTTCTGGGCGGCGGGCAACAGCGGCCGCGACATGGAGCGTATCGCGATAGAGAATAAAAAGAGGTTCGTTGAGTTTAGCTTTAAGGACTTGAAATTTCCCATAAGGGGCCTGATATCGGACTTTAAGACGCTTTATTTCTTAAGAAAATACTTGGGAAATCGGACATTTTATGATATAAGATGTCCTTTGAAGATTGTTGCCACGAGCCTGGAGGACAGGCAGGAGGTTGTTATAGATTCGGGCGACATCGTTGATGCGGTGAGGGCAAGCATTTCCATACCTGGTATTTATTCTCCGGTAAAGTATAAAGATGGCTTCTTGATTGACGGCGGGATATTGAATCCGATCCCCGTTTCGGTTCTGCTTAAGATGGACGCAAAAAAGATAATAGCCGTAAATACGCTCCCGAGCCCCGCCGATATTGAAAAAAGTTTGGTTATGGACAGGAAAAGGCGCGCCCAGGGAGAGGAGGAGGCGCGGAATAAAAAATTTTTTGACAAAATCTTTTTTAAATTAAAAAGACGACTGATTAAATTTTTCAGGCCGAACATCCTGCAGATAATAACCAGCTCCATAGAGGCGCTTGAGTATTCAACCGCTGAGGCGAACTGCAGGCAGGCGGACATAGTGATACATCCGTGTGTGGCCGGTCTGAGCTGGAGGGATTTTGTGAATCCCGAGACGCTTATTGCCCTCGGAGAAGAAGCCGCCGAAAAGGCGCTCCCCGAGATAAAGAGACTGATACTAGAGGAATAATATGGAACAGCGAAATGAGTTGAAGCCCGTGCACATAGAGGCGTTTGACCTGGACGACGCCTGGTTCAGGTGCCTTTGCGAGATTCTGGAAAACGGGCACGTCTATAAAATTGACAGGGGGAGCTACGAGGGCCAGCGAAGGCTTGAATTTGATTTTGTCACCGTGCGCGTAAAGAATCCCGCGCACCAGATTATTCCGATTATGCCGGAGGGGCTGGGCATACCTGCGCCGACGAGCCTGGACTATATAAAGCAGTACCTGGCATATCTGTTGACCGGTATGAAGACGAACACGGAAGATTATACTTATGGAGAACGGCTGGTTGAGCCCAAGGCAAAGATAGAAGAGGTTGTTGACGGAAAGACAATGACCCGTGAGATGCCGCTTAACTGCAACCAGATAGAAGAGGTTATAAAAATTTATAAGTCGCAGGGGTTCGGGACCAATCAGGCGGTGATGGAGATAGGCATGCCGTCCGATATAAAGCTGGCTGACCCGCCATGCCTGCGGCTGATAGATACGCGCGTGCGGTATGGAAAGCTGCATTTCTTTCTGTATTTCAGGTCATGGGACCTCTGGGGCGGTTTCCCTTCAAATCTGGGCGGACTGGAACTGGTCAAACAGTACATGGCAGAGGAAATAGGCGTCTTAAACGGCGAGATAATCGCCGCGAGCAAGGGGCTACACTTGTATGAGTACGCCTGGGCCCTCGCCAAGCAGCGCACCCACAAACTCGATCTGGAAATCCGGTAATACACTTGACAAGGCGAAGGTTTTTTGTTATTATAAAAGCAGACAAAGAGGTCAGACTTTTCTATACCGATGAGATGAATTATAAGCGGTGGAATTACGTCTGGCCTCGTTGTATTTTCAGATAGGCTATTATGGAAAAAAGAGATATGGTTGTAATCCTGGATTTCGGTTCGCAGTACACCCAGCTTATCGCCCGCCGGGTGAGGGAGTGCAAGGTCTACTGCGAGATATTTCCTTACGATATGGATTTGCGCGAGCTTTCCCGCAAATCCCCGAAGGCGATAATCCTCTCGGGCGGGCCCGCGAGCCTAACTTCGCAGAAGAGCCCCGCATGCGCCCCGCGGATTTTTGATTTAGGCATCCCGATCCTGGGTATCTGCTACGGTATGCAGATTGAGGGAAAATTTCTGGGAGGCGAGGTGGGCAAGGCCCAGAAGAGGGAATATGGTTTTGCCCAGTTTACGCAGAAGGAAAACAGCGGCCTTTTTTCCGGGATGCCGAAGGCATTTTCGGTATGGATGAGCCACGGCGATAAAGTTACGAAATTACCGCCGGGCTTTAAGGTTATCGGGACTACCCCGAATGCGTACATCGCATCCATGGCCGATGAGGCGAGAAAGATATACGGCGTCCAGTTCCATCCCGAGGTGGCGCACACGCCGCTGGGCATAAAGATCTTTGAGAATTTCCTGTACAGGATCTGCGGCTGTGAGAGAAAATGGGATATGAAATCCTTTATAAGGCAGAGCATAGATGAAATAAGGCAGACGGTCGGTAAAGAGAAGGTCCTGTGCGCCCTTTCGGGCGGGGTGGATTCCTCAGTGCTCGCTGTTCTGCTGCATAAAGCGATAGGCAGTCGGCTGATCTGTATATTTGTGGATAACGGCTTATTGCGAAAAGGCGAGCGGGAGCTCGTGGTAAAGAGGTTTAAAAATTATTATAAGATCAATCTTAAGGCGGTGGACGCCGAAGCCGTATTCTTGAAAAAACTAAAAGGCGTGACCGACCCGGAACGAAAAAGAAAGATAATAGGCAGGGAGTTCATCAAGGTTTTTGAAAAAGAGGCGAAGCGGGCCGGTAAGATGAGATTCCTTGCCCAGGGCACGCTGTATCCTGATTTTATTGAAAGCCGCTCGGCCTTCGGCGGGCCGTCAGCGACGATAAAAACGCACCATAACGTAGGCGGCCTTCCCAAAAAGATGAACCTAAAGCTGATAGAGCCATTTAAATATTTATTCAAGGACGAGGTAAGGTTGGTGGGGAAGGAGCTGGGGCTTCCAGATGAGATCGTATGGAGGCAGCCTTTCCCGGGGCCGGGCCTTGCGGTGCGCGTTATCGGCGAAGTCACAAAAAAACGGCTCGACCTGTTAAGGGAAGCGGATTGGATTTTAATTGAAGAAATAAAGAAGGCAGGTTATTATAAAAGGATGTGGCAGGCATTCTGTGTGCTTTTGCCTGTTAAATCGGTCGGCGTCATGGGTGATGAGCGCACTTACGAGAGCGTGATAGCTGTAAGGGCGGTGACAAGCTCAGACGGCATGACGGCGGACTGGGTAAGGCTGCCGGCAGACTTATTGGCCGGGATCTCAAACAGGATCATAAATGAGGTAAAGGGCATAAATCGCGTTGTGTACGATATTAGCTCTAAACCTCCAGCGACGATCGAGTGGGAGTGAAAGAAAATTAAATAACCAATGACCAAATTCCAAACACCAAATAATAACCAATACCCAATATTCAAATTCCAAACACAGTGTTTGGTTATTGATAAATTGGTTATTGGAACTTATTTGGTTATTATATTTTGGTTATTGGTGATTCAGGGAGCTTGAAATATCTATGATATGGCGAGTTGAAATAAAAAATAAGGCGGGCATATTTGATGCGGCGGGCGAGGGTATCAAGAAGGATATCCTGGACCTGAATATAAACGGGGCAGAGGCCGTCAATGTCATAGACATATATATCCTGGAAGGAAAGATAAACGAACCCGAGATAAAGCGCGTGTGCGAAGAGCTGCTCGCCGATCCGATCACGCAGGATTATAAATACAACGGCTCCTTCGGCGCAAAGGACCAGAAGGATGTGCATGTTGTTGAGATCTGCCACAAGCCGGGCGTGATGGACCCTGTTGAGGAATCCACCAAGAAGGGGATAAGGGACCTGGGGGTGGCAGGCATAAACTCCGTTAAGACCGCCAGGAAATACCTGATTAAGGGCGATGTGCTTTCCGACGATATAAAGACCATCGCTGAAAAACTTTTATTCAATAAAGTGATTCAGCATATATCCGATACTAAAAAAGAAGTGGCCGACCTGAAGATTGAAAAAGGCGAGATCACCCCGTACAGGTTCAGGCTGGTAACGGTAGATATAATAAACGCGGACGACGACAGGCTGATGAAACTGAGCAGACAGGGCCAGTTGTTTCTGAACCTTAAAGAGATGCAGGCGATAAGGAGCTATTTTAAAAAACTGAACAGAGAACCGACCGACTGTGAACTTGAGACGCTGGCGCAGACCTGGTCCGAGCATTGCAAGCATAAGACATTCAGGGGGATCGTAGAATATTTGGAACAGGCCAAAGATCAGAAGCCGAAGACCAGAGAATTCAGTAACCTGCTGAAAGAAACAATAATGAAGGTTACGCAGGAGCTTAATAAGCCGTGGTGCGTATCCGTATTTAAGGACAATTCCGGCGTAATAAAGTTTGACTCTAAATATAATGTTTGTTTCAAAGTGGAGACGCATAACCATCCTTCGGCCCTTGAGCCGTATGGAGGCGCCGGCACAGGGATAGGCGGCGTAATCAGGGACCCGCTTGGAACCGGCCGTGGCGCAAAACCTATCCTTAATACGGATGTCTTCTGCTTCGGCCCGCCTGATTATCCGCATGAGAAACTGCCCAAAGGTGTCCTTCATCCCAAGAGGGTCATGAAGGGCGTTGTGGCGGGTGTGCGGGACTACGGAAACAGGATGGGGATACCGACGGCAAACGGCGCGGTCCTATTTGATGAGCGTTATATAGGTAATCCTCTGGTATTCTGCGGCAATGTCGGACTGATTCCAAAAGACAGGTCCACAAAGAAGGTTGACCCGGGGGATCTGGTCGTCCTGGTGGGTGGACGCACCGGCAGGGACGGTATCCATGGCGCCACATTCTCATCGGGCGAGCTGACCACCGAATCGGAGATCATATCCAGTTCCGCGGTGCAGATCGGCAATCCTATCACCGAGAAAAAGGTAACGGATACGCTCCTGGAGGCCCGCGACATGGACCTATACAAGGCGATTACCGACTGCGGCGGCGGCGGCCTCTCAAGCGCGGTAGGCGAGATGGGAGAGGAGATAGGCGTTAAGGTATCTCTGGAGAAGGTGCCGCTTAAGTATAAAGGGCTGACCTATACCGAGATATGGATCTCGGAGGCACAGGAAAGAATGATACTGGCCGCCAGCCCGGATAAGATTGACGAACTGCTTGAGGTATTTAAAAAAGAAGATGTAGAGGCCACTGTAATCGGCGAATTCACAAAAACAGGCCGGCTTGAGCTGTTTTATAATAGGAAAAAGGTCTGCGACCTGGATATGAGGTTCCTGCATGACGGCGTTCCGAAAATAAAAAGGGCCGCCGTATGGAGCCAGCCGCGGACAGAGCATAATGAATTTCCGGAACCGAAAGACCTTACGAAGTCACTTTTTAAGGTTCTTTCCAGTTACAATGTCGCCAGCAAAGAATGGATAATTAGGCAGTATGACCACGAGGTCCAGGGCGGCAGCGTCTTAAAGCCGCTGGTGGGGATAGACAACAACGGGCCGGGCGATGCCTGTGTTGTCAGGCCGATTCTGGACTCAAATAAGGGCCTGATAATATCTAACGGCATAAATCCCAGATATAGCGCCATTGACCCGTATTGGATGGCCGCCTCCGTGATTGACGAGGCGCTGAGGCAGATTATCTGCGTCGGCGGCACATTAAAAGAGGTTGCCATACTGGATAATTTCTGCTGGGGCAACACGGATAAACCGGACAGGCTCGGCAGCCTTGTCAGGGCCTCTCTTGGTTGTTACGATATCGCTCTAGGCTACGGCGTGCCGTTTATATCCGGCAAAGACAGCCTGAATAACGAATACGCCGTGGAGGGCGAATCAATAGCCATACCAGGCACACTGCTGATTTCGGCGATGGCCGTTATGGACGACGTCTCCAAGTCGGTCAGTATGGACCTGAAGGAGCAAGGGAACCTGATTTTTGTCGTAGGAAATACTTTTGAGGAAATGGGCGGGTCGCATTATTATTATGTCAACAATATCCAGGGCGGGGATGCGCCGAAGGTGCATCCAAGATATGGAAAAGAGGTAATGGAGAAATTGTCACGGGCGATGGACAAAGGCCTGGTAAGGGCGGCCCACGATTGCTCAGAGGGAGGTATCGCCGTTGCGGCCGCCGAGATGGCGTTTGCCGGCGGTCTTGGGATAGAGATGAGGATTGAGAAGGCGCCGTTTAAAGAAGGGCGTAAAAGAAATGATACCCTGCTATTTTCTGAGTCGAATACAAGGTTCATTGTTGAGGTTCCAAAAAAGTATAAGAAAAAATTCAGAGCCGCGATGAAGGGTGTCCCCACCGGCCTGATAGGCGAGGTAAAAAAAGAACAAAGGTTCAGGGTTATCGGGCTGGACGGAAAATCGACAGTGATTGACGCGGCTTTAAAGGAATTGAAAGAGGCATGGCAGTCGGCGTTTAAAAATATGTGACATGGGCAAGGCAAAAG
>CAYQVM010000006.1:20109-21841 GCA_964421145.1 uncultured Planctomycetia bacterium
TTACGGGCAGCAGGGACAAATTGCGATAAGGAAACGGCATTCGCGTTTGAGAAGGTTGGCGCGAAAACGGAGCTTGTGCACATAAATCAGCTCGCGAGCGGGGAAAAAGAATTAAAAAATTATAATATCCTCGCCATACCAGGCGGCTTTACCTACGGCGATGATATCGCGAGCGGCAAGATCCTGGCCAACGAGCTGAAATATAACCTCCAAGAGGATGTCAGGAAATTTATACAGAAGGGAAAGCTGATAATCGGCATCTGCAACGGATTTCAGGTCCTGGTTAAGGCGGGGCTGCTGCCGAATTTAAGTGGAGAGTTCAAGATTGAGACAACGCTGACGCTGAATAATTCGGCCCGATTTGAGGACCGCTGGGTGTATCTGAAGAAGATGGATTCCAAATGCGTATGGACCAAAGATGTTGCAAACGAAGTGATATATCTGCCTGTCGCCCACGGCGAAGGCAAATTCATAGCCCAAAATGAAAACATCCTGAGGATCCTGGACTCGGAGGGGCTCATTGTTTTTAAGTATGTCTATGAGGACGGACGGTTCGGGGATTATCCGGTTAATCCGAATGGGTCGGTCGAGCATATCGCGGGTATTTGCGACCAGACGGGCAGGATATTCGGGCTGATGCCTCACCCTGAAAGGCACATAGTTTATACGCAGCACCCGAGGTGGACCAGGACAACGCCCAAAAAAGAAGGGGACGATGGCCTTTCGATTTTCAGGAGCGGAGTAGAATATGCTAAAAAGATGCTGTGACCGCCTAAAGGAATATTGCGGCCTGTTTGGGATCTACGGCCATAAGGACGCCTCACGCCTGACATATCTCGGGCTTTACTCTCTTCAGCACCGCGGCCAGGAGAGCGCCGGCATAGTTACTTCGGATGAAAAAGAGGTCAGGCAGTATAAAGACATGGGCCTTGTCTCGGATGTTTTTAACGACGACAATATTAAATCGCTCAAGGGGCATATGGCGATAGGCCACGTGCGCTATTCTACTACTGGCTCATCTGTGCTCAAAAATGCCCAGCCGTTTGTGGTGGAATATGCGAACGATTCACTTGCCGTCGGCCACAACGGTAATCTGGTAAATGCCCTGGAGCTTCACCGCGGGCTTGAGAAAGAAGGGGCTATATTCCAGACGACGATGGACAGCGAGATAATCCTGCACCTGATAGCAAGGTCCAGGAAGCGGAATTTCCAGGGCAAGCTCATAGACGCCCTTTCAAAAGTAAGAGGCGCTTATTCTCTAGTCCTGCTCACAAGAGACCAGATAATCGGTGTCCGCGACCCCAACGGTTTCAGGCCCTTGTGCCTAGGCCAGATGGACGGCGCATGGGTAATTGCCTCGGAGACTTGCGCGCTGGATCTGATACAGGCCAGATATGTCAGAGAGATAGAGCCGGGCGAGATAGTATTTATAAACAAGAGCGGGATACATTCCGTGAGCCCTTTCCCCAAGACAAAACACTCCTTCTGCATTTTTGAGTATATCTATTTCGCGCGGCCCGATTCAAATATTTTCGGCAACAGCGTCTATGTAGCGAGAAAAAAACTGGGCGAGAGGCTTTTTGAGGAAGAGCCGGTCGACGCGGATATAGTTGTGCCGATACCGGATTCGGGCACCTACGCGGCACTCGGATACGCCGAACAATCAGGGCTGCCGTTTGAGATGGGCATAATAAGAAACCACTATATAGGAAGGACATTTATCCAGCCATCT
>CAYQVM010000006.1:21851-23035 GCA_964421145.1 uncultured Planctomycetia bacterium
ACATCAGGGATTTTGGCGTCAAGGTAAAATTAAACCCCGTGAAAGAATTATTAAAAGGAAAGAGAGTTGTCATCATAGAGGATTCCATAGTCAGGGGGACGACATCAAAGGCAAGGGTAAAGGCGATAAGGGATGCCGGCGCAAAAGAGGTCCACATGAGGGTCTCATGCCCGCCGCTACGGCACCCTTGCTATTATGGTATAGATTTTCCCACCAAGGAAGAGCTTATTGCCTCCTCAAGGACCATTGAAGAGATAGGCGACTATATCGGGCTTGACAGTCTCGGCTATATCAGTCTGGAGGGAATGCTGTCGGCGATGCCGCTTCCCGAGAAAGAGTTTTGCACCTGCTGTTTTACGGGAGAATACCCCGTGCCTATAAAATCAAAAATTTCAAAACATTCTCTCGAGAAGGATAAATAATATGGATTATGTATATCTTACGCGCGACGGCTACGAAAAATTACGCAAGGAATTGGAGTACCTTAAGAAGACGAAGCGCAGAGAAATTGCGAAACAGTTAGAGCATGCCCGCTCTTTGGGCGATTTACGCGAGAACGCCGAATACGATTCCGCCAAGCAGGCGCAGGGACTTTTGGAGAAGAAAATCTTCGAGTTGGAGAATGATCTAAGCCATGTTAAAATTCTGGATGGTGAAAAAATAGATAAAAACAAGGCGCTTTTAGGGGCGGCAGTAACGCTTAAAGATTTGGATAACAACGAGGAAATAATATATACGCTTGTTAACCAGCAGGAGGCCGATATCTCACAGAATAAGATTTCTATCGCGTCACCTGTCGGAAAAGCGTTGCTGGGCCACAAGGTTGATGATATAATACAATTAGAGGTCCCGGCCGGGACGTTGAAATATAAGTTGGTAAAAATTGAAAGGGGGTAGTTTATAATGATGTATCCTATTGGTCCTGCGAAAGGCGTTGTGATGCTTTTGATTTCTTTGGCTGTCGGCTATTTAGTATGCGCCAAGGCCGAGGAAAAGAAGGGATTTTTGAAGCAGTTGGGATACTGGATCGGCGCGATTATTATCATCGTAAGCATTTTAAAAGGGCTGTGCGGCCTATATTTTTGCCTGGGCCAGAAGATGCCTTTTAAATGTCCAGTTTCTCAAATGCGCCCGATGATGTCCGCTAAATAATTTTACCCCTCGCCAGAAAGCCCCGCCTGTGA
>CAYQVM010000007.1:0-22430 GCA_964421145.1 uncultured Planctomycetia bacterium
CTGTCAAGGGCCCAATCATCCGACCTGCCCTTTTGCCCTAATTTTTCTCCAGGCAAAAGGATCCCGAGTTTCCCTAGTCTTACTACTAGGAAACGAGGGACCCTAACCCCAAACCCAGCGCTAATTCCAGCGCTGGGTTTTTTTGTTTTTTCTTCTTGACCCTTCGTCGCCTCGCTTTGAAACGAATGCTCCTCAGGACCAAGAAGACTGTGGTAGAAGATTTATCGGAGATTTTTCTTGACATCAGTGGAGGGATAGGGTATATTTGATAGTAATCAGTGGGAGAAAGTGGAGTAAAGTAGAATACGATGTTTTACGGCGAATACGAACATGCGCTCGACAAGAAGGGGAGGCTTATTGTCCCTTCCAAATTCCGCGAGGTGGCGAAGGCTCACTACGTAGAAAAATTTTTTATTACAAGGGGCCTCGACAAATGCCTATTTATGTTCGCGGAAGAAGAGTGGAAAACGCAGGAAATGAAATTTAAGAATCTTTCGTTTACAAAAAAGGAATCCAGGAGTTTTAACAGATTATTTTTCGCGGGGACAACAGAGATAGAATTAGACAAGCAGGGGAGGATACTCCTGCCGAAATACCTCAAGGATTACGCCGGCATAAAAAAGGATTTGGTGCTTATAGGCGTCGCGAACAGGATTGAAATCTGGGCAAAGGAAACCTGGCATGACTTTTACAGCACGCAGCAGAATTCCTTCGAGGAAATAGCCGAGAAGTTGATCACAGAATGATAGGTACGGCAGAACTGACGGGCGAGGTTATCTTGCGGCATACACCGGTAATGGCAAAAGAGGTTCTTGACTTTTTAGACCCTAAGCCCGGAAGCATCATGGTGGACGCGACTATCGGAGGTGGCGGCCACGCGAGAGAGATTTTAAAAAAGATCCGGCCGAATGGCCAGCTGATAGGCATAGACCAGGACCAGCAGGCGATAGAGCATTCTAAAGAAAATTTAAAGGAGTTCAGCGATTCACTGTTTTTGGTAAATGATAATTTCAGGAATCTGGCGGGGATCCTTGAAAAATTGGGAATTAAAAAGATAGACGGTATCCTGTTTGACCTTGGGGTTTCTTCCATGCAGCTTGACTCAGCCGACAGGGGATTCAGCATAAAAAAGAGCGACGCGCCGCTCGATATGCGCATGGATAAAAAAAGCAAAATCTCGGCGTTTGAACTGGTGAATAATCTGCCGCTTGAGGGGATTGAAAGAATACTGAAAGTTTACGGCGAAGAAAGGTTTCATGCAAGAATTGCGAGGGCCATCGTGGAGCAGAGAAAGAGAAATCTGATTTCTACAACCGGCGAACTGGCTGAGCTTGTGGTGAGGGCGCAGCCGCCGCACAAATTTCATAAGATTCATCCAGCGACGAGGACATTTCAGGCGTTCAGGATCGCCGTTAATAACGAACTGGATGCCTTTGAAGCGGTGCTTAAAGAGTGCGGGGGATTCTTAAATCCGGGCGCGAAAATTTGTGTCTTAACATATCATTCGCTGGAGGATAGAATAGCCAAATATGTTTTTCGAAGCCTGGAAAAAGAAGGAACCCTGGAAAGATGCGTGAAAAAACCGATCAGGCCAGCAAAGATGGAGCTTGCGCAGAACCCCCGCGCGAGAAGCGCAAAATTGAGGGTTGCCAGGAAAACATGAAGATACATAAATTTTCCATATTCCTGGTTTTTGTGACGGCCGTGGCACTGCTTTATGTGCATCAGCAGGTCCAGCTGCTGAAGATCAGCTACAAGATAAATGCAAACGAAAAAGATTTAACAAGACTTCTTGACCAGAACAGGGCATTGATATATAATATAACCAGTATCAAGTCGCCTGTTAATCTTAACAAGAAATTTTTGGCTTCAAAGAAGGATTACTCGATTTCGCAGCAGTGGCAGATAGTTGAAGTGGCGGCGCCGAAGGAAGAAAAAGGGGCCGTTATGCTTGCTAAGATAGGAAAGAGGCCCTTCGGGATTTTCAAGTTATTTGGCAGGCCGAGAGAGGCCCTTGCCAATCCTATAAAATAACCGCAAAACGTAGTTAATTTAACGTTTTTGCATTAGATAAATCGAAGTGGAGAAAAGAATCCACAAGAACCATCGCCTCATTATTGTATTCCTTTTTTTTCTGACTCTGCAGTCACTCCTGTTAGTTCGCCTCTTTTACCTTCAGATTGCCCGATCGATCAGCCTTTCAAATATCGCGAAGTCCCAGCACAAGGTCCTTATTGAGCTGGAACCCCGCCGCGGCGCCATATATGATAAAAATATGTATAGATTAGCTTTTAATATTAATGTTGATTCTGTATTTGCAGTGCCCAGGGAGATGGCCAATAAGGAAAAACCAAATGTAGCGAGGAAACTTGCCTCTGCGCTGAATCTAGACGAAGATTTTATAATGCGCAGGATAAAAAGAAATAAGGGTTTCGTATGGATCAAGCGCAAGATTACGGATGAAGAATCCAGACGCGTAAAAGAGCTGGGCCTGAAGGGGGTCGAGCTTATAAAAGAGTCAAAGAGGGTATATCCTAACGGTTATCTTGCCGCTCATGTGATCGGTTTTGCGGGACTGGACAATATCGGTCTTGAAGGAATTGAATTGTCGGGTGATAAATATCTCAAGGGCAAACCCGGTTTCAGACTCACGCACAGGGACGCGAAGAGAAGGGCCCTGAGCGCAAAGGATGAAAAGTATCTTCCCCCCGTAAACGGGTTCAATCTCATATTGAATATTGACGAGAATATCCAGAACATCGCCGAACAGAGCCTTGATGCCGCCTTCAACAAATACCATGCCAAGGGCGCGATCGTGATTGTGATGGACCCCAATACCGGAGAGATCCTGGCCCTTGCAAACAGGCCCACCTATGACTTAAACGATTGTTTTAATTCCGCGGCGGATTCGCACAGGAACAGGGCAGTGGCGGATACATTTGAACCGGGCAGCGTGTTTAAGATTGTTACGGCGAGCTGCGCCCTTGAGAAAGGCGTAGTGGGTTTAGAGGATAGGTTTTACTGCGAAAACGGGAAATATTTTATCGGAGGCCGGATCCTGCACGATCACCGACCCCACGGCACGCTTACATTTCGAGAGGTTATAGAGAAGTCTAGCAATATCGGGACGGTCAAAGCGGCCCAGAGGCTTAAAAAAGACGATTTTTATAACTCTATCAGAGGTTTTGGTTTCGGCCAATTGTCGGGTATCGATATGCTGGGAGAAGTATCGGGTACGACATACCCTCCTTCAAGATGGTCGGGGACAACGATGTCCGCCCTCCCTATGGGACAGGAGGTTACCACTACCGCTGTTCAGCTGGCCTGCGCGATTTCGGTTATAGCCAACGGAGGGAATCTGGTAAGGCCGTGGATCATAAGGGAAATCAGGGATGAACAGGGCGAAACCATTCTTAAATTTGAGCCAAAGATTATAAGGCGCGTGATATCGGAAGATACGGCGGCGAAGATGAGGATGATTTTAAAAGGGGTCGTGGAAAAGGGCACGGGTACGATGGCCAAACTAGACTCTTATACTGCCGGCGGTAAAACGGGTACGGCGCAAAAGGTAGAGCCGGGCGGTATTTATTCGCATTCCAGATTTGTGGGGTCGTTTATCGGGTTTGCCCCTGTCGATCATCCAAGGATTGTTGTTGCTGTTTGCCTGGATGAGCCAAGGCCGATTTATTACGGCGGCGTTGTCGCGGCGCCGGTTTTTAAAAAGGTGGCGGAGGACACCCTCAGATATCTGGGGGTTGTTCCAGATGCGAAGAAGGGGCAGCCTCTCAAGGTGGTAATGAATGCCGGCAGGGATTAGAAATATAAAATTTAACGGGATAAGCGACGATTCGCGGACGGTTAAAAAAGGCGATATCTTTTTCGCTGTTAAGGGCGCGAGGTGTAATGGCATAAAGTTCAGGGATGAGGCGATAAAAAAAGGGGCAGTAAAGGTCATAGAATGTTCCAGAAAAGATCTGGCTCGGTTTGCGGCCGATTTCTACGGTAGGCCTTCGCAAAAGATGAGGGTCATCGGCATCACCGGCACAAATGGCAAGACAACCATCTCATATCTCCTGGAACATATTTTTAGAGTGGCGGGATATAAGAGCGGGGTCATCGGGACAATCGCCCACAGGTGGGATGCCAATTTCATAGAAGCTAAAAATACAACGCCAGGGGCGATAGAACTCCAGCGGATACTGAGCGAAATGGCAAAAGACCGCGTAAAATATTGCGCGATGGAGGTCTCAAGCCACTCGCTGGATCAGGGCAGGGTGCTCGGAATAGATTTTAAGGCGGCCGTGTTTACAAATCTTACAGGCGAACACCTGGATTACCACAAGACGCTTGAGAATTACCTTCAGGCAAAGGCCAAGTTATTCAGCGGTTTAAAGCGCGGCAGCCTGGCAGTGCTAAATCAGGATGATAGAAGTTGCGAAAAGATAAAGTCAAAGACGAAGGCTAGGGTTCTGACATATGGAATCAAAAATAAAGCGGATATCTGCGCTGAAGGAATAAAATTTAGCTTAGGAAGAAGCGAATTTTTGATAAGGGGGGCCCAGAATTGTTTTAAAGTCAGCAGCCCCCTGTTGGGGAATTATACTGTCTATAATATTTTTGAAGCCGCGGCAGTGGCTCTAAACGAAGGGATCAAACCGGAGATAGTCCGCAAGGCGGTTCTGGAATTCAGAGGGGCCGAAGGAAGATTGGAAGTAGTGCCTGCAGGTAGGGATATAAAGATATTTGTTGATTATGCCCATACCGACAATGCGCTGGAGAATGTATTAACGGCGCTTAAGCCACTAACCAAAAAAAGGATTATAACTGTGTTCGGATGCGGCGGCGACAGGGACAAGTTTAAAAGACCTCGTATGGGAAAGGTTGCCTCGCGGCTTTCGGACTATGTGGTAATAACCTCTGATAACCCGAGGAGCGAGGAGCCGTCACTGATTGCGCGGGAAATAGAAAGAGGCATAGAGAATGGTTTTAGATCCTACGAGGTCATACTGGATAGATTTGAGGCGATAAAGAGTGCCATAGCGAAAGCCCAAGCCGGCGATATAATCCTCATCGCAGGCAAAGGGCATGAGAAATATCAGATTATAAAAGATAAGAGGCGTCCGTTTAGCGACAGGGAGGCGGTGTTAGAAATTTTGTCAAAGGAGAAATGTTTAACTTAAGCGTTAAAGAAATTGTAAAGGCCTGCGGCGGCCGTTTGATTTTTAAAGGCGGGCATGATTTTATTTCCGGCGTTTCTACGGATACAAGGACGATAAAACCGGGCGACTTGTTTATCGCGCTAAAGGGCAAATTGTTCAACGGCCACAAGTTTATCCAGGACGCAATTACGAAAGGCGCATCAGGCGCAATTGTTGATGTAGGGGCGCGATTTATCGCGCCCGTTGTCAACGGGTTTGATAGCCCTCGGGTCACAGGTAAATCAAACTCCTACATATTGATTAAAGTCAAAGACGCCCTGGCGGCGCTGGGGGATATTGCGCATTATTACAGGATGAAATTTGACATGCCGGTTATCGGCGTGACGGGCTCTAACGGGAAAACAACCACAAAGGAGATGATATATAAAATCCTGGCTTCAAAATTTAAGGTTCTGAAGAATGAAGGCACAGAGAATAATTTAATAGGTGTCTCCAAGACGCTGCTCAGATTAAAACCCGGCCATGATATGGCCGTGCTGGAACTGGGGACAAATCATTTCGGTGAGATAAAAAAATTGAGCCGCATATCAAATCCCACTATGGGTGTTATCACCAATATAGGATCTTCTCATCTGGAGTTCCTTAATTCAGAAAAAGGGGTCTTTAGGGAAAAGTCTGATTTATTAAAAGGCCTGGACAGGAATGGTGCGGCGATACTTAATGCTGATGATAAACTGCTTCAAAAAGCGGGAAAGCTGAAATGCAAAACTGTAAGATTCGGCATAGACAATATATGCGATTTCAGGGCGACGGATATTATCTGCCATAATGACGGGACCGATTTTATGGTCAACGGTGAATATCCTTTTAAGATAAGGCTGCTAGGGAGGCATAATGTCTATAACGCCCTCGCCGCGATCAGCACAGGTTTCCTGAACAAGGTAGAACACCGCGCGATATACAACACCCTTTATGAATTTGAGCCGGTAAAGGGCAGGATGTTTCTCAGGATAGTTGAAGGCATTCATATCATAGATGACACGTACAATTCAAACCCCCACTCTTTAAAAATGGCGATTACCACACTATCGCATTACCGCGCTACAGGTAGAAAAATACTTATATGCGGGGATATGCTTGAGCTGGGAAAGTCAGCGTATGAGTTTCATTATCAGGCGGGCAGGTTTGCCTCTGAGGCAGGGGTTAATTATTTAATCAGTGTCGGTAATTTTAGAGAAGTTGTAAACAAAGGGGCGTTTTCCGGGGGCATGAAAAGAAAGGCCATTTTTTCCTGTAAAAACAATCAGGCGGCGCTGGCGGCATTGAAGCAGATTATAAAAGAAAATGACGCGGTGCTTTTAAAAGGGTCCAGGCTGATAAAATTAGACGAGGTGGTTGATGCTTTATTATCTTCTATATCCGCTCAGAGAGATATGGTTCGGATTTAACGTATTCAAGTATATTACCTTCAGGGCGGCCATGGGTGCCGTGACCGCATTTATCCTGAGCCTCATTCTCGGCCCGATTGTAATACGCTGGCTGTATAAACTTAAAATCGGGGAGCAGGTCAGGAAAGAGAAGTACATGGAGAGCTTATCTGAGTTTTACAAGACAAAGGAAGGCACCCCAACCATGGGCGGGCTCCTGATCCTACTGGTGATTATTCTGTCTACCGTTCTTTGGGCGGATGTATTCAACAAATATGTTCTGTTGGCGCTGTTTTCTACCATATTTCTCGGCGCGATAGGTATGGTTGACGATTTCAGGAAGATGATGAAGAAAAAATCGCTCGGGCTAAGGCCTTTGGCTAAACTGAAACTGGAGATCGGCCTCGGGCTTTTTATAGGAGCTATTCTGTACTTGGACCCCGGGTTTTCGACGGCTCTCGAGGTGCCATTTTTTAAAAAACTTGTAATCGAATTGGGTATCCTCTATATAATTTTTGCGTGCCTTGTGGTTACCGGTTCAAGCAATGCAGTGAACTTGACAGACGGGCTTGACGGCCTTGCGATAGGCACGATGATAATGATAGCCCTTACATATACGGTTATGAGTTATCTCGCGGGCCACGCAAAATTCAGCTATTATCTAAATATATTTTATCAGCCCTGCGGGGGCGAGCTGGCCGTATTCTGCGCAGTGCTGGTTGGCGCCTGCCTTGGTTTTTTGTGGTTCAATTCCTATCCCGCCAATGTTTTTATGGGCGATACAGGGGCATTGGCCCTGGGCGGCGCCATAGGTACGGTCGCCCTTTTTATAAAGAAGGAGCTTTTGCTGTTGTTGGTGGGAGGTATCTATGTGGCAGAAGCGCTGTCGGTTATCATACAGATCATTTCTTTTAAGACAGCCGGCAAGCGTATCTTTCTGATGTCTCCGCTGCATTATCACTTCAAGCTGAAAGGCTGGGCAGAGAATAAAATTACGGTGCGGTTCTGGATCATAGGGGTTGTGTTGGCGCTGATGAGTTTGGCGACATTAAAATTAAGATAAGGGGATGAGAATGAAACACATTGCGACAGTGGTAGGGTTGGGAGTAAGCGGAGCGGGGGCGGTAAACCTTCTTAGAAAGAAGGGGTGGGAAGTAAAAGTAACAGAGAACATGGATACGCCCGAGGTTCGCCAGCGCGTTAAGGAATTGGAGAATATTGGCCATATTAAGTTTGAGACCGGAAGGCATACGAGGGATTTTATTGAGGGCTCAAGCCTTGTAATTACAAGCCCCGGGGTCAAAAACAACGCAATGCCTCTGGTCTGGGCGAAGGAATTAGGCATCCCCGTGATAGATGAGATAGAGTTGGGCTACAGATTCTGCCCCTGCAGGATAGTAGCCGTAACCGGGACAAACGGCAAGTCTACGACAACGACGCTGATAGGCGGAATATTCAAGGCGGCTAAAAAGGATGTAATAGTCTGCGGCAATATAGGCGTGTCGTTTTGCCAGGAGGTATTAAGGGCAAAGAGAAACAGCGTGTTAGTCTTGGAGATAAGCTCTTTTCAACTGCAGAGGACAGTCAAGTTCAGGCCGTATATATCTTTATTTTTGAATATTTCCCAGAATCATCTGGACAGGCATAGGGACTTCAAAGAATATCTTAACGCCAAACTGAATATCTTTAAGAAGCAAAATAAATCTGATTGGGCTATCCTGAATCACGATGATAAAAATTTAAAATATTTAGACAGGCATATCAACTCCCGTATTTTATATTTTGGCAACTCAATGGCCGGGGCCGGCGCCTATCTTAAAGAGGGAGTCATCTATCTGGTTCACAGGGGCAAGCCGCATAAATTTATCAGCGTCAATGAGATAGCGCTTAAAGGCGAACATAACGCAAGAAACGCCATGGCGGCGATCCTGGCCGCCGAGATCTTTAAGATCCCGCCGCATGTTATTGTGGCAGTGCTCAGGAAATTCAAAGGATTGGAACACAGGTGCGAACGCGTGGCCGATATAGAAGGGGTAAGATTTATAAATGATTCAAAGGCCACGACAGTGGAGGCGACGATGTGCGCGATACGTTCCTTTAAGGAGCCGGTAATACTGATAGCCGGCGGCAGGGACAAGGGCAGTGATTTTACCGTTCTTAAACCCCTGGTAGGAGAGAGAGTGAAGCACCTTATCCTTATCGGAGAGGCCAAGGCCAAGATAAGGACCCAGCTTTTGGGTTCCGCCCCGATACACGAGGTAGACAGCCTTGACCGGGCCGTTTCCTTGGGGCTTCATCTGGCGCGGAGAGGCGAGGTAGTGCTTCTGTCTCCCATGTGCGCGAGTTTTGATATGTTCAGGAATTTCCAGGACAGGGGCGAATGTTTTAAAAGGGCCGTTATGTCGTTAAAAAAACAAATACACGATAATGTAGGGGCGCACAGCTGTGCGCCCCTACTCAATTTATGCAAAGTTCAATAAAAAATCTTTACATCATAACAGCGATATTGATAGCCATAGGCGTTATCATGGTTTATAGCTCAAGCGCCATGATTGCGTATGAAAGATACAAGGACAGTTCGTACTTTTTAAAAAGGCACTGCTTTTATCTTTCTCTCGGGCTGATTATGGCGCTGTTTTTTATGGCGTTTGATTATAAAAGGCTTCAGAAATTTTCCAAGCCGATAATGTTTGTTTCGGTATGCCTGTTGATACTTCTTATCTTGAAGGGCAGGGAGATAGGCGGCGCGAAGAGATGGTTCAGGTTCGGCCAGTTTAGCTTTCAGCCATCTGAACTGGCGAAATTTTCTCTTATAATATACCTTTCGGATATACTTGCAAGAAAACAGATGAAACTTAAAAAATTCATAGAGGGATTTATTCCTCCCGCGGCCGCGGCAGGCCTGATGATACTGCTTATCCTACTGCAGCCGGATCTCGGGACCGTTATCGCCATCTTGGTGATAACGGCCATATTATTTTTTGTCGCTGGCATGGATATAAAACATATTCTTGTTTCATTGCTGACCATGCTGCCTGTTCTTTATATCGCCATATTCAGCGTCCCTTACAGGCGGCGCAGGATCCTGGCATTTCTGAATCCCTGGCAGGATCCGCGCGGGATCGGTTTTCAGGTCATCCAGTCTTTTCTGGCGCTGGGTTCCGGGGGGCTTTTCGGCGTGGGGCTGGGCTATTCTAGGCAGAAATTGTTCTACCTGCCGGAATCACACACGGATTTCATAATCTCAATAATCGGAGAGGAACTCGGTCTGATAGGGACCGCCTCAATATTGATACTGTTTGTGCTTTTTCTGTGGCAGGGCATGAAGGTCTCGTTTAACTGCAGAGACCTGTTCGGAAAATTCTTGAGCCTCGGGATAATTTCAATGATTACACTGGAGGCCGTCATCAATATAGGCGCCGGCACAGGCTCCATACCTACAAAAGGCCTGCCATTGCCTTTTATAAGTTACGGCGGCACCTCTTTGATGTTCCACATCGCCTCGGCGGGGTTGTTGTTGAATATAGCGAAGGGAAACATATCGGTGACTGATTGATGAACCCAGCCCCTCCTATGGAGGGCGACTGGGTAAGGAGGAGGGGCTGGGTGAAGATATTAATCGCGGCGGGTTCAAGCGGAGGCCACATATTTCCGGCCATAGCGACCGCCTTTAGATTGAAGGAGTTAAACGCAGAAAATCAGATCTTTTTTGTCGGGAGCGCCAAAAGCCTGGACGCTGATATTCTCAAGAATGAAGGCTATGCGTTCGGCACAATGTCTTCTGATAAGAAGATTTTCAAGGACTTGTTTGATGCGTACGCTATCTTAAAGAAATTCAGGCCCGATGTCGCGGTTGGTTTCGGCGGATACGTTTCTTTTCCGATGCTGGCAATGGCGCGGTTTATGGGAATAACCACAGTGATCCATGAGCAGAATCTGGTGCCCGGCCTGACAAACAGGATCCTGTCAAATATCACCGACAGCGTAGGAATAAGTTTCGCCGACAGCAGGAATTTTTTTATAAGCAAGAAAAATATCAAAGAGATCGGCAATCCGACAAGGATCGACCTTGTTAAGTTGCAGAAGGATAAGGCGGCCAAACTTTTTGATCTGGACGGGCAGGTCTTTACCGTACTGGTCATGGGCGGCAGCCAGGGCGCGCATTTTATAAATGATGTAGTATTGGACGCCCTTAAAAAAATGTCCGAGTCCGAGAGGCGATATTTTCAGTTTGTCCACCTTTCAGGGTCCAAGGACTTTGATTTTGTCAGAACAAATTATGAGTCGCTCGGTCTGAGGTATAAGGTCTTTTCATTCTGCGACAGGATGAGTGAGGTGTATTCCGCCTCTGACCTGGTTATTTCAAGGGCGGGCGCAAGCAGCATAGCCGAGATTGCCTTTTTCGGCCTTCCGTCCATATTGGTGCCGTATCCGAACCCAAAGGTCCATCAGATTGAAAATGCGAAGTTCATGGAGGGCAGGAACGCGGGGATTGTCATAGAGCAGGAGAATCTGTCCGCAAGCTATCTCAAAGAGGTTATTCTTAACCTGATACGTGACAGGCATAGATTAAAACAACTGTCTGAGAATGCCGCTAAATTATCCGCGCCGGAGGCAGCAAGGCGCCTAGCAGAGGAAATAATAAGAAATGTTAAAAAACGTTAGGCATGTACATTTTATCGGGATAGGCGGCATAGGCATGTCCAGCATAGCGGCCATACTGCTGGATAGGAATTTTTCTATCAGCGGTTCGGATATCAAGCCCAACCGGCTCACGCAGGAGCTTGTCAGAAAAGGGGCAAGGATATTTTTTGGGCACGACCGGTCAAATCTTTTGGAAGGGACGGGCCTGGTGGTCTATTCCACAAGTATTGACGAAAAAAATCCTGAAATAATGGAGGCAAGACAAAGGGTCATACCGATTGTGCATCGATCAGACATAGTAGCTGTTCTCGTCAATCCGAATACGGGCATAGCGGTAACAGGCGCGCACGGAAAGACAACAACCACCTCACTAAGTGCTGTGCTTTTAACAAGGGCCGGCCTCGATCCTACCGTTATCGTTGGAGGAGAAACGGATTTCTTAAATGGGAACTGGAGAAATGGCAGAAGCGAATTCGTTGTATGCGAAGCGGATGAAAGCGACGGCACCTTTAAGAAACTAAAACCTGCTTACGCGATTTTAACAAACATAGACAGAGAGCATCTTGAGCATTATAAGTATTTTGAAGATCTGGTTGCGGCCAATAAGCAATTTATTGAAAACATCAAAGAGGGGGGATGCCTTATAACCTCTTACGATGACCAGAATATAAAAAGGCTTCTTAAGGATCATAAGGGCAGATATATTACCTACTCCATATCCGACCGCAGGGCCGATATTTATGGCTTTAATATAGGAATGGAAAAGTTTCACTCTTCGTTTGAAGTAGCGTTTAAACAAAAAGGCCTTGGCCGTTTTGAAATTAATATCCCGGGCAGGCACAATGTGGAAAACAGCCTTGCGGTAATACTGCTTGGCTTAGAGCTGGGGATAGATTTAGCCAAGATCAGGTCCGCGCTTAAGGAATACAAGGGGGCCTTAAGAAGGTTTGAGGTTAAGGGCGAGATCGACGGCATTATGATAATAGAGGATTATGCCCATCACCCGAAAGAGATAATGGCAACCATTGCCGCGTGCAGAAGCTGGCCCTCTAGGAGGCTCGTGGGTATATTTCAGCCGCATCGTTACACCCGCACCAAATTTCTTAAAAAGGAATTCGGCAGCTGTTTCTTGGAGTTGGATGAACTGATCCTTACGGATATATACAGCGCCTCTGAGCCGCCAATAGAAGGGGTCACTACAAAAATTATTTATGATGAGGCCGTCAAGAACGGCCAGAAAAACGCGCACCTGTTAAAAAAGGGAGAGATAATACCCCATTTGTTAAATACGCTCAGGGGCAACGAAATAGTTCTGATACTCGGCGCCGGGGATATAGGAGAATTATCAAATGAGCTTGTTAAAGAGCTTGGAGCTAAAAGGCAGGCTGCTTCACAGCGAGCCGCTGTGTAAACACACGACCTTCAGGATCGGCGGGCCGGTTGATATCTGGGCCGAGCCAAAGGACCTTGACGATTTAACGGGTTTTTTAGAAGCGGCAAAGGCCGATAAACTGCCTGTAATTATTATAGGAGAGGGGAGTAACCTTTTAGCCCCTGATAAAGGCCTGAAGGCCGCGGCGATTCACCTCGGGGATTCCTTTCGGGCCGGGCAGAACCTGCAACGATTTATTTTAAATATGATAGATGCCGGTAACACCGGCCTGGAATTTATGGCCGGTATCCCGGGTACCGTGGGCGGCGCCATAAAGATGAACGCGGGTGCCGGCTTAAAAGGGCCCTGGATATCGGATTTTATATCAAAGGCGCGGGTATGCGATTATTCCGGCCGGGCCAAGTGGCTTGAAAAAAAAGATTTGAGGTTTGGGTATAGAGATTCAGGATTAAAGGAATTAATAATCCTGGAAGCCGAATTTAAACTGGGGAAAACCAAGAACAAAGAAAATCTTAAGAAAGAATATCGTAGGTTCCTGGAAGAAAAGAAAGATAAGCAGGAGCTCTCAAGGCCCAGCGCGGGATGTATTTTTAAGAATCCAAAAGAGCCGGGCTTGACCGCCGCGCAACTGATAGAAGGATGCGGCCTCAAGTCAAAAAGAATAGGCGGTGCCATGATCTCCGATAAACACGCCAATTTCATTGTGAACACAGGAAAGGCAAGTTTTAATGACGTGATGGAGTTGATAGAATTAATAAAAGATATTGTGTTCAACGAATACGGTATAAAGCTAGAAACAGAAATAGAAATATTAAAGTAATATAATCAATTATGAATATTAAAGATTTAGGCAGGATCGGCGTATTAGCTGGAGGGCTGTCAAACGAAAGGCCCATATCTCTTGAGTCTGGCACCGCGGTCCTGAACGCACTTAAAGGCATAGGGGTGGAGGCTGTTTTCATAGATATAAAAAAGGAGCTCACGAAAAAGGACATCAAGGGGCTCGGCATCGACGTGGCGTTCATAGCCCTGCACGGCAGGTTCGGAGAGGACGGGACCATCCAGAGGATGCTCCAGGACTGCGGTATCCCTTATACCGGCTCAGGACCTTTGGCGTCAGGCCTGGCCCTTGACAAAATCGCCTCCAGGAAGCTATTTATTAAAAATGGTATAGATGTACCGCGGTATATTGTGTTAAATAAAGAATTTGATTACACAGATTTTAAAAAGATTACGCAGGTTTTTAACTTCCCGATAGTGGTTAAGCCGCAATTCGAGGGCTCCAGCATAGGGATATCGATAGTTAGAGATAAGAATGGGTTGCCTGAGGCGATAAATACCGCATTCTGTTATGGAGACAAGATTCTTGCGGAAGAATACATTAAAGGCCGGGAGCTTACCGTCGGGATATTGGATGATGAACCGCTGCCGGTTATTGAAATTCTCGTAAAAGAGCAATTCTATGATTTTAACGCAAAATATCAAAGCTCAGAGACAGAGTATATTGTGCCCGCAAAGATAGACGAAGATATTTATAAGCGGACCCAGCAGATTGGTAGATTGGCGCACCTCGCGCTCGGCTGCGAGATATTTTCAAGGGTTGATATGATGTGGGACCAGGAGCGGGACAGGCTGGTTGTGCTTGAGGTAAATTCCATACCCGGGTTTACCAGCCACAGCCTTTTGCCGAAGGCGGCCGCATACGTAAATATAAATTTTAGTCAGTTATGTCTGAAGATTATAGAAGCAGCGATAAATAAAAAAGAAAGGTTAATAACCAAACACCAAATCTCAATAACCAAATAATAACCAATGACCAAATAAACAATAATCAAACTAAATCTTATTTTGGTGTTTGGTTATTGGATATTGGAATTTATTTGATGTTTGGGATTTGGTTATTGGTGATTTAATTATGGCTAGAAAGCTAAGGATTTTTAATTTACCAGGGCCGCTTAAAATAAAGAATCTTTTCCCTACCTTCCTAATTATTATAGCCGCATGGGCCACATTCAGCTGGCTGAATACATTCGTTTCCAAATCCGATTATTTCAAGGTGGATAAGGTTGAGATTGTTCTTGTGGGAAGGGTGCCCCTGACGCAGAGCACAATAAAAAGCCTTTTAACTCTTTACAAGGGCAGGAGCATATTTGAAGTGGACCTGGCATACGCAAGGGACTACATCCTTTCTAATTATCCAGAGGTAAGAACCCTTGTTATAAACCGGGTCTTTCCTGACAAGCTGGTCCTGACCATCAGGCCGCGCAGGCCTGTTGCGCAGATAAGTTTATCATCCGGCTTTTGTTTAGTGGATGCGGAAAATATTATCCTGCCGGGGGTAAGAGGGCTCGCTGCGGAAGACCTTCCTATAATTACGGGCATGGACACCAGGGCCATTATGACCAAGGTCGGCAAGAGCTGTGATTACGCGGGGCTGAAAAAGGCGCTGCGCCTTATAGAGGTGATTAATCAGATGAGATTTTATCAGGATCACGAAGTCCACATGATAGATGTATCAGACGAACAGAATCTTTCTTTGTTTATTGAAGGCGGCATAGAAATAAAGATAGGGGGAGAGGATTTCAGAAATCGGATTGCAATGCTTAACAAGACCTTTGAAACGGGCCGGCTTGATAAAAGCCAGATTAAATATATCGACTTGCGATTTGGAAACGTAATAATCGGACCGAGGTGAAAAAATGAGGAAAACCAGTATTGTAGCAGGGCTTGAAATTGCGCGCACGAAAATTAGGATGGTAGCCGGTGAAGTTTCTGATAGCGAATTTAATTTATTGTGCGCTTCAGAGATTAATTGCCTGGACGGGATAAAGAACGGGACCATGATCAATCTGGATAAGGTCACAGAGGCGATAGTCGCTTTGCTGGAGGATGTCCACACAAAAACAGACAGGAAAATCAGTTCCGTATTTGTGAATATCGGAGGCATTAGTATAAAACAGGAGATAGTAAATTCAGTCATAGCGCTTCCGCAGAGGGGATGCGAGATAACAAAAAGGAACATCGACAGCCTTGTAGAGTCATGCAGGATAGTGTCCGTTCCCTTAGACAGGCATCTGATCTATATTGTGCCGGTGGAATATATTGTTGATGGGCAGGACGAGATCCGGGACCCCATAGGATTATGCGGCGCCAGGCTGGAGGCAAAAATTCTGATAATCACCGCGCCCTTCAATCATGTGCAGAATCTTACCAAGGCGGTCAATTATTCGGGCCTTGAGATAGAGGAGATCGTGCTGACGCCGCTGGCAAACGCCCTTTCGGTGCTGACCGAGGAAGAGAGAAAGAAAGGCGCCCTTTTGATAGATTTTAAAACAGATATGACGGAGCTGGCCGTTATTACAAACGGGTCGCTGGCGTTTTTTGAATCTCTTCCCATAGGGCAGGAGAGCGTTACGAACGAGATATCCTCGAGGTTAAAGATGCCTTATGAATTTGCCCAGGAACTGAAAATCAAATATGGTTTTTTGGAAGGCACCCAGCAGGACAGCCGCAACAACGAAACGATCCCCCTGGAATGGATGGGGGCAAAACAAAATATTCTGAGGCGGGATCTCAACAAAATCATATATGACCAGTCAGAGTCGATATTTACCGCAGTTTCGGAAAAATTAAAAGAGATCAAGAATTTCAGCAATATAATAAAGAAGGGGGCCGTAATAACTGGTGGCGCCGCGTATATGGAAGGGTTTTTGGAAAATGCCATCCAGAGATTCGGTTTCGCGGCCAGGCTTGGAATTATACAGAGACGCGCAGAGCGCCTGGGAAATGAGTATGCTGCGCCGGCGGGGTTGGCGTTCCTGGCTTTTAATAAAAGACTAACCAACAGGATGAAAACCGAAGCGAACTTTTTCAAAAAGATGTATCAAAAGGCGGACGCGCTCTTAACAGAATATTTTTAGTGACGTCGGAGATTTTATCATTTGTTATCAGATATTATTAAATACTACTAATCAAACTTGACAAATCAGTTTTAGCATGGTATACTTATCATCAGAAGTAATCAATAAAGGATGGTGGTAAGTAATGTCATTATTTAGCGACGAAATATTAACATTGGAAGAGGCGAGCCGTTTTCTGAAGCTTAGCAAGTCCACAGTGTATAGTCTTGCCCAGAAAAGAAAGATACCGGTTCAAAAAGTGGGCAAAAGCTGGAGGTTCGTAAAATCATACCTTATTAAATGGCTTGAAAAGGGAGCTGGGCCTAATTGATAAACCTGAGCCTGAAAAAAACGAATACAATTGCGTACGTGCTCATACTAGTTTTGATTGCCATGGCTTTTATTGTAATTAATTTAAATAATCAAGGGAAAAAGTTATTTCAAAGCTTGAAGAAAAATTGGCCCTTATGTCAGACGCAAGAGAGACCATTCTGCACGCCCTCAAAAAATCCATACGGAAGAAAAGAGAATATAGAAATTCCCTGGGAGAAGAAATAAACCGGAGGCGCGCCATTGAAGAACAGCTGAGCAAGGTGTTCGCGGAGATATCTACGGCGAAATCACGTGTAAAAACTCTGGAAGAGCAGAATGCTACCAGTGCGTATAAGATAAGCGGCCTCGAGCAGGAAAAAGGCATCCTGAGCGAGCAGGTCGCCGCTTTAAAGAAAATGCAGGCCGGCCTGCAGGAAAAGATAAAAAGATTATTAACCAAGGCCGATGTGGAGCTTGGACAGGTTGTTGTGACGCCTGCCAGCCTGCAGGGCAAAATCCTCAAAGCCAACCCTTCGTATAATTTCGTGATAATAGACCTCGGCAAGAATGACGGGGTAAAGTCCCAAACAGCCATGGTAGTATACAGGGATGCAAACCAGACAGGCGAGATCAAGATAGAGAAGGTCTATGATGAGCTTTCAGTAGGTAAGGCGGCCTTCAAATGGACCGGCAATGAAATAGGCGTAGGCGATATAGTAAGAGGAAAGAATTAATGCCTAATAGCGCGGGCCTATATTTAGGGTATGATTTTGTAGATTTGGTTTTATTGAGCGATGGCAAGGGCATATCTAAAGTCGTGAAAAATATCAGGACATTCCTTAATGAAGACGCTTCTCCTACCGCGCCCAAAGATAGGGCACAGGCCTTAAGTGCCGCGGTAAAAAAGGCGTTCGATTCCGCCAAAACCGCCATTGGGCCGGTCAATTTCAGTTTGCCGCAGGAAGAAATTATGATCCGCCATTTCAAGATGCCTTATCTGCCGGAGTCGGAACGTGCGAATGGCGTAAAGTTTGAAGCGCAGCGGTATCTCCCTTTTAAGATGGAGGACACGATATCCGATTTTTATATTACGGAAGAGTCCAAACAGGACAGGGCCATGGACACCTTTTTTGTGGCTGTCAATAAAGACGCGTTGAATAAAAACATATCCCTGCTGAAGGAGGCGGGGGTTAAGGTAAACATAGTTGATATCGCGTCTATCGCGCTCCTGCGGGCCCTTTCCTACTGCAAAAAATTAAAGACGGATCAGGCGGTTGTTGTGGTATATGTGGAAAAGAATATCCGGGGCAGCGTTATAATAGCCAAAGACAGAGGGGCCTATCTTTCGCGGGAGGTGAATCCTTCAGCGTCTAAGGCGGTATTCTTCGAAAACATACTAAACAATATCAAATTATCCGTGGACTATTATAAAAGGGAGACAAAGGAGGTGCTCGTAAGCGAGATCCTTCTGTGCGGAGACGGCGAGCTATCTGAGCTGCAAATCTACTTAAAGGAAAATATAGAGGCTATCCCGCTTGAGATTGTAGAGCTTGCCGCCGAAATAGAAGGGTTGAACGATTTATCCAGAAAACAGCTAATCGCCATCGGCCTCGCCATGGCCTCTTTTGAAAAACCAAGGCCCAGAATCAACTTATTGGCTGAAACCTCCGCAGGCGCGTCTCCCAAGGATTTAATAAAGGAATACAAGCCGCTTATTGTTGAAGGGGTTGCCTTATTTGTGGTATTGGCCCTCCTGCAGTTTTTGGGGGGCCTGAGTTTAAATGCTGAAAAGAAAAAGACCCTCGCGTTAAAAACGCAGAAGGCGGGGATATTGAAAGGCATAAACCCGGATTCCTCGCAGGAGGAACTTTTAAACATGGAGACCACCATGCGGTCTCAGGTAAATTTTATGAAAAATCTTACGGGCGCAAACAGATTATACGTTACGAAAAAACTTAACGTTCTCGGAAAGCTGATCCCTGACGGCGCGTGGATGGAATCGTTTAGTTTTGTGGATGAAATTGAAAAAGAAAGAGAGCTCGTTATAACGGGCAGGATATACTCGGTCCAGAAGAGTGAAGCCCAAAAGGCAGATAAGATGCTGGCCGATATGAAGGCCTCGCAGGATTTTCACCAAAGCCTGGATGATATAAAATTAAGTTCTTTAACCAAGACCGCTGTCGAAGGAAAAGACGCGATGTCATTTTTGGTAGAATGCAGCAGCAAGCCTTTGAACTCATCGGGCCTTATGGAGTAGATATGAATCTAAAATTTAATATGGCCAACCTGAACCTGGCTAAACTTAAGAATTTAAAAAAAGAGGACCTGCTGCGAAATAGGGTATTATTGATAGGGATTGCCATGGCGCTTTTTTCCCTTTGGTACGGATACAATAAAATCTACGTGCCTACGAAAAATGCAATCAAACAGATGAAAGCAAATCTCTCCCAGGAAGGGATCAATACCGATATTTCCAGAAGGCTCGTGGCCTTAGAAGAGCAATTGAGCGGTTATCAACATGCATTTGCCAGAGGGGCCGATGTGCCTTGGCTGGTGGATAAGATTTCCAACGCCGCTGTCGCCTCGGGCCTTAATGTTGCATCGCTGGATTCCAGGCCTCTGACGCGGAAAAAACAATTTATTTATAGCAGGACAGACCTAACCGCAACAGGGACGTTCCACCAGTTAGGCGATTTTATTTCTCAGCTGGAGAGCTCCAAGGATTTCGTAAGAGTCGAGAAACTCACTTTTAAAAAGAACAAGGATCTTATCAAGGCGGAGATGGTTATCAGCGCCTATTTTGTAAAATAAAATGAAGACCGAAAAGACAAAAAAGGAATTGATTATTTTAATCTCCGGAGTGGCGATACTGGCGGGGCTTTTAGTTATGAGAAGCCATAAGCCAGAGGTTAAAACTGTAGACATGTTCCCCGTGCCAGAGGATATGTTGTCCTTGCCAGGCCCAACGGGCGTTGAGACCGAACCCGCTAAAATTGAACAAAATATTGAGGCCGTTAAGGAAATAAAATATACAGGCAGGCAGAACAAAGATCCAATCGACAATAGTTATTTATTTCCGGAAGAGCCCCAAAAACCCGCAGCGGAACCTTCCAAACCAAAGGTGGCGGATTTCCCGGTGGACAAATTCAAGATTACCGCTGTTTTGTGGGGCTCAAAAAGGCCTCAGGCGATTATTAATGATAACGTCATGGGGATCGGAGAAGACCTAGACGGAGGAAAGATAACCGGCATTGATAAGGAAGGGATTCATGTAAGCTACGAAGGGAAGGAGGTGCTGTTACAACTAAAATGAAGATAAAAAATCAAAAGACATACCTTCTATTTTCTATCTTCTATTTTCTATTCGTTTTGGGCAGTGCTTCTTTTGCCAAAGAGGAACGCCCCTCTTTGCCTGAGCTGCCGTCAACAAACGCCTCCATCTCTCTGGATTTTAAAGACGCAAGTCTAAAGGATATACTGAAATTGATTTCCCAGCAGTCAGGGATAAATTTTATACCGAGCGAAGATGTCCAGAGTAAAAGTGTTACGATTTATCTGGAAAACGTACCTTTGAAAAATGCCATAGATTCAGTAGTAGAGGCGAACGGCCTGTATTATGAACAGGGCCCGGATAAGAATATATTCATAATAAGGGCCTCCGGCGCTACTAAAGTCAAGACAATCACAAAGATATATACCCTGAATTTTGCGCAGGTGGCGCCGCTGAAGGTTGAGGCGTCCTCTACAAGCTCCACTTCCTCCACTTCCTCCACAGGCTCTTCTTATAGCGGATCGGCGGCCTCGGGCGGTATTACCGAAACAGCCGGGATAAAGGACATATTGGTGACATTATTAAGCCCGAACGGGAATATCGTAGTGGACAACAGGACAAACAGCCTCATCATCACAGATATACCAGAGCAATTTAAGCTTATTGAGGAGATGCTTGTGAAGCTGGATACGCCGACCCCGCAGGTTTTTATAGAAGTGGAAATCATGGAGACTTCCCTGGAGGTTGCGGATAAGCTCGGCTTGGAATACGGCGGCACAAGCGGTAGCTGGTCAGCTACATTTACCGGCCCAAAAAAGGGCTATAGTTTTCCTTATGACACGAAAGCATTTAAGGACCATGGCCAAAGCGCCACATTTACGTTTGGGACGATGACATTCGGAGATCTGGCGTTTACGCTGAAGGCCCTCGCCTCCCACGCTGATACAAAATATCTGGCAAGGCCCAAGCTATTGACCTTGAATAACGAGACAGCGCTTATAGATATTACTTCGGATACATACGTCGGGTCCGTTACGACTTCCGCGCCGCAGACGCAGACCACCTCCACCTCTGCCGAAAGAATAAGCACTGGCGTTAGTTTAAAGGTAACTCCTCAGGTAAACGCGGCAAATTACGTGACAATGGTCATTGAACCCGCTGTTTCAAGAACAGAGGCGTCCGCGGTAAACACAGGTTTTCTTAACCCCATAAAGAGGAGCGCTAAGGCGAAGGTAATGGTCAAGGACGGGGAAACCATATTTATAGGCGGCCTTCTTGATACACAAAAGACAGGCACTAAAAGAAAGGTGCCGATTTTAGGAGACATACCAGTACTTGGCGCATTGTTCAAGAGCGACTCCACGACGGACAAACAGACCGAGATACTTATATTTATTACACCGCACATAGTCAAAAGCAAGATTGTCCAGGAGGCGAAGATTATTTCTTCCGAAGTGGAAGTGGATGTCAATGAAGAGGACAAAAGGGCCCAGGAAATAGAACAGGCGGTGCAGGAACTGGAGAAGAAAGATCAGTCCGGTCAAAAGGATTAAGGATGCCGACAAAGCAGCTTAAATTAGGCGAGATACTGATTAATGAAGGGTTGATAACCGATAAACAGCTTCAGGAAGCGCTGACGGCGCAGGCCAGCGATACCCAAAGAAATCCTATAGGCGAGACGCTAATCAAAATGGGCTTTATCTCAGAGGAAAGCCTGGCGCTCGCCCTGAGTAAAAAATTAAATGTCCCGTACCTTTCGATACAGCCCGGTACGATAAAGATAGCAAAAGACATGGGATTTCAAAAGCTGGTTCCTGAAGATTTTGCCCGGCAGCACAACATACTACCGTACAACAAGACCCCGGATAAGATACAGGTGGCCCTTAGCGACCCCTTAGACGTAATGGCGATAGACAATTTAAGGATGATGACGCACCTTGAGATCGCGCCCTCCATTGCTACCCTGAGCGATATTAAGAGAGGCATTGATGAATTATACGGTAAGGAGGATGCGTTTAAGAAAGCGGTCCAGCGGGTAGAGGCCGCTTCCGGCCCAGCCGCGGGTGTACTCTCACCGATCAGCTTGAAATCCGCCTGGAGGTGGAAATCGTAATCACGAATGGTCACCTTGCCCGGCTTGACGAGGTTGTCGATCTCGCTCTTGGTCAGCTTGAGGTGCTCGTGCAGGTAGATGGCCATCACCGCCTGGTTTCCGTAGAACGCCAGACGCTCGAACAGCTCTACCAGGAAGCGGAACGCCTCCACCAGGACCTGCGTCACAGCTACAAGAGTCTGGCCCAACGGGTGCGCAGGTTGCGGGACGGA
>CAYQVM010000008.1:0-16796 GCA_964421145.1 uncultured Planctomycetia bacterium
CCAAGTATATTAAATTTACTATTGTGGATTCCCGCTTTCGCGGGAATGACAACGACGCAGGGCGAGCGTTGAAAGCAAAACTAGCGAAAGGCCCTGCCGGCTGGCAATGCCTGTGTAACAACTTGGAGAGATTGCTTCGTCCCGCCCTTTTGGTGGATAATGGTTATACATCATTTTCCAAAAGGGCGGGGCTCGCAATGACGATGGGCTTATCCCGTGCCGGTCTTTGGCTTCAGGAAGCGCTGGATACCCTGGAAGAAACCGCCCTTCTTGGGTTTTTCAATGTGATGCCTTTTGTCTTCCTTGGGAGGATGCTTTTCCTCTTTTGGCGGCTTCGGGGGCTCTTGGTCTTTTGCGGGTTTTTCTTCTTTGGCCTGTTTAGGTGTTTCAGCGGCCACTTCCGGTTTCTTTTCCTTTTTAGGCCTCTTTGTCGTCGGGGCGACAACCTTCTGTTCCGTCAGCTCAAGAATCACAAGCTGCGCGTTGTCTCCTTTGCGGTGCTCGGAAAGCCGTATGATGCGGGTATATCCGCCCTGCCTGTTCTTAAACCGCGGGGCTATCTCTTTAACAAGCTCCTTGACAAGCGTCCTGTCTAACAGGAGCGCGAATATCTGCCTCTGGCTCGCAACATCCGTGTATTTTCCGAGCGTTATAATTTTCTCGGCGTGCCTTCTGGCCTCCCTTGCCTTTGCCAGCGTGGTCGTGATCCTCTGGCGCCTCAGCAAAGCGGTAACAAGGCTCCTTAAGAGCGCCTTTCTCTCGGAGGTGGTCCTGTCTAATTTTCCTCTTCGGTTCGCGTGTCTCATCCCGTTAGACCTCCAAATCCCGCTATCTTATCTACAACCGATATATCCAATAAATTGTATATTTTCATAAATACAGAATATCTGTTAAGAGGTCTAACGGGACTCATTATTAAATCTCTTTTGCCTTAGGCGTGAATTTTTTAATTTTTTCGTCGTCGAACTTCATGCCAAGTGATAATCCCATGCTCACCAGAATCTTGTTTATCTCGGCCAGCGACTTCTTCCCGAAATTCCTGTATTTGAGCATCTCAAGTTCCGATCTCCTGACCAGATCGCCTATCGTCTTGATGCGCGCCTCTTTAAGGCAGTTGGTGCTCCGGACTGACAGCTCAAGCTCCGAAATGGGCAGGCTCAATTTCTCGTAGAGGTCCACCTCTTCCGGCGTCTCCGCAGGCTCAACCTCTTCCTCCGGGAGCTTGCCGTAATTTACGAATATGTCAAGGTGCCTTTGTAAGATATGCGAGCCGTAGAGCAGCGCGTCCTTCGGTGAAATCGTGCCGTTTGTCCATATCTCAAGGATCAGCTTATCGTAGTCGGTCATCTGCCCGACTCGCGTGTTCTCTACGGATAAATTTACCTTATTGATAGGTGTAAAAATCGAGTCAACCGGAATGACCCCTATGGACTGGCCCTCTTTTTTATTGCGCTCAGCCGGTACATAGCCGCGGCCCTTGCCCACTTCAAGCTCTATTTCAAATTTTGTATTTTTTGTCAGCGTGGCGATAAAAAGGTCCGGGTTAAGTATTTCGATAGTTTCGTCCACCGTTATATCTGCGGCAGTGATCTCGCCCTTCTTCTCGGCCTTTAAATAGATGGTCTTCGGCTCTTTCGAGTAGCTGTGCAGGAGCAGTTTCTTTATGTTAAGGACTACTTGCACAATATCTTCGGCCACGCCAGGAATCGTAGAGAATTCATGCTGCGCGCCCACAACTTTGATGGAGGTGACCGCCGCGCCTTCGATAGAGGACAATAAAATCCTTCTTAAGGCATTGCCGACGGTTATGCCATAACCGCGCTCAAAGGGCTCTGCGGTAAATTTTCCGTAAGTATCTGTGTACGATTTTTCATCGCATTCCAGCTTCTTAGGCATCTCAAAATTTCTCCAACTTATACCCATTAGTGACCCTCCGATTTTCCCTGGTTTTACTACTCTGAAAATCGTCCCGAGCTTCCCTAGGCTCACTACTTTGAAGCGAGGGACAATCTTTATTTCGAATACAATTCTATAATTAACTGTTCTTTAATCGGGAATCCGACGTCGTCTCTTATTGGAAGCCTAACAACCTCTCCTTTTAAATTTTCCAGATCCGGTTTAAGCCACGTCGGGATGTTGCGGTCCTTGGAAAGTTCAATCAGTTCCTTTATCTTGGCCTTCTGCTTTTCCTTGCACTTTAACTGAAGCTGGTCGCCGACCTTCACCTGATAGGAAGGCCTGTCGATCTTCTTACCGTTGACGTATACCTGGCCGTTTGTCACCATCTGACGCGATTCGCGGCGGGTCATTGCAAACAGCAAGCGGAATATCGCGTTGTCTAAGCGCCTTTCCAGGTACTCCAACAATTTCTCACCTGTAACTCCCCTGGCCCTCTCCGCCTTGTGGAAATAAAATTTAAACTGCCTCTCTAAAAGACCGTAAATCCTTTTGACCTTCTGCTTCTCTCTCAGCTGAACCCCATAGTCAGAAAGTTTAAATCTTCTGCCCTTGCCATGCTGGCCGGGGGCAAAGGGCCTTTTTGAAACCGGGCACTTATCGCTTACGCACTTGGGCCCTTTTAAAAAGAGTTTTATGCCTTCGCGCCTGCAAAGCCTGCAAACCGGACCTTTATATTTTGCCATGATTACACCCTCCGCCTTTTTGGAGGTCTGCAGCCATTATGTGGAATCGGAGTTACGTCCCTTATAGCCGTTATGGTCAAACCTGATGCCTGAAGCGCCCTTATGGCGGATTCTCTTCCTGACCCGGGCCCTTTTACATAGACTTCCACGTCTCTGACCCCGTTTTCAAGCGCCCTCTTTGCCGCATTCTGCGAGGCAATCTGCGCCGCGAACGGCGTGGACTTCTTTGAACCGCTGAAACCAACGGTCCCTGTCGACGCCCAGCATATTGTATTGCCCCCCTTATCGGTTATCGTTATCATTGTATTGTTAAATGTCGACAATATATGGGCTATGCCGCTTGAAACGCCTCTTGAAATTTTTTTCTTTGCTTTTGGTTTAGGCTTTTGATCCTGTTGCTGCTGCTGGCTTTGCTGCTCCACCGACTACCTCCCTCTTCTTGGTTACGCCTACCGTCTTCCTCGGGCCTTTTCTTGTCCTTGCGTTTGTGCGCGTGCGCTGGCCGCGGACCGGAAGGCCTTTCTTGTGGCGCAAACCCCTGTAACATCCGATATCTATGAAACGCTTGATATTGCCGGATATATCTCTTCTCAGGTCGCCCTCCACTTTATATTCCTTCTGAATATAGGCAGCTATCTTCGCCGTTTCCTCGTCAGTAAGGTCCTTCGCGCGTTTAGACGCGTCAATCCCTGTTGCGCTCAAGACCTTATTGGAAAGGGTCCTGCCGATGCCATAAAGATAGGTAAGCGCTATATCTATCCGTTTCTCTTTTGGTATGTCAACGCCCAGAATTCTTGGCATATTTACCCCTGTCTCTGTTTATGTTTTGGATCAACACATATGACGCGGACTATCCCCGCGCGCCTTACAATCTTACATTTATCGCAGATTTTTTTAATGCTTGACCTTACTTTCATTATTACTTTTCCCTTCTTGTGATCCTCCCCCGCGTCAGATCATACGGAGAAAGCTCAACCGTAACTATATCGCCGGGGAGTATCCTTATAAAATGCATGCGCATCTTACCGGACACGTACCCCAGCACCTTGTGCCCGTTGTCCAGTTCCAGCCTGAACATAGCGTTTGGCAGCGTTTCTACTACCTTTGCCTGAACTACTATCGCTTCTTCCTTTGCCATGAGGTTAAAATCCTCGCTCCGTCCTGCGCAATCACAATCGTATGTTCAAAATGAGCCGACAATCTCCGGTCCGCCGTTACCGCCGACCAGCCGTCTTGGAGTATTTCCACGTCGGAGGTGCCTTCGTTGATCATGGGCTCTATCGCGAATGCCATACCCGGCTCAAGCCGCACACCCCTGTTGGGTGAACCGAAATTCGGTATCTCCGGTTCCTCGTGCATCTTTGAGCCTATGCCGTGCCCCACAAAGGCTCTCACCACGCTGAAGCCATTTTCCTCTACGTAAAACTGAATCGCGTGGCCGATATCGGACAACCTCTTTCCCGGCCTCGCCGCTTCAATCCCGAGATATAAAGAACGCTCTGTTACATCCATCAGGCGCTGCGCCGTTTTTGAAATCCCACCAACAGCAAAAGTCGCCGCACCGTCAGCGCAATACCCCTGCCATCTGACTCCGACATCGATACTGGCTATATCGCCTTCTTTAAGGCGCCTTGTGTCTGGGACCCCGTGCACGACCCCTTCATTTATGGAAACACAGATATTGCCCGGGAACCCTTTGTAGCCCAAAAATGCCGCTTCGCCTCCGAGGGCAATTATCACATCCTTAGCTATCGTATCCAGCTCTTTTGTGGCTACCCCCGGGGAGATCTCGCCTTCTAATCTTTCAAAGACCTTGCCAACAATCTCTCCAGCCTTCGTCATCAGAGCGACTTCTCTGTCCGACTTTAAGCCAATCATTTAATTTAACGGGCCTTGCTGGTAAACAAACTTTTCAGTTTATTAAACGCCTCTTCTACATTTAATTCGCCGGAAATCTCTTCGAGTATCCCGCGCGATTTATAATAATCTATCAGGTCCGCTGTCTGCCGCTTATATACCTTGAGCCTGTTTTTAACCGTCTCTACCTTGTCGTCATCCCTCTGGTAAAGTTCTCCGCCGCAGGCATCGCATACCTTTTCTTTTTTAGGAGGCATGTTCACTATATGATAATTCATGCCGCATGACCTGCAGACCCGCCGTCCCGTCAACCTTGCGATGCTTGTCTCTTCGCCGGTGTCAAAATATATTACGTTATCTATCCCAAGGCTGATCTTCGACAGCTCTGCCTCAAGCGAAACCGCCTGATTTTTTGTCCTGGGAAAGCCGTCAAGTATAAAGCCCTTTTTTACATCGGGCCTGGAAAGTCTGTCCACGACAATGTTGATGACAATATCGTCCGGGACAAGCTCGCCCTTGTCCATGTAGCCCTTTGCCTGTTTTCCGACGGGGCTATTGTTCCCAACCGCTTCGCGCAGTATGTCGCCCGTTGATATGTGCGGCGTCCCGAACCTCTCGGAAATAACCTTGGCCTGTGTGCCTTTCCCCGCGCCCGGAGGGCCCAAAAACACTAAGCGCATCCCGTTACCGTCTCCCTCTTACGCGGCCGCGGCCCACAAACCCCTCGTAGTGCCTCATGATAAGCTGCGACTCCAGCACCCTTATCGTGTCCAGCATCACACCGACGATAATGAGGAGCCCTGTGCCTCCGAAAAAGCTCGCCACAAGATATGGAATTTTCAAAGAATCGCTGATAATGCTCGGTAAAATCGCTATAATAGCCAGGAATACCGCACCTGGCAGGGTTATGCGCGTCATCACAAAATCCAGGTAATCCGCGGTCCTTCTGCCGGGCCTTATCCCCGGCACAAAACCGCCGTATTTCTTCATATTTTCGGCAACGTCTGTCGGGTTAAATGTAATCGCCGTATAGAAGTATGAGAAAAATATAATCAACAACGAATAGATAGTATTATAAATAAAATTTCCGCGCATCAGCACGCCAGCCAGATTCTGCATGGAGGGCGTCGGTATCAGGCTTGCTATCGTAGCCGGAAATAATATTATGCTCTGAGCGAATATAATCGGTATGACGCCCGGCTGATTCACCCTTAAAGGTATATAAGTGCTCTGACCTCCGTATACCCTTCTGCCCACCACCCTTTTGGCGTATTGAATGGGTATCTTCCTTTGACCCTGCGTTATCAACACTACTGCTACAACAACCGCCACAAGCATGGCGGTCATTATTATCAATGTAAATATGCCCAGCTGCGACTTCTCGGGGCTAAACGGCGACAGCAGGCTGAACAATTGAAATAGCGCCGTAGGTATCCTTGAGATAATACCCACCGTGATAATTAGCGATATGCCGTTTCCTATGCCCTTTTCCTGGATCTGCTCGCCCAGCCACATGATAAACGCGGTCCCGCTGGTAAGCGTGATCATCGTCAATATCCTGAATGGCCAGCCCGGATAGGATACTATCTGAAGCCCGCCGAACCTCTGGGGCGCCTCAAGCCACATCGCGATAAAAAACGACTGTATCGCGGCCAGGACGACGGTCCCGTACCTTGTATACTGCGTAATCTTCTTGTGCCCCGCCTCTCCCTCTTTTGACAGTTTCTCAAGCGCCGGTATGACCGTGGTGAGCAACTGCAGGATAATGGAGGCCGATATATAAGGCATGATCCCGAGCGCGAATATCGTCAACCTCTCGATCGCGCCGCCTGAAAAAAGGTTCATTATCCCGAAAAGCGTACCGCCCTGCTGTTTCGCGATATTATCAAAGAACTGCGCAAGTTTGACCCCGTCAATTCCTGGCGTAGGGATATATGCGCCTATCCTGTAAACAGCTATCAGGATCAGCGTCAGCACGATCTTTTTTCTTAAATCTGGGATCTTTATTAAATTTACAAACGACTGCAGCATATTTTTTTACGTCGTTAAAATCTCTAAATTACCGCCGGCCTTCTTTATCTTCTCAATAGCGCTTTTTGAAAACCGGTGCGCCTTGATGGTGAGGGGCTTCTTTAGTTCCCCGTCGCCCAAAATCTTGACCTGCCCTTTTTTGTCGCCTATCAGATTCGTGCTAAAAAGCTCCTCAGGCGATACAACTTCATTCGCCTCGAATTTATCTAAAGAACTAATGTTCACTATCTGGAACACCTCTTTAAATTTACTGTTAAATCCACGCTTGGGCATGCGCCTGATAAGCTGCATCTGGCCGCCTTCAAACCCAAGCCTCGGCCCGCCATGGCCGCCGGACCTGGCTTTTAGACCCTTATGCCCCTTGCATGAGGTTTTGCCGTGGCCGGAGCCTACGCCTCTGCCGCGTCTTTTTTTGGGCCTATTCGCGCCCCTCGGCCTTCCGATGTCACTTAGCTTCATCAGCCGGTTTCTCCTCTTCCTCCGGGGCCCTTTGCAGCCTAAGCTTCTTCAACGCATCCACAGTAGCCTTTACCACATTATGCGGATTGTGGGACTTAAATGTCTTTGTCAGCACGTTCTTTATCCCGGCCGCTTCGCAGACCGCCCTGACAGGGCCGCCCGCTATGACACCGGTTCCGTCCGAGGCGGGCTTTAAAAGAACTATAGAGGCATCGCATTTGCCCATAACCTCGTGCGGTATCGTGGTCCCCCTCAATAAAATAGTAATAAAATTTTTCTTGGCATTGCTGAGCGCCTTCTTAATAGCGTCGGAAACTTCTGTGCCCTTGCCGAAACCATATCCCATCCGTCCGTTTCCGTCGCCTACGGTAACCAATGCGGTAAAGGAGAATCTCTTTCCGCCCTTCACTACCTTGGCCACCCTTTTTATAGTGATAACCTTTTCCAGATATTCCGGCTTCGCAGCCTCGCCCTGCGGCCTGCCGCCGCCGAACCTTCGCCTGCCGTCTCTTCTTTGATTATCGCCGCTTTTAGGAGTATTTTTTGCGTCCATTAAAAGGCTAATCCTTTCTTTCTGCAGGCATCCGCGAAGGCCTTGACCCTCCCGTGATACAGATAGCCTGCCCGGTCAAAAACCACCTTTGAAAATCCCTTTTTGGCCGCTTCTTCAGCGAACACCTCGCCAAACGCAGCCGCCCCTTTTACATTCCCGCCGTCCGGCACCTTGGCCTTTACCGCCTTGGCCTTCGATGAAAGGGAAAACAGGGTGTGGCCCTTCAAATCGTCTATGAGCTGGGCGTTCAGATTATTTATGCTCTTATTCACGCTCAGCCTCGGCTTTTCCTTGGTGCCGACAATGCTTTTCCTGATATGTAAATGCCGTCTTTCTCTGCCGTTTATGTGTGTCATGTTTTCTCTTTATGCTACAGCCTTTCCTGCCTTCTTCCTTACATATTCGCCCGCATACCTTATGCCCTTGCCTTTATAGGGTTCGGGTATAAAGAATGAACGTATGTCCGCCGCGGCCTGCCCTACCTTCTGCTTGTCTATGCCCCTGACTACAATCTCCGTGGGCTTTGGCGTCTCGATAACTATCCCTTCGGGGATCTGGAAATTAATAGCATGGGTGAATCCCAGGTTCATCACCAGCGTCTTGCCCTGGATCTGGCCTTTGAATCCCACTCCCTGAATCTCCAGATTCTTCTGATATCCGTCTGTAACGCCCTTTATCATATTATTTATCATGCTGCGGGCAAGGCCATGAAGGGCCTGATCTTTTTTGACCTCAGAAGGCCTTAGAACCGTCAATGAAGCGTCCTTTACCTGCGTCTTGAATCCGGCCGGCATGGTATATTCCAATTTACCCTTGGGGCCCTCAACCAGGACTTTCAGATTGGTGATGCTCACCTTCACATTACCCGGAACCTGTATTGGTTTTTTTCCTATTCTGGACATATTACCATACCTGACAGAGCAGTTCCCCGCCTATATTCTGGGTGCGCGCCTCTTCATCCGTAAGGAGGCCCTTAGACGTTGTCAGGATAGCGACGCCGAGGCCGCCATACACCTTACTTACGGAATCAGCGGTTTTATACAAGCGCCTGCCCGGATTCGAGCATCTCTTTATGCCTGTAATAGCGGGAACTTTGCCCTTTTGATATTTAAGGTACACTTTATAAAAACCCTGTTTTTTGTCTTCGACAAGACGAAAATCCTGAATGAAACGCTCCTTCTTTAATATTTCCAGAATCTGGCCTGTCAATTTTGAGGCCCTGATATCGGCGGTCTCTTTACCGGCCCTGCTTCCATTCCTGATTATCGTCAACGCATCTGCTATTGGATCGGTTACGCTCATATTCTCCTCACTTTACCAGCTTGCCTTAGTAACCCCTGGAATTTCGCCTCGCAACGCCAGCTCCCTGAAACAAATCCTGCAAAGTTTGAATCTCCTCATATAGCCCCTCGGCCTGCCGCACAATTGACACCTGTTGTATCCTCTCACCTTGAATTTCGGGGTTTTGCGCTGTTTTAATATTAATGCCTGTTTTGCCATATATTGCCTTTTGTCCCTTAGCCTTTCCTGAACGGAACGCCCATCAGCCTCAGGAGTTCATACGCCTCCTCTTTGGTGCGGGCGTTGGTATTAATAATAATGTCCATGCCGTGGGCCTTCAGAACCTTGTCATAGTCTATTTCCGGAAAAATGATCTGCTCTGTTAACCCGAACGAATAATTATTGCTATTATCAAAAGAATTAGGCGGAAGCCCTCTGAAGTCCTTGACCCTGGGTATTGCCACATTCAATAACCTGTCTAAGAACTCATACATCATAGCTCGCCTGAGCGTTACCTTGCACCCGACGGTAGAGCCTTTCCTGATCTTAAAATTGGATATGGCCTTCTTGGCCTTTGTTATTACTGCCTTCTGGCCCGTAATGACCCCCAGTTCCTTGGTGGCTGCCTCCAAAAATTTTATGTCCTGGGCGCCGATGCCCATTCCGCAATTAAGGACTACCTTCTTTACTTTTGGCACCTGCATCATGTTTTTGTAGTTAAACCTCTTCATCATCTCGGGCGCGATTTCTTTTTGGTATTTTTCAAGTAATCTGGGTATTGTTTTCATGATATTATCTCTTTACATTTCTGGCAGGAACGCACCTTGGTCCCATCGCTCAGCTTTGAGTAACTTATCCGCGCCGGTTTGCCGCAGGCCTTGCACAGGTACATAATCTTGCCTATTGATATCGGGCTCTCCTTCGTCACTATCCCGCCCTGCTGATCCTTCTGGGTGCGCCTCGCGTGCTTCTTTACAAAGTTCACGCCTTCCACCAGAGCCCTGTTTTCTTTGGGATAAACATGCAGCACCCTGCCCGTCTTGCCCTTATCCCTGCCCTGTATAACCCTTACCGTATCGTTCTTCCTTATTTTGCTCATATTAAATCGCTTCTGGCGCCAATGAAATAATTTTAAGGAAATTCTTGTCTCTCAGTTCGCGCGCTACGGGGCCGAATATCCTCGTGCCCCTCGGGTTTAACTGATTGTCAATAATAACCGCCGCGTTTGTATCAAACCTGAGTTCCGAGCCGTCAGGTCTTGTTATCGCCGCCTTGGTCCTGACAATAACCGCCTTAACGACTTCGCCTTCCTTGACAATACCGTCAGGGATGGCCTCTTTTACGTTGCATGTTATAATATCCCCGATATCGGCCCACTTTTTGTTTGCGCGTCCGATAACGCCTATGCAGGAGGCCTTTCTGGCGCCCGTATTATCCGCGATATCTAAAATCGACCTCATCTGAATCATTCTGCGCCCTTTTTGTTAATTATCTGCACAAGCCGCCACCTTTTCGTCTTTGAAAGCGGCCTTGTCTCTACTATCCTCACCAGGTCGCCGGGCTTGGCTTCTTTTTTTTCGTCGTGCACCTTGAATTTGGAATATTGCTTCATCCTTTTCCCGTACCGGGGATGATTGGTAATTCGTTCAACCTGCACGGTGATGGTTTTCTCCATCTTGCTGTCAAGAACTATGCCCGTCTTTTCTTTACGCCTGTTTCGAACTAACTGCATTCTTCGATTCTCCCTCTTTTATAATGGTCTTTATGCGGGCGATCTCTTTTCTTATCTGATTTATTCTGTGGGGCTTTTCTACGCGGCCCGTCTCCGCCTGAAAACGCAGATTAAAGAGCTCCGTCTTAAGGCCTGACAGTTTAAGATTCAACTCGTCTTTTGTCAAATTCCTCAAATCAGATATCTTATCCGGCATTAATACGCCCTCCTGGTGATGAATTTACATCTGAAGCCGATCTTGTGGGCGGCAAGCCTCAGCGCCTCCCTGGCTATATCCAGCGGCACGCCTTCTATCTCAAATAATACCTTGCCGCGCCTCACGACAGCCACCCAATGATCGGGCGCGCCCTTACCTTTTCCCATCCTGGTTTCCGCCGGCTTTTTAGTAACGGACTTGTCCGGAAAAACTCTTACCCATACCTTCCCCGCGCCTCTCAAGTGCCTCATGATAGCGACTCTTCCCGCCTCAATCTGTATGCTCTTTAGCCAGGCGTTACCCTGAGCCTGCAGGCCGTATTCTCCGAAATTAAGATCGCAGCCTCTTGCGCTAACACCTCTCCTCTTCCCGCGCTGGGACTTTCTGAATTTAACCCTTTTGGGCATCAACGCCATCTTGGGCCTTTGCTCCTATCTTTTCCGGGTTAACAGTCTTTTTGTGAATAATCTCGCCTTTGTAAATCCAGACCTTTACGCCTATCAGGCCGTAGGTCGTAAGCGCCTCCGCGAAACCATAATCTATATCCGCCCTTAACGTATGCAGCGGGACCTTGCCTTCCTTATATCCTTCTCTCCTGGCTATCTCAGCGCCGCCAAGTCTGCCTGAGCATGCTATTTTTATGCCGCCTGCGCCGCTTTGCATGGCGGTCTGCACCGCCTTCTTCATCGCCCTCCTGAATGGGATCCTTTTCTCTATCTGGAACGCGATATTCTCGGCCACCAGCTGGGAGCTTATATTCGGGTTCTTGACTTCTGCTATATCTATAAAAATTTCTTTCTGCGTAATGCCCTGCAGTTCCTCTTTAAGCTTGTCTATCTCGGCTCCGCGCCTTCCGATAATAACGCCGGGCCTCGCGCTGTGAATCTTGATACGCAGCCTGTTCGCGGCCCTTTCTATCGTGATATTGGCAACGGCGGCCTGGGCCAATGTCTTCTTTATATATTTTCTTATCTTAAAGTCCTCGTGCAGTAAATCGGCGTAGGTCTTCTTGTCCGCGAACCACTGCGATTTCCAACCCTTTACAATCCCCAACCTAAACCCGTACGGATGAACCTTTTGTCCCATTATTTACCTTTCCTCGCTGTCGCCATCTTTTTAACCTTAGGTTTAGTTTTTTCTTTTATCGCAGGTTTTTTAACTTCTTTTGCTGGTGACCTGTGACCTGGTGACATGGTGACCTTCTCTTTTTTTCTATCCAACTCTATCGATATATGGCTGGTCCTGTGCTTTATCATCATCGCCCTGCCCATGGAACCCGCGCGGTACCTCTTAAACATCGGCCCGCAGTCTATCAGTATCTTTGAAATATACAGGTCTGCCGCCGAAATATCGGGATTTACGCTGGTCGCGTTCGCAACGGCCGACTTGAGAACCTGCTGGATGTAAAGCCTCGGCCGGACCTCTAAATTTGAGAGTATTGCCTGCGCCTCGTCAATAGACTTGCCCCTGACCATATCGGCCACAAGCCTTGTCTTCCTGGGTGAAATCCTGATGAATCTGCAGACTGCCTTTGAGATCATGTCAACTCCCTCGAAACCTCTGTATGCGCGCCGTGTTTTCTAAAGGTCCTTGTCGGAGAAAATTCACCCAGCTTATGCCCGACCATATTCTCTGTAATAAAAACAGGGATAAACTTCCTGCCGTTATGAATCAACATTGTATACCCGACAAAATCAGGCAGCACGACGGAACGCCTGGACCATGTCTTTATGGGTTTCTTATCTCCCGTTTTGGACATCTTCTTTATTTTCTCAATCAAGTGCGCATCTACGAACGGCCCCTTTTTTACAGAACGCGACATCTCTATTTCCTCCGTTTCAGTATATAATTATCTGACGGCTTGCTCTTTCTTGTCTTCAAACCCTTTGTAATCTTCCCCCACGGCGTGCAAGGATGCCTTCCGCCGCTTGATTTACCTTCTCCGCCTCCAAGCGGATGATCAACGGGATTCATCGCAACGCCCCTGACGCTTGGCCTTATCCCGAGATATCTTGAGCGGCCCGCCTTGCCTATAACTATTGTATCATGATCAATGTTCCCGACCTGGCCCACCGTAGCGTAACACTCCAGCTTTACAAGCCTTATCTCTCCGGAAGGCAGCTTTACATGGGCGTATCCGTTTTCTTTCGCGAGCATAACCGCCATGTTCCCCGCCGAACGCACCATCTGGCCGCCTTTTCCGCGTCTTAGCTCAATATTGTATATGGGCGTGCCCAGCGGTATGCTTGATAACGGCAGCGCGTTGCCCGTCTTGATCTCGGCATTCTCGCCCGACATTACCTCGGTATTCACCCCAAGCCCGTCCGGACAAATAATATATCTCTTTTCCCCGTCTTGATACTGAAGAAGCGCCAGGCGCGCGGACCTGTTCGGGTCATACTCTATGGCGAGGACTTTCGCCGGCACATTGATCTTGTCACGCTTGAAATCGACCAACCTGATCATCCGCTTATGGCCCCCGCCTATATGTCTGGTTGTAATGCGGCCGTAAACCTTTCTCCCGCCTGTCTTTTTTTTTGGTATAATAAGGCTTTCTTCCGGCTTGCTCTTTGTTATTTCGTCAAAGCTGGAAGTCGTCTGCCATCTTATTCCCGGGGATGTTGGTTTATATCTCTTTATTGTCATTTTTCGTCTCTATTTTCTATTTTCTATTTTCGATTTTCTATTCTCTACGTTACCTCTATCTTGCTTCCTTCCTTAAGCGTTACCAATGCCTTTTTCCAGTCAGGGGATTTGCCCTGGACATACCGGACCCGGCGGAGTTTTCCCCTCTGCATAAGGGTATTTACGTCCGCAACCTTTACCTTATATATCTCTTCTACCGCTTTTTTAATCTGGACCTTATTGGACTTTTTATCTACCCAGAATAGATATTTGTTGTCCGGTAAAAGCAGTGTGGACTTTTCCGTCCTCAACATACTCTTGACTACGTCATAAGATGAGATCATTTTGCACCCGCTAATTTCTTCTCAAGCATTGAAAGCGCCGGTTTTGTCACCACAAGTTTTTTGGACCTGAGCACATCCATCGCATTTACATCGTCCGCCCTCTTAAGGGAAATTTCTTTTAAATTCCGCGAGGCAAGCCTCAGGTTATCGTCTATCTTATCCAGCACAAACAACGCTTTTTCTTTTAACTTAAGCGATTTTAAGAGTTTTTTAAAATCCTTTGTCTTCGGTTTTTCTACAGCAAATAGTAATAATCCCTCGGGTGCGGCCCAAAAACCACGCCACCGCCTTTCCACAACGGCGAACGGATGCTTCCCGCCCTGGCCCTTCCGGTGTGTTTCTGCGCCCATGGTTTTCGTCCGCCGCCTGACACGACCGCCCGGGTCTTGGTAGACGATGTCCCCTGGCGCCGGTTGGCCTCATACATCCTGACAACCTGGTACAATACGCCCCTATTAACCTCTCCATCAAAAACCTTCGGGTTCAGGCCTTCTATCTTTTCCAGCTCTTTGGTTTTATGTTTTTTTGTTTCAGTAGCCTTTTTCACTATTTTCTCGCCGCCGCCGCAGGCTTACCTGCTGCTGCCTTCTTTAAGGCGGCCTCCTTTTTCCATGCCCCTTCCTTCTTCTTCTTCGGAGGCGCCGAAGGTATGATCCTTCTCTTTGCGGCCTCGCTGCCCTTCGGCAATTTCCGGGATTCCTTTATAACCAGGTATCCATTATCCGGCCCCGGCACAGAACCTTTTATTACCAGAAGGTTTTTGTCCTTGTCCACCTTTACAACTTCAAGATCCGCAATGGTAATCGTGTCAACGCCCATATGTCCTGGCATATGATGGCCTTTTGTAACCCTTGTCAGCCTCGGGCCCGATTCGATGGATCCTACCGCCCTGTGAAACATTGAGCCGTGGGATTCGTCTCCGCCGTGCCAGCCCCACCTTTTCATGCCGCCTTGGAAACCCCGGCCGATAGATGTGCCTGTTACGTCTACAAAATCGCCTGCCGCGAATATGTCAACCAGGATGCTCTGGCCTACCTTATATTTGCCAATGCCACCCAGTTTCATTTCCTTAATAAATTTGGTCGGTTTGACACCGGCTTTTTTAAATCTGCCCGCGTCCGGGGCGTTTGTCAACGACTCGCGCTTTTCATCAAAGCCCAGCTGGACAGACTCGTAGCCGTCATTTTTCTTATCCTTAATCTGAATGACATGGCATGGCCCCGCCTCAATAACGGTAACGGGCACCAATTTGCCGTTCTCCTTATATATTTGGGTCATGCCTAATTTTTTTCCCAATAATCCTATCATTTTTTAATTTTTGGTTTTTCCTTTTTGGTTTTTACTTTATTTCTATGTCCACTCCGGACGGCAGATCAAGCCTTTTTAAGGCGTCGATAGTCTTTGATGTCGGATTAACAATATCCAGCATCCTTTTGTGCGTCTTGATCTGGAACTGCTCCCTTGACCTCTTATCCACGTGGGGAGACCGCAATACTGTGAAGATCTCCCTTTTGGTCGGAAGCGGGATAGGTCCCGATACAGTCGCGCCGGTTTTTTTCGCCGTTTCAACTATGTCATGCGTGGACTGATCCAGTACCCTGTGATCATACGCCCTTAGCTTGATTCTGATCCGTTGTTGTTGTGCTTGCGCCATTTGTTTATCCTATAATCTCGCTCACTACCCCGGCGCCCACTGTATGGCCGCCTTCCCTGATAGCGAACCTGAGTTCCTTTTCCATGGCTATAGGGGTGATCAGTTCTCCCTCTACAGAGACGTTATCGCCGGGCATGACCATTTCAACGTCTTTTGGCAGTTTTACCACGCCTGTGACGTCTGTGGTCCTGAAGTAGAACTGGGGCCTGTAGCCGTTAAAAAAGGGCGTATGCCTTCCGCCCTCTTCCTTCGTTAATACGTAAACCTCTGCCTTGAATTTGGTATAGGGTTTAATAGAGCCTGGTTTTGCCAGGACCATACCCCTTTCAAGGTCCTTCTTTTCTATACCGCGCAGCAGGATACCTACGTTGTCTCCGGCCTGGCCGTAATCTAAGAGCTTCCTGAACATCTCAATGCCGGTTACGACGGATTTACGGGTGTCCTTTATGCCTACGATCTCGACTTCCTCGTTTAGTTTTATCTGCCCGCGCTCTATCCTTCCGGTGCCTACGGTGCCGCGTCCTGTGATTGAGAATACGTCTTCTATTGGCATTAAGAAGGGCTTTTCGGTGTCTCTTTTAGGGGTGGGGATGAATTCGTCTACGGCGGCCATGAGGTCCATTATCGGCTTTGTTTTTTCGGGGTCTGCGGGGTTTGACATGGCCTCAAGCGCGCTTCCTCTTATTACGGGGATTTTTGCGCCGGGATATTTGTACTTCGTTAAAAGGTCTCTTACTTCCAGTTCAACAAGGTCTACCAGCTCTTTGTCGGCTATTGAATCTACCTTATTTAGGAATACGACTATGGCCGGGACGTTGACCTGATGGGCCAGGAGGATGTGCTCTCTTGTCTGGGGCATCGGGCCATCCGGGGCGGATACGACCAATATGGCGCCGTCCATCTGGGCGGCTCCGGTTATCATGTTCTTTATGTAGTCGGAGTGCCCGGGGCAGTCCACGTGGGCATAGTGGCGCGTCTTGGTCTCGTATTCGGCGTGGTGGACGTTAATTGTTACACCGCGCTCTCTTTCTTCGGGGGCGTTGTCGATCTCTTCGTAGTTCCTTTCCTTGGCAAGGCCCTGCTTTGCCAGCACCTTTGTGATGGCGCTGGTCAAGGTGGTCTTTCCGTGATCCACGTGACCAATAGTTCCAATATTTACGTGCGGTTTAGTGCGTTCAAACTTTTCCTTGGCCATTTTAACCTCCCATTTTGCCCTAGTTTTACTACTCTGAAAATCATCCCGCGAAGTCCCGAGTTGCCCTTGCTTACATCAAGCAACGAGGGAAGCTTCCCTCGTCTTGCTACTTTGAAGCGAGGGACTTATTTAGTTTTTTCAACTATTTTCTCAAATATATGCTTAGGCACTTCCTGGTAAAAGGAAGGCTCCATTGTATACGCGGCGCGGCCCTGCGTCAAGCTTCT
>CAYQVM010000008.1:16806-22365 GCA_964421145.1 uncultured Planctomycetia bacterium
ATTCCATGAAGTAGCTTCTTATCGCGGTGGCATACCCGAAGACCTCGCTCAGCGGAACGAATGCCTTTATTATCTTTGTCTTCCCCTTTTGGTAAAGATCCTTTATGTTTGCCCGCCTTGAATTCAGGTCTCCAATTACATCGCCAAGGTACTCCTCGGGCGTTGATACCTCTATATCCATTACGGGCTCAAGCAATATCGGCGAGCCCTGCTTAAGGCCGTTGTCAAACGCGATATGCGCGGCCATCTTAAAAGCTATCTCGGAAGAATCTACTTCATGGAACGAACCGTCCGTCAGGACCACGTCCACGTCCACAACGGGATAACCGGCTATTGAGCCGTTTCTGGCCGCCTCCATGACGCCTTCCTTTACAGAGGGGATGTATTCTCTCGGGATAGCGCCGCCTATAATCTTATTTGTGAATTTAACGCCTTCTCCGCGCTGGGCCGGGCCCATCTGGAAAACGACGTGGCCGTATTGCCCTCTGCCGCCCGTTTGCTGAATAAATTTTCCGACGACGCACGGGACCTGCCTTGTAATCGTTTCTTTATACGCCACCTGCGGCCGGCCTATATTCGCCTCAACCTTAAACTCGCGGAACATCCTGTCTATGATAATCTCCAGGTGAAGTTCGCCCATTCCGCTTATGATGGTCTGGCCCGTTTCCTGGTTGTATTTTACTTGGAATGTCGGGTCTTCTTCCTCTAATTTATTAAGGGCTATCGCCAGCTTTTCCTGGTCCGCCTTTGCCTTTAGCTCTATCGCCATAGATATAACGGGCTCTGGGAAACTCATCCCTTCCAATACTATAGGATGATCTTCGTCGCATAGGGTATCGCCTGTCTTTGTCATTCTCAGGCCCACGCACGCGGCGATATCACCCGCGGAAACGCTCTTTACTATCTCCTGTTTATTGGCGTGCATCCTGACAATCTTGCCGATGCGATCTGTCTGCTCCTTGCGGGGATTATATACATCGTCCCCGGAGTGCAGGACGCCCGAGTAAACCCTGAAAAATATCAGCTTGCCCACATAGGGGTCCGACATAATCTTGAATGCCAGGGCGCAAAACGGCTCTTTATCGGAGCACTTTCTTTCCTCTTCATTATCCGTCTCGGGATTAATACCCTTAATGGGCGGGACCTCAAGCGGCGAAGGAAGATAGGCGCATATCGCGTCCAGGAGAGACATAACCCCCTTATTCCTGAATGAGGCTCCGCAGAGAATGGGCACAAACACGTTCTTAATCGTGGCGTCCCTGATCGCGTCCTTCAGCTCCTCGACGGCCATCTCTTTGTTGTGGATATATTTGTCCATCAATGCCTCATCCACTTCGGCAAGTTTCTCAAGCAGTTGATGGCGATAATCGTTAGCGAGCGACTGCATGTCCGCCGGGATATCCTGCATCTCGACGGCGGAGTTGTCGCCTTCATCCGACACATAATACAGCGCCTTCATGGCCACTAAATCTATAATTCCGCTGAAATTGCCTTCGCTCCCGATAGGCAGCTGTATGGGGCTGGCGTTGGCGCCGAGCTTATCGTGAATCTGTTTTACCGCGCCGTAGAAATCGGCCCCTGTCCTGTCCATCTTATTTATAAACGCGATCCTCGGAACCTTGTGCCTGTCCGCCTGGCGCCAAACGGTCTCGCTCTGGGGCTCAACCCCTCCGACAGCGCAGAACACAACCACGCCGCCGTCCAGGACCTTAAGCGAGCGCTCTACCTCGGCGGTGAAATCCACATGGCCTGGAGTATCAATGACGTTGATCCTGTGGTTTTTCCAGAAACAGGTAGTGGTCGCCGAAGTTATGGTGATACCCCTCTCCTGCTCCTGCTCCATCCAGTCCATTACGGTGGTGCCTTCATCAACGGCGCCTATCTTATAGGTCTTCCCCGTATAGTAAAGGATGCGCTCGGTAGTCGTGGTCTTCCCCGCGTCTATGTGCGCTATTATTCCAATATTTCTTGTGTTTTTTAATTCCAGCTCTTTCATGTCTTCCTGCTTTATTGCCGAACTGTCGCGTTTAATAACCGCGATGTCCGGCGCTAACAAACTCATAGCAATATATCTCTCCCATCTTTACCATCTGAAATGCGCAAAGGCCTTATTTGCCTCCGCCATCTTGTGGGTCTCTTCGCGTTTCTTTATGGCTGAGCCTTCGCCCTTGAATGCCGCTATCAATTCTTCGGCTAATTTATCCTGCATCGGATGGCCTTTTTTATTCCTAGCCGCATTTCTTATCCATCTCATAGCTATGCTGACGCCGCGGTCGCTCCTTACCTCTATGGGGACCTGATACGTGGCGCCTCCGACCCTCCGCGGTTTAAGTTCCAATAATGGCCTCACGTTGTCAACCGCCTTTTGAAACACCTTCAGCGGGTCTTTTTCGTTGACCTTCTGGGCCGCTTTCTCAAGGGCGCCATAGACTATTGATTCGGCGGTCGCCTTCTTCCCGCACCACATCAAACTGTTTATAAATTTGGTTATGTACTTATTGCTGAACTTAGGGTCCGGTAAAACTTCCCTTTTTTGTGCGCGTCTTCTTCTCATTGTATCCCCTTACTTAGGCCTCTTTGCGCCATATTTGGAGCGCGACTTCTTCCTGTCCTGCACGCCTTGCGAGTCAAGCGTCCCCCTTACAATATGGTATCTTACGCCGGGCAGATCCTTAACCCTGCCGCCCCTGACCAGCACGATAGAGTGTTCCTGCAGGTTATGGCCTACACCCGGAATATATGCGGTAACTTCGATACCGCCCGTAAGCCTGACCCTCGCGACTTTGCGAAGCGCGGAGTTGGGCTTCTTCGGGGTCTGCGTCTTGACCTGAAGGCATACCCCTCTTCTCTGCGGGCACTTCATGAGCGCCGGCGATTTTGATTTGTATCTTACTTTTTCTCTCTGAAATCTGACTAACTGGTTTATTGTAGGCATATTATTTTTTCTTCTTCTTTTTGGGTTTCTTTGTTTGTTTTTTAGTTTCAGCCTTTTTCTTGGGCTCTTCTTTTTCTGGTCCTTCCTTTATTAATTTTTCCTTTTCGGTGGCCGACTCGACGGGTTCTTCAACCGGTTTTGCGGCGACGCTGTGAACAACATCTATGTCCCTGTGCGCCTTGAAACCGGTGCCTGCGGGAATCAGGTGGCCCATAATGACATTCTCTTTGAGGCCCAAAAGCATATCTTTTTTGCCGCTTGCGGCCGCCTCGGTTAAGACCCTCGTGGTCTCCTGGAAGCTTGCGGCGGAAATAAAGCTCTCTGTGCTTAAGGAAGCCTTAGTAATACCCAAAAGCTGCGGCATGGCAGAAGCAGGCTTGTCTTTTTTCTTAAAGACCTTTTGATTCTCTTCGTGGAACCTTACCTTATCCACCTGTTGGCCGACAAGAAAATCGGTATCGCCAGGATCCTCTATTTTTACCTTTTTCAACATCTGCCTTACTATAACCTCGATATGTTTGTCGTTTATCTTAACGCCCTGGAGCCTGTATACCTCCTGCACCTCGTTTACCAGGTATTCCTGGAGTTTCTTTTCGCCGCTTACGCGGAGGATATCCTGCAGGACGACCGGCCCGTCTATAAGCTGCTGGCCCGCGATAACCCTGTCGCCCTTGTACACATTAAGGTGTTTTCCGTGTGGTATCAGGTATTCCTTCTTCATGCCGGTGGGGCTCTTCACGATAACCCTGCGCTGCCCCTTCTTGGCCTCTCCGAATTCAATAATCCCGTCGATTTCGCTTATGATTGCCGGGTCCTTCGGCCTCCTTGCCTCAAAAAGCTCGGCGACCCTCGGCAGACCGCCCGTGATATCCTTTGTCTTTGTGATAACGCGCGGCATCTTAGCGAGAACGTCTCCCGCCTTTAGGGTCTGGCCGTCGTCCACTACGATATGCGCGCCCTGGGGGACAGGATAAATAGCCAGGACTTCTTTTTCCTTATTGAGGATAAGCACCTGAGGATGGAGGTCGCCTTTGGATTCCATGATAACCTTGTTGACCATGCCCGTTGAGACATCCAGTTCTTCCCGCATGGTTATCTCTTCCTTGATATCTTCGTATTTAACTCCGCCGCTTACCTCTGTCAAAATAGGGGATGTATAAGGATCCCACCTTACATAAACCTCTCCCTTCTTCACCTTTTTGCCGTCTTCAACGTTTAATGTGGCGCCCTGCGGCATGACATGCTTTTCAAGCTCGCGCCCCGAATCATCGACTATCGCGACGTGGCCGTTTCTGTTTAAAATAATCCACTCGGCGCCTTTTTTAATCTCAACCGGTTTCAGGTTCAGATATTTTATTGTTCCGGAAAATTTTGCTTCCATATATGACTGTTCTATAACACGGCTTGCCGTTCCGCCGATATGGAAGGTTCTCATTGTAAGCTGCGTGCCGGGTTCGCCTATTGACTGGGCCGCAATAATGCCTACCGCCTCTCCTAGCTCTGTCATCCTGCCTGTGGCCAGGTTGCGTCCGTAGCACTTCATGCACACGCCGCGCTTGGACTCGCAAGTCAAGACGCTTCTTATCCTTATCTTCTCAATGTCGGCCTCTTCAATCTTGTCCGCCATCTCTTCGTCTATCTCCTGGCCGGCCTCAACTATCGTTGTATCGGTTATAATATCCGCTATATTATCCAGCGCCACGCGGCCTATGATCCTCTCCTTCAGGCTTACCACAACCTCATCGCCTTCCACTATAGCGCTTATCAGGATACCGTTTAAGGTGCCGCAGTCTTCTTCGTTGATAATAACATCCTGCGCCACATCAACCAGGCGGCGGGTCAGGTATCCGGCGTCCGCCGTCTTCAGCGCTGTATCCGCAAGCCCTTTTCTGGCGCCGTGGCTCGATATGAAATACTCAAGAACGGTCAGGCCCTCCCTGAAGTTCGCGATAATCGGCGTCTCTATGATCTCTCCCGACGGCTTTGCCATCAATCCCCTCATGCCGGCGAGCTGGCGTATCTGCTGCTTGGAACCCCTCGCGCCTGAATGGGCCATCATGAATATGGGATTGAACGGGTCCAGCTCTTCAAATATCAGTTCGGAAACACGATCGGTGGCATGTGTCCATATATCTATAATTTTGTTATACCTCTCACCGTCGGTAATAAGGCCTTTCCTGTACTGGTCTTCCACGTTCTTTACGTCCTGCTTTGCCTTATTTATGCAGGCCACTTTTTCCTTTGGAATAACCAGGTCGTCAACCGCTATCGAAATACCCGCCAATGTCGCCCTTTCAAAACCCATCTTTTTCAAATCATCCAGCAGTGCCACTACCCTTGAATGCCCGAACCTCTTATAGCAGGCGGCGATAACCTTGCTTACCTGCGATTTCTCCATCGTCTCATTTACAAACGGAAGCTGCTTTGGCAGCGCCTGGTTAAAAATAATCCTGCCGACATAGGTGTCAATGAGCCTGTCGCCTATCCTTACCTTAACCCTGGCATGCAGCGCCACTTCTTTGTCCTCATAAGCGATCATGCACTCTTCGGGCGAGGAGAATATCTTACCTTCGCCCTTTTGCCCCGCCTTCTCCTTCGTCAGATAATAGCAGCCCAGGACGATA
>CAYQVM010000009.1:0-4808 GCA_964421145.1 uncultured Planctomycetia bacterium
CTCTTGATAACCCGTGTCCTGGACAATCCGGCAGTGCACCGGCTGGTTTACGAGTGCCGGTCGGGGACAGGAAGCGTGGCGGTTCCCAAGGAGAAGAGCGGAGCACATATCCTGAGAATCCTGGGGCAGGGCGGGGTGGTGGCCCTTTTGCTGGATCAGAACGCGGCCTGGTTCGAGGGGGTTTACGTAAACTTTTTCAACCGCAAGGCCTGCACCAACAAGGGCCCGGTAAAGCTCGCCATGATGACCGGAAGCCTCGTGGTTCCGCTTTTCTGCATACGCCAGCAAAACGGCATGTACAGGCTTACCTGCGAGAAGGCCGTGGAAATGGTCCGCACGGGAAGCGAGCCGGATGATCTTGAGATCAACACCCAGCGCCTGAACGATATCCTGGAAAAATGGATACGCGAGACCCCGGAACAGTGGCTCTGGGTTCACAAGAGGTGGAAATCCACGCCTCGCAGGTCCATCATAATATTAAATGACTCAAAACCGGGGCACCTGAATCAATCTCTGGCTGTCGCGGCCGCCATACAGAAACTAAGGGAAGACAGGGGTTATACACCGGAGGATACCGCTTGTAAAATCATAGACGTAAAATATAAAAGCGGCCTCTCGCGGGCGCTGCTTGCACTATGCAACTGGTTCTGCTCACGCGGCTGCCAGGGCTGCATGGCCTGTCTCAGGCTCTGCCTGGACGAGGAAAGCTATAAAGAAGTAATTAACTCATACGCGGATATCGTGATTTCGTGCGGTTCCTCCCTGGCGCCGCTTAATATCCTTCTTACCCGTGAGTGTAACGCAAAAAATGTGGTTATCATGAAGCCCAGCCTTGTAACCTTAAGGAAGTTTACCCTGGCTATCGTGCCGGGGCATGACAGGCCGAAGCCCGCCAGGAATATTCTGGTTACGGCCGGCGCGCCGAACAGGATTACGCAGGAACGGATTAAAAAGGAATCCGAAAGGTTCCTTTCCCTGCTGAATCTGAAGGCTGTTCCGCGGGTGGGCCTCATATTAGGAGGGGATAACGCGGATTTTCAGATGGATGCAGGCCTGATGAGGGAGGTTATTGCGCAGGTTAAGGGCGTCTCCGAAAAACTTGGCATAGAAATATTGGCGACCACTTCGCGGCGCACGCCCGCTGATGTAGAAAAATTACTAAAGGATGAATTCGCCGCATATCCAAACTGCAAACTGCTTATTATAGCGAATGAGAAAAATATGGAAGGGGCCATACCCGCATTTTTGGGACTCTGCGACGCTGTCCTGGTCTCGGGCGAGAGCATGTCCATGGTGTCGGAGGCGGCCAGCTCAGGCAGGGCGGTCTTGGTATTCCCCCTGAAAAAGAAACACAATAAACCGACGAGGCATGAGACCCTTGCGCAGGAGTTAAGCAGGACTGGCTATATAAAATTGTCGGATGCGGATAAGATTGCCGAAGGCCTTGAGGCCGCGCTGAGTTCAAAAACGGCAGTGAAGCGGCTGAATGATTACGAGAAGATCTATAACGCGGCGGGTATATTATTATGAAAGTTCTGCAGGTGCTTCCGGAACTGAATGTAGGCGGGGTTGAGACGGGTACGGTAGATCTCGCAAAATGGCTCGTCAAGGGAGGCCATGAGGCGGTGGTTGTCTCCGGGGGCGGCCGCCTGGTCAAACAGCTGGAAAATTGCGGCATAAAACATTATCAGGTGCCTATAGGCAGAAAATCGCCCTTTTCGATAATACCTTCCATAAAGGCGCTTATAGGTATTATAAAAAAAGAAAATGTTGATATCGTCCATGCGAGAAGCCGGATCCCGGCGCTTGTCGCCTTTTTGTCCGCGCGTGCCGCAAAAAAGGTTTTTATCACAACCGCGCACGGCTATTACAGGAAACATCTCTTAAGCGGCGTGATGGGGTGGGGCAAGTTCGTTATTGTCGCAAGCAATGTCATGGCCAGGCACATGATGGAGAATTTCAAGGTCCCGTTTGACCGGATCAGGCTTGTGCCCAGAGGCGCGGATTTGTCGAGATACCCTTTTGACGCGGACATAACAAAAAAGGCGGCCCTTAACACGGCTACTATAGGAATGATAGGGAGGATTACGCCGCTTAAGGGCCACACATATTTTTTAAAGGCAGCCGCCTTGATATCGAGGACGATACCATATCTGAAGGTAGTTATCGTAGGCGATGTGCCCAAGGGCAAGGAGAGGTATAAAGAAGAATTGAGGCTTCTGACCCGCCGGCTTGGCATCGCCAACGACGTGGAGTTCGTGGACCACTCCGACGATGTCGGCCGCATCCTCAAAGGGCTTGACGTGCTGGTCCTGGCGTCGGTTATACCGGAGGGCTTCGGGAGGGTTGTCATCGAGGCGCAGGCCATCGGAGTGCCGGTGGTGGCCACAAGAATGGGAGGGGTCGTTGATATAATAGAGGACGGCCTAAATGGCGTCCTTGTCTATCCGAAAGATTCGGCCTCTCTGGCGGACGGCATTATCAGGGTGTTGAAGGACAGGCCGCTCGCACAGCGCCTAGCTCAACAGGCCAGAAAAATCGTTGAAGAAAAATTCACCCTGGAAAAGATGTGCCGGGATACCTTAAAAATATACGAGGAGGCGCTGAAGAGCCAGAGCATACTTGTTGTCAAATTAAGCGCGATAGGCGATGTGATATTGTCGGTGCCGTCCCTGCGGGCTATAAGGAAAAAATTTCCGTCCGCAAATATAAAGGTTCTGGTAGGGGTAAAGGCCCGGAACAGCCTCAAGAGCTGCCCCTATGTGAATGACGTGATTGTCTGTGACTTTGACGGCAAGGACAAGGGCCTGTTTGGGCTGCTTAAGCTTTCCGGTGTATTGAGGAGGCACGACTTTGACATTGTGATAGATCTGCAGAATAACCGTAAAAGCCATCTTTTGGCCTTTTTAAGTTTTGCGGCCTTAAGATTCGGATACAAAAATGGAAAATGGGGATTTCTTTTAAACCGAGGCATCAAAGATGTGAAAAAACCATTGGGGCCGATTGAACATCAATTCAGGGTCCTGTCCAGCCTGGGGATTGCCTTGGAGGATAAGCGGCTTGAGTTGTGGCCTTCCAAAGAGGACGAACAGTTTATTGACGATTTTCTGGTCTCAAATTGGATCGGCCAGCGCCAGCTGCTTATAGGGGTGAATATGGGTTCAAGCGAGCGATGGGCGACAAAAAAGTGGCCCATTGGGAATATTGCGAAACTGTGCGATGAGTTGTCTCAGAGATTCAGCACGCGGGTCATAATAACCGGGATAAGAAAGGATATAAATGCCGCAATAAGGCTTTCACAGCTTACGAAGTCAAGGCCTATACTTGCCTGCGGCAAGACCAATATCACACAGCTGGCCTCCTCATAAAAAGATGCAAAGTATTTGTTACGGGAGACAGCGCTCCCATCCACGTAGCGACGGCGGTGGGGACCCCGTATGTTGCCCTGTTTGGGCCGACGGATCCCCGGAGGCATGTGGCGTTATACGACAAAGGTATTATCATAAAAAAGAACCTGCGCTGCTCGCCCTGTTATAAGCCGCGCTGCCTTTTGAATTACAGATGCATGAAGAAGATCAGCGTCTACGAGGTGCTGGGGGCGATAGAGAAATTAATGAGGGCTTAGGATGAAGATTTTGCTATTAACGACTCACTTACGGATGGGTGGCGTGCCGATATACGTGGTCACACTGGCGGCTGCCCTGAAAAAAATCGGGCACGAGATTTTTGTCGCCTCAAGCGGCGGGGACCTCGTAAAAAGGCTTACCGCGAATTCCATACCGCATTTTAAGATTGATATAGATACAAGCTCTGAGCTGAATCCGAAAATCCTGCCCGCCGCCTATCATCTTTTCTGGATTATAAAGGAAAATAACATAGAGATAGTCCACACCCACACCCGCTTGACCCAGGTCATGGCAAAAACGCTTTCTCTGATAACCGGCATCGCGCATGTGTCCACGTGCCACGGCTTTTTTAAACCGAGGATCGGCAGGCGGCTATTCGGCTGCTGGGGCAAAAAGATCATAGCCATCAGCGACGCCGTAAGGGAGGACCTCGTCCGCACTTTTCATATTGAAAAATCCCGTATCGCGCTAATAAATAACGGCATAGACATGGAGGCGTTCAGTAAGAATTATTCAAAGCATGAGAAAGATACCATAAGGCGCGCCTTCGGGCTCAAAGACGGCCCTGTCGTAGGGGCAATAGCCAGGTTGTCCTCTGTCAAAGGGCACAAGTACCTGATAAGGGCCATGAAGGTTGTTCTTCAGAGGATCAGAAACGCCCAGCTTTTTATTGTCGGTGAGGGAGAAGAGGAAAAAAATCTGCGGGATCTTGTGAAGCAGCTGGGTATTGAAAAATCGGTAAATTTCACCAAGTCGGTGCTGGACACGAGCATGGTGCTCGCGGTTATAGACGTATTCGTCCTGCCGTCAGTGGAAGAGGGACTGGGGCTGGCAGTCATTGAGGCGTTGGCGGCCGGCCGGCCCGTGGTTGCCTCGGATGTGGGCGGCATATATTCTGTGGTGAAGGATAATGTGACTGGGCTGCTTGTGCCGGCCAGGGAGCCGGAGAATCTGGCAGAGACGATTTTAAAACTGCTCGAGGACAGGGAGCTTGCGGCTCGCCTGGCGATGAACGGCCAGAGGTTCGTGCGGCAGCATTTTTCGCTTGGCGAGATGTCAAAAAAGGTGGAGGCGGTGTACAAGGAGGCGCTGGCATGAGAAGCAAAGATGAATAGAATATTAGTGGTGAACGTGAACTGGGTGGGGGATGTGGTGTTTTCGACGCCGCTGATAAAGGCGCTG
>CAYQVM010000009.1:4818-12313 GCA_964421145.1 uncultured Planctomycetia bacterium
AGGAGCCCTTTCGGCAAGCTGAGATTGATCGCGGGCCTAAGGGCAAATCGGTTTGAGGCGGCGATACTTCTGCACCGTTCCTTTACAAGGTCGCTTTTGGTTTATTTGGCCGGTATCCCCAGGAGGATAGGTTATTACAGAAGGAAGCGAGATTTTCTCATTACGGATGTTGTTGAATTTCCGCCGGATGATACGCACCGGGTGGATTTCTTTTTAAACCTGGGAAAACCGCTCGGCATATCTTTAGATGACAGGAATTATGAATTTTTTATTTCCGAGAACGACAGGAAGAAAGCGAGAAGCTTTCTCAGGTCGGAAGGGCTCGGCGATTCAGACACCCTCATCGCAATAAATCCAGGAGGCAACTGGAATCCCAAGAGGTGGCCCAGAGAAAATTTCTCCGAAATAGCAAATGAATTAGTAAAACAGTACAACGCTAAGGTTGTCATAACAGGAGCGCTCAATGACCTGGCGCTGGCCGAGGATATCGCCTCCCTAATGAAACAGCGGCCAATCATCTCCTGCGGTAAGACCACCCTAAAAGAGGCGGCTGCCATTTTTGAAAGGGCGAACCTGGTCATATCCAATGATTCGGGCCCCATGCACATTGCCGTTGCCATGGGCGCGAAGACGGTTGCCCTTTTCGGGCCGACGTCTCCGAGAATAACAGGCCCCATCGGAAGGGGCAGGTCCATAATATTACATGAAGACGTAGGCTGCAGGATACCATGCTACAATTTCTCCTGCTCCGAATATAAATGCATGGAGGCGATAAGGCCGCAGGATATTTTAGAGGCCGCCCGGAAATTGGTTTCATGAAAATAAAAAATAAAGAAAAGATTAAAAAGATATTATTGATATCGCTTAGCAATATCGGGGATATTATCCTGACCCTGCCGGCCTTAAGCGTGCTAAAAAAGGAATTTCCTCAGGCGGCGATAGATGTAATGGCGGGACCGAACGGCAGAGAGATTTTCAGAAACCATCCCTTCACGGCCGCCTTTATAGAATACAATAAGTTTGCCAAATTGCAGGAAAAACAGAATATGATAAGGAACCTGCGTAAAAACAAATACGGCCTCATAGTGGATTTGCGAAACAGCCTGCTTCCGCTTCTCATAGGCTCAAGATACAGGACCTCCGTCATAAATTCGGTTTCAAAACGGCCGGCGCACAAGAAACAGCAGCATCTTTTGAGATTAAAAAACCTCGGCCTTGATATTGACAATGCGCCTTTTTGTTTTTATATCAGCGGAAAGGATAGGGAATTCGTTTTGAGCCTGCTTAGCAGCCTGAATATAAAAAGGCCGTTCGTTGTGGTCAACCCAGGCGCAAAGAGCCACATAAAAAGATGGACCAAGGAAGGCTTCGGCTCCGTCTGCGACCGGATCATAAATGAACTGGGCCTGGACGTCCTGATGGTCGGGGATACCCAGGATAAAAAGATTATCGCGGAGATTGCCGCGCTCATGAAGAGTAAGGCCGTTGATTTATCGGGCCGGCTGAGCCTGTGCCAGCTCGGTGCGTTAATACAGCAGGCGAAACTGCTTATTACCAATGACAGCGCACCGATGCATGTGGCTGCCAGCCTCGGGGCAAAGACACTGGCGATATTCGGGCCCACGGACCCGAAGAAATACGGCCCCACGCACGACGGAAGCATTATAATACGCAAAGAGTTATCTTGCGCGCCCTGCGAAGCAGCGCAGTGCAGAGAGAATTACGAGTGCATGAAGCTGATCAGCGCCGATGAGGTATTGAACGGGGCAAGAAAACTGTGTAATGTGTAATGTAGATATAATATGAAACGCATACTGATTGTTCGGACAGACAGGATAGGAGATGTGGTGCTCTCTACACCGGCAATACAAACGGTCAAAGAGGCCTGGCCCGACAGCTATATTGCGGTTATGGTCGCCCCGCAGGCAAGGGATATCGTAGAGGGTAATCCTTATCTGGACGAAGTCGTCGTGTTTGACAAAAATAAATTCAGGGGTTTTTTTGGGGCCATTAATTTTTCAAGAAAGTTAAGAAAGGGGAAGTTCGATATCGCCCTGGCCCTGCATCCTCTTACAAGGGTGCACATCATACTGTGGCTTGCCGGAATAAAAAAGAGGATAGGTTTTGACAGGAAAGCAGGATTTTTACTTACGGACAGGATCCTGCATACAAAACAGCTCGGCGAAAAACACGAAATAGATTACAACCTTGACGTCCTCAAGGCGGCGGGCATAGAGCCCAAGAAAAAAGAACTCTTTGTTCCAGTAAAACCGGATGATAAGCTTAAGATCAGGCGCATTCTGCGCGAAAACGGTATTTTGGAGAAGGATGATTATGTGGTCATACATCCGGCAGCGAGCTGCCCCTCAAAAAGATGGCCGGCTGAAAGATTCGCTGAAGTGGCCGATGCGATAATAGAAAAGTTACATAAAAAGGTTATAATAGTCGCGGGCGCCGCAGACTCGCAGTTCGGCCAAGGCGTAAGAGAGGCGATGGACAATGAGGCGCTGGACCTGTCCGGCGACCTGAGCGTCGGAGAACTGGCCGCTTTGCTTGCGGGTGCGGAGCTTTTGATTTCCAACGATTCAGGGCCGGTCCACATCGCGGCCGCCTTAGGGGTGCCGGTGGTGGCGATATTCGGCAGGAATCAACCGGGCCTGAGTTTCAGGAGGTGGGGGCCTGTCGGGAAAAATGATATAATACTTCATAAGGACGCGGGCTGCCTGAACTGCCTTGCGCATGAGTGCAAGAACGGATTCAAGTGCCTTATGGCGATAGAGACAGAGGAAGTAGTCGCGGCAGCGGGGAAACTATTAGGAAAAAATGGATGACGGAATAAATTTATTTGGGTTAGGCCATCGCGGGAACGTTCAGTCCGACTCCAGCGGTCGGACCTCACTCCATGAATTGAAAAATTCATGGTCCCGCTCAGGCCATAACCCAAATATTTATTCCTTTTCTCGCTTATTTATAGTATTTTTATTTTTCTATTTTCTATTTTCTATTTTCTATTTTCCTGTTTACGCCGCCACGACTAATTTTGGGAAGAGCGACGGGAAGATTGAGATACAGCCGGCGAGGAAGACGCTCAGGGTGGGGGAGAAGTTTACATACGGCGTTTACTGGATGGGCGTTAATGTGGGCGAGGGGACACTGGAAGTTAAGGAAATGGTTAATGTAGACGGCCGCGAGGCCTACCATGTGGTGGGCACTGCCAGGACAAATGAATTTTTGTCCGCCATTTACAAGGTGGAAGACGTTGTCCATTCGTATATCGATAAGGAAAAGCTCTGCTCGCTTAAATTTGAAAAATATCAGAGTGAGGGTAAGTATAAATCGGATGAGATAGTTATATACGACCAGAATAGGCACAAGGGGTATTATGAATCCCTCCTGAATAAGACCAAGAAAGAGTTTGATATTCCTGATAGGGTCCATGACATACTCAGCGCGTTTTATTATTTCAGGACGCTGGATGTTGTCCCGAATTCTAAGGTGACACTGGATGTCAATGCCGATGAGAAAAACTGGAAGGTGGACATGAATGTCCTTGGTGCGGAGAATCTGGAGATCCTGCGCAGGGGCGTGCACAAGGCGTTCTGCGTCGAACCGCGGGCGCCGTTTAAGGGGGTTATTGCCAGGCGGGGGAAGGCTTACGTGTATTTCAGCGCGGATGAGAACAGGGTCCCGCTGTTGATAAAGATCCGGGTGCCGTTTGGCATAGTAACAGGTGTTTTAGAAAAGACGGAGTAGATGATGGAAAAACCGTATCAATTTTTTTGGCCGTTGATATTCCTAGGTATATTTTTCATTCTCTCATTTTTTCTTTCACTGGCGGAAACGGCCTTGATCGCGCTCAGCAAGATAAAGCTGCGCCACATGGTGGACAAGGGCCTGAAGCGCGCCAAGACGGTTCAGAAAATCGTCTCGCATCTGGACAGGCTTATTACCTCCATCCTCGTAGGGAACAATATCGTGAATATAGGCGTCTCGGCGATAGGCACGGGGATATTTATTTATTTCTTCGGCCAGAAATGGGGCATTATCTTATCGACGATCGCGGTCTCATTTTTTATCCTTGTATTCGCCGAGATAACGCCGAAACTGCTGGCCACAAGGCATCCGGAAAAGGTATCGCTATTCATGGCTGGGCCTGTCAGCTTGTTGATAATACTGCTGCGGCCGATAGTAAGCGTATTCATGGTGATGAGCGCCGTTCTGATAAGGATATTCAGCGGCAAGCCCGCGCCCCGAGCCCCCCTTATTACCGAAGAGGAGATCCGGCTTATGATAGAGGTCGGCAAGGAAGAGGGCGCTGTCAGCGATGAAGAGCGCAAGATGCTGCACAAGATATTCGAGTTTGGGGACACAATAGTGGGCGAGGTCATGGTCCCCAAAGAGAAGATGGCATCAATAAAGCTTGATGCCGCCCCGGAGCAGCTTTTGGACTTGCTGGTAGAGGAGGGGCATTCAAGGATCCCGGTCTATAAGGATTCCATAGACGATATAAAGGGCATAATCTACGCGCGCGACCTCCTGCATATATGGCACAACAAGGGCCTCATAATAATCCCCGATCTCATACAGCCCGCCTATTTCGTGAAGAAGGACAAAAAGGTCAACGAGGTGCTAAAGGATTTCCAGCGCATGAAGGTCCAGATCGCCATTGTGACGGATGAGGATAATAAGACGTTGGGCCTGGTGACACTGGAGGACCTCATAGAAGAGATCGTGGGCGAGATAGACGAGCAGATATAGCTAAGGCGGGCAGTTTGGCCGGCGGGCGGGCCTCCGGCTTAAAAACGACACAATGACTTAGTTGTTGCCGACGTGCGGTCTCGCTTACCCCGACCCGTATGCCCAAAAGCGACTCGACTTAACTTTTAAGCCTCCGGCCCATCCCGCCGGCAACTGCCCGCCCAGTAGGCTTACAGTGCCACCCATAAAATTTCCTGGTGATACAAAAAGGCAGACCCGCCGGTAGCTGTCCGCCGAGTAAGCTTGTCGCTCCGGCACAAAAAACCCCTCGCAATCCTTTTTCTTGGGTAAGTATTCGAACCCGCATTTAAGATTAGCTTGACAAGACGTACGTAATATGGTATGCTTTATATGGAGGTGAGTTCGATGACAACTCTTACGGCAAGCCAGGCGAGGGTGAAGTTATATAAGTTATTGGACGCAACAGCCTTGTCTCACGAGCCCATCCAGATTACAGGCAAAAGGCACAATGCCATTCTCGTTTCAGAGGAAGATTGGCGCGCAATGGATGAAACATTATATCTATTGTCCATCCCCGGCATGCGGCAATCTATACGCAGGGGATTAAAGACCCCAATTAAAAGCTGCGGCAAGAAATTAAAGTGGTAAGCTGGACGCTAATCTACACAAGACAGGCGCAGAAAGACGCAAGGAAGCTTTCCGCCGCGGGTTTGCGGGAGAAGGCGGAAGATATCCTTAAAATTTTGGAAACCAACCCTTTTCAGACACCGCCTCCCTTTGAAAAACTGCTCGGCGATTTAAATGGCGCGTATTCTCGCAGGATAAACCTCCAGCACAGAATAGTATATCAAGTTATAAAGCATCGCAAGATAGTAAAAGTTATCAGGATGTGGACTCACTACGAATAAATAGATTTCCTGTAAATCCCCCTTAAAAATGTGTTATATTGACACCCGCGCCAAGAAATGTTAAAATCTATTACTATGGATTTTGCGAAAGTTAAGACGTATTCAATAAAGGGGCGAAGGAACAAGGTTAATATAGCCGAATTCGCCAAGATATCTAAAAAAGGCACTAAATTCGCTGACTTTTACGAGGGCCTGCCGGACATACTGGCGGCTAAGAACTTAAAGGTCCTGGTTAATGATATTATATATGCTTATAAGCATAAAAAGATGGTTATCTTTATGCTTGGCGCCCATGTTATAAAGTGCGGCCTGTCGCCCATTATAATAGACCTGATGAAGAAGGGCGTCATAAAGGCCGTCGCGTTAAACGGGGCAGGCATCATCCACGATACCGAGATAGCCATGATCGGCTCGACCAGCGAGGACGTAGGCGCAGGCATCCTGGACGGCTCTTTCGGCATGGCAAAGGAGACCGCCGAATTTATCAATGAGGGTATAAATGACGGGTGCAGGGCGGGGTTAGGGATAGGCGAGGCGATAGGCAAAAAGATCCTGGATGAAAAGCTGAAAAACAGCTCGCTCAGCATCCTGGCCGCGGCGCGTAAATTAAATATCCCGGTCACTGTCCATGTCGCGATAGGCGCGGACATTATTCATCAGCATCCTTTGGCTGACGGTGGGGCAATAGGCGAGGGCACGATGGCCGATTTTAAAAAGCTGGTCCGGTCCGTAGGCTCACTTGGCCGGGGCGGGGTTGTAGTAAATTTCGGCTCGGCAGTTATCCTGCCTGAGGTATTTTTAAAGGCGATTAATCTGGCAAGGAACCTGGGCTGCGGGGTAAAGGGTTTTACCGCGGCCAATTTTGACATGTACACGCATTACAGGCCTCTGCAGAATATTTTATTGCGGCCCACGCAAAAGGGTTTCGGCAAGGGTTTAAACATCATAGGCCACCACGAGATAATGATGCCCCTCCTGTACCAGGCGGTGGTAGAGAAGTTGTAATACAAGATGTAGGGGTTTGATTTATCAAACCCGTTGTATCAACGGGCGCGATAAATCGCGCCCCTACAGAAATGTTACATGGGAGGGAATATCATGAAGAGAATTTTAACAGTATTATTTGTAACGGTATTATTTTTTGCAGGCGGGATCGGCGCGTATGCCAAGGAGTTGAAGGTAGCGTATGTGGATATCGACAAGGTGTTTGAGGAATACAATAAGACAAAAGATGAATACAAGAGCCTGGATGATAAATTGAAGGCTAAAGAGGCCGAGCGGAAAAAGATGGTCGACGAAGTAAGGCGGATGAAAGACGAGCTTGAGCTCTTAAGCGACAAGGGAAAAGAAGAGAAACAGGCGGCTATAGACGAGAAGATAAACGCGCTTAGCGAATTCGACAGAAAGGCAAAAAGCGAATTTCAGAAACAGCGCATGGACGCGATAAAAAACATTTCAGGCGAGATAGAAAAAATTATTCAGGAATACGGCAAAAATAACGGATATGATTTTCTGTTCTCAAGCAGGTCCATGGTTTATGGAAAAGATGAGTATGATATCACCGGTGAGATAGTAAAGTTATTGAATGCTAAAGCTGGCGGAGGCAAAAAGCAATAACAGTGGATAATAAAAGTTTTACCTTAAAAGAGATATCGACCTTTATTGGAGGCGAGTTAGAAGGTGATTCAAACGTTGTCATAAAAGGCGTTTCAAGCCTGAAAGACGCGAAAGAAGGCGACATTACCTTTCTGGGCAATCCAAAGTACGAATTTCTGCTGGATTCCTCCAGGGCCTCGGCAATAATTGCCGCGAAGGATATGCGCAAACAGGTTTTGAAACCGGTCATCCGCGTCGAGAACCCTTCAGTC
>CAYQVM010000009.1:12323-21830 GCA_964421145.1 uncultured Planctomycetia bacterium
AAAGTTATATCCTTGCTGTTTCCACAGGAGAAGAGGTTTTTTAAAGGGGTTCATCAGACCGCAGTTATAGGAAAAGATGTTATTCTGGGCAAGGAGGTCTCTTTGGGGCCGTGCGCGGTAATAGAAGATAGCGTGCAGATAAAGGACAATACGATAATCTGCGCAGGTACCTTTATCGGATACGGCACTGCGATAGGTTCCGATACCCTGATATATCCGAATGTGACGATAAGGGAAAGGTCGGCAATCGGCAGCCGGGTCATCATACACTCCGGTACGGTAATAGGCAGCGATGGGTTTGGGTTTGAAGAGGTCAATGGTTTGCATCACAAGATACCTCAGGTGGGGGTAGTTGTCATTGAGGATGACGTTGAGATCGGCGCATGCGTTACGATAGACAGGGCAAGATTCGGCAAGACGCTGATAGGCCGCGGCACAAAGATAGACAACCTGGTTCAGATCGCGCACAATGTAATTGTGGGTGAAAATTCGATAATCGTCGCCCAGGCGGGCATTTCCGGAAGCTCTGCATTAGGCAAGAACGTGATACTGGCAGGGCAAAGCGGCATAGTGGGCCACATAGAATTGGGGGACAATGTTATAGTGGGCGCCCAGGCAGGCGTTACCAAATCTGTTCCAAAAAATACTTTTGTAGTCGGGAGCCCCGCAAGGCCTCACAAGGAATCAAAGAAGATTTTTGCGGGTTGGGCGAAATTGCCGGAACTGCTTAAAGAGGTAGCTGAATTAAAAGAAATGGTGGGCAGGCTTACCGAAAAGAGGGCCAAAGGTGGAAAAACAAAAGACAATAAAAAGTGAAACTGAGCTGCAAGGTGTCGGCTTAAATACCGGGAAGAAGGTAACGCTTAAATTTAAACCGTCTCCGCCGAATAGCGGAATCAATTTCGTCAGGGTGGATCTTGCGAATAAGCCGATAATAAACGCCGAGGTTGCAAACTTGGTTGATATTTCTAAAAGTCCGCGCCATACCTCTCTCGGGTCGAACGAGGTCTGGGTGCAGACGGTAGAGCACATTATGGCGGCGCTATCCGGCCTCAGCATAGATAATGTCCTGATAGAGATCAATGCCGATGAGATCCCCGCTATGGACGGTTCAGGCCTGAGCTTTGCCGAAGCGATAAAGAAGGTTGGTGTTGTAGAACAAGACGCACGCAGAAAGTCTTTTATAATCAGGGAACCGCTGTGGGTGGAGGATGATTCCGCTTATATCGTGGTTTTCCCGTCGCAAGAATTTAAAATCTCATATACTCTTAATTACGATAATCCTTTTATCGGTTCGCAGTACCTGAACTTTGTCATCACGCCTGAAATTTTTGAAAAGGAGCTGTGCCCGTCAAGAACATTCTGCCTGCAGAAGGAAGTGGACGCGCTGCTCGCCATGGGGCTCGGGAAGGGAGCCAGTTACGATAATACGCTGGTTGTTTCCGATTCCGGAGTGATAAAGAACAAACTGAGGTTCAAGGACGAGTTTGTAAGGCATAAGATACTGGATCTTCTGGGAGACATGTATCTTTTAGGATTTATGGTGAAGGGCCATGTTATAGCGGTAAGGAGCGGACATAATTTAAACATAAAACTTATACAGAAGATAAAGGTCAAGAGGGAAAAATGGATGGAAGGTAGCATGAGGCCCGCGGAAGAGATGCAGGTTGCGGGTACAGAGCTGGACATAAATGTCATAAAAAGGATCCTGCCGCACAGATACCCGTTTTTATTGGTGGACAAGATAATAATGATGGAGGGGCTTCGCATCGTCGGAGTAAAAAATGTAACGGCTAACGAGGAATTTTTTCTGGGCCATTTCCCCGGCAGGCCCATAATGCCCGGCGTATTGATTGTTGAGGCCATGGCGCAGACGGCTGGGATATTGATGCTGTCAAGGAATGAGAATTTCGGGAAACTGGCGTATTTTACGGGCATAAACGAGGTGCGCTTCAGAAAAACGGTTGTGCCGGGCGACCAGCTTGTGATGGAGATAGAGGTTACCAAGTTTAAGTCCCGCACAGGAGTCGCGTGGGCGCAGGCAAAGGTGGACGGCAAACTGATATGCGAAGCGGAACTGATGTTTGCGTTAGTGGAAGCGTAATGATACACCCGACGGCGATAGTAGATAAAAAAGCCAAGCTGTCCGACGGCGTTACAATAGGACCGTATTCCATAATAGGCCCGGACGTTACTATAGGCGCGCTCACAAAGATCGGGCCCCACTGCGTTATTGAGGCATATACCACAATAGGGAAAAACTGCAGGGTGCATACCGGCGCCGTGATAGGCAGCGTCCCCCAGGACCTGAAGTTTAAGGGAGAGCGGAGTTTTGTTGAGATAGGCGATAATAACAGCATCCGGGAGTATGTTACTATAAACAGAAGCACAACCAAAGACGCGGCCACCAGGATAGGAAACGACAATCTGATAATGGCTTATACGCACATTGCCCATGACTGCAAGATAGGGAATAATGTCATAATCGCCAACGCGTGCACATTTGCCGGCCACGTTACCATAGAGGACAACGCTACTCTCGGTGGCATGGTGGGAATACACCAGTTTGTGAATATCGGTACGCTTGCTATCGTAGGCGGCTGCTCAAAGGTGGTAAAACACATCCCGCCCTATGCCATGGCGGACGGCCACCCCACCAGGATTTACGGACTGAATGTTGTAGGGCTGAGGCGCGCGGGCGTCTCGTCAGAAGCAAGAAAAAATTTAAAACGCGCCTTTAAGATATTGTTCGGCTCCGGCCTTTCCCTGCCTCACGCCTTGAAAAAGGCTGAAGGCGCACTTCCTCAATCAAAAGAAATCAAACACCTCATAAACTTCTTAAAGACGGTCAAAGCGGATACAAAAAGGGGAGTTTGCAGATAATCTTATGAGACTCGGCCTTATTGCCGGAGGCGGGGATTTTCCCCTGTTGTTCGCCCAAAGGGCAAAGGCCCGGGGCATAAGCCTCATCTGTATCGCCCTGAAAGATGAAACCTCACCCGAACTGGAAAAACTCGTAGATAAAACATACTGGATATCATTTGGAGAGGTAAGGCAGGCAGTAGATCTCCTCAAAAAAGAAAATATCAAGAAAGCGGTCATGATAGGAAAGATTACCAAGGCGCGTTTTTTTAAGGACAGGCCCGCCCTTGACGAAGGCGGGAACCTCATCCTGAAACTGGCAAAGGATAAGAAGGATATCACGCTGTTTAAGACGGCGGCCGCTTATTTGAAACTGCGCGGCATAACAATCGTAAGTTCGCTCATCTGCCTTAAGGAAAATCTAGCCAGGAAGGGGTGTCTTACAAAGAGAGAACCGACCCAAAGGGAATGGCAGGATATCCGCTTTGGATTCAGGATCGCAAAAAGACTCGCCGCCCTTGATGTCGGCCAGACAATAGTAGTTAAGGACAAGGCAGTCCTGGCCGTTGAGGCCATAGAGGGCACAGACGCCGCGATAAAGCGCGGGGGTGCGCTTGGCAACGGCGATGTTGTCATGGTAAAGGCCGCCCGTCCCAATCAGGATATGCGTTTTGATATCCCCGTCATAGGAGTCCATACTATAAATTCCCTCAAAGAGGCCAGGGCCTCTGTGCTGGCGCTTGAAAAAAACAAGACCCTCATAATTAACCAAGAAGAGCTCGCCAAACTGGCCGACGAGGCCGGCATTTCAATTGTAGTGGTATAGTATTATTCGTCATTGCGAGCCTCGCCACCGAAGGTGGCGGGGCGAAGCAATCTCTAATATAAATGGACCTTCCGGTTTCTCTGCTCAGGGTCGATTTTTTCCGCCCTGCCCGCCTTCGGCGGGCGAGGCGGAAACGCCAAAGGTCTTTCGCATTTTCGGTGGCTGCGGAACTCGCCCTTGACACTTTGTGTCAAGGGCTCAAACATCCTCGCCATCCCGTGCCTTCGGCACGGGATACCCGAAAATGCTCAAGCTGCTTTGGCTAAAATCGACATTCGCTTCGAAACCGTCAGGTCCATTTGGCAGACCCACCGGTAGCTGTCCGCTGAGTAGGCTTACTAACCCCAATAGCCGTTGCTTATCGCACGTAGTTACAACATAACCCGTAAAAATTCCCCTATTATTCTAACCTGGTTAGAATTGCCAGGTTAGACTCTAGCTCTGGATAGGCGGGACATTCTTGTCCCGCCATCGTCGGAAGGCGGGGTTAGAAAACCCCGCCTATCCTGGATGATAGATTATTCAAATATAGCTTGCAAAGTACGCGGAAGGGGGTTCATATTTGCGGCCTCGAGCCGTTGAAGAAAGAGAGCAGAATCAACGAGAGGCGGATAAAAGGTTAACAGAGCTCGGTGACGAAGTCCGCGCCGCAGGCGCAACAAACGAGAGAAATCCTGCCGCGATTTAGAAAAGAATTGGCCATAGGTATGAATTTTTATTAAAAAGTATGATAAAAGACAATTTTGCTTGACATTTCAATAGCAATAGTGTATATTTATAGTGGAGGTGATAGCGATGACTGTAACCGTGTCCGCAAGAGGCCAAATGGTTATTCCCGTTTCAATAAGAAAAAGGTATAACATAAAGCCGCACAGCAACGTGGAGTTATTGGATTTAGGAAGCGAGGTAGTGATTGTTCCCGTATCCGGCGCATCCATAGCCGGCTCAAAGGGTATTCTAAAAGGCGTGTATAGTTACGACCTTATAAAAGAAAGAAGGAAGTTGAGAAAAAAGGAACACTCATAAGATGGCAAAAAAGGATTTTGTGCTTGATACTTCAGCGTTGATCGCGTATCTGGCGGGAGAGAAAGGTTCGGATGCGGCGTCAAAACTGATTCCGCAATCCTCCGTCCCGTTTATATGCTTATCGGAGATTTATTATTTGCTTTGGAATAAAAAAGGAAAGGCCGAAGCGGATAAAATTTACGGTATAATAAAAAGCTGGAACCTGCCTATTCTGTATCCACATGAAAGAATTATCCTTAATGCCGGCAGGCTAAAGGCGATTTATAAATTAGGCATCTCTGACAGTTATATAGCGGCCTTTGCCTTGGAAGAGGCCTTACCCTTGGTTACCAAAGACAAAGATTATAATGTGTTAAAAGAGGAAATTGAAGTTTATTTTCTTTAGTCTAGAAACTTAAGCATAGACACTGCAGCCCTTTGGGAGGCGCCGGCGGGATAGAGGGAATTTTTTACGGCGAGGAGGTTGTTTTTAATCTCGCCGTATTTTTGTTTATCAGTCAGGATATCAATTAAGTTTTTAGCGATTATTTTCGGCGTTGCCTTGAATTGGATAAGCTCTGGAACCACTTCTTTTCCCGCCACGATATTGACCAGCCCGATATGTTTCAAAACCAAAAGCGGTTTCGCTATCAGGTATTCCAATAGGGGCAGTTTATAAATTATCACCATCGGTTTTTCAAGTATTGCCGTCTCGAGTGTAGCGGTGCCTGAGATGACAAGGACCGCGTCAGAGGCGTTTATTATGTCATAGGCGCTGCCCTCAACTATGGTAAAGAGGGATTTGACGGTTTTTGTCAGCGCATCCTCGTATATTTTCTTGTCTACCGAGGGAGATTTTGAGAGCAGGAACTGTATTTGCGGAAGTTGTTTATGGATCAGTTCAGCGCTTTTTAGCATTATTGGCAGGTGCATTTTTACCAGGCCTTTTCTTGAGCCGGGCAGAAGGGCGATAATTTTGCTGGTGTCTGCGCCATCCGGGCTGTAGGGGAGGTTTAAACCTCCCCTACAGCTGCTACAGCTGCTAAGCTTCACAATATCCAGGAGCGGATGGCCCACAAATTCAACAGGCACTCCCGCTTTTTTGTAGAGTTCCTCCTCAAATTTAAATATCACAAATATTTTTTTGATGTATTTTTTTATGAGTTTTATCCGGCCCTTTCTCCACACCCAGACTTGGGGTGAGATGTAGTAAATTATAGGCACGCCGAGTTTGTGCGCCTTCTTTGCGAATCTAAGATTGAAGTCGGGATAATCAACTAAGACGATAAGGTCTGTCTTTTCTTCCCGGATTTTGGACAAGAGCTCGGACTGTATCTTTTTTAACTTAGACAGGCTTTTTATGACATCAAACAGGCCCGTGACGGCAAGCTCGCGCAGGTGAAAAATTATTTTGGCGCCTGCGGCCTTCATCTTGTCTCCGCCCGCGCCGAATATTTCGATATCAGGAGAGAGCTTTTTTAATTCCCGGATAAGGTTTGAGGCGTGCAGGTCGCCGGACGGCTCACCGGCGATCATTAGGATTTTCTTCATAACTACTCTTTATAATTATAGTTCAGGTCTTTTATCTGTTTCTGGATATCAAGGGCGATCTTAAGGGCATCTCTGCCCTCAATACCCGATACGAGGGGTTTTTCGTTTGTCCGCACGCAGTTGATAAACGCCTCGAGTTCAAGTTTCAGAGGCTCTTCTTTTCTGATCTTCACGCTTTGACGGGTGATTTTTTTGTTTATCATTCTGTAAATGAGGCAGGAGGGCTTGAAATAGTCCAGGGATATGTAGGCGTCCTTCTGGAAGACGCGTATCTTGCGCATTGTCTTGTTAGTTATGCGGCTAGCAGTGAGGTTGCATATGGCCTTGTTCTTAAATTTCAGCCGGACGTTGGCGATATCCTCATAATCGGATAAAACGGAAGCGCCTATGGCCTCAACATCTGTGATTTCATCTTTTACCAGGCCGAGGATAATATCTATATCGTGTATCATCAGGTCCAGGACCACACCTATATCCGTCGAGCGTTGTTTATACGAGCCGAGGCGGTGGCATTCTATGAAGAGCGGGTTATTGATGGCCTTCTCAGCGGCTAAAAAGCCCGCATTGAACCTCTCTACATGGCCCACCTGAAGTATCAGGCCCGCCTTTTGAGCTATGGACAACAGCTCATCCGCCTCTTCAACTGTTTTTGTGATAGGTTTTTCAATTAAGAGATGAACGCCTTTTTCAAGAAGCCCTTTTGAGACCTCATGATGGAGGATGGTGGGGACCACGACACTCGCAGCGTCGATCTTGCCGATTAACTCCCGGTAATCCCTGAAGTATTGGGCCTTAAACTGCCTGGCTATTTTTTGGCCCCTGTCTTCATCGGTGTCGCATATCCCTGCCAGCATTACACCCTCCAGCTGGGAATATATCCTGGCATGCACCGACCCCAGGTGCCCGACCCCTATTACCGCCACTTTTATGTCTTTCATATATTGGGATTATAGCATTTATAATTTGATAATTAAAGCATTTTCTTGGATAGACGGGGTTGGAAAACCCCATCTATCCCATTAGACGTTCTTATGGATAGGCGGGACATTCTTGTCCCGCCTATCCTAATTTTCTCGACAAGGATAAGGCGAATATGTTAAAATATGGACTAAATATGACAAATATGTTTAGCGAATATAAGAGACTGCTCAGGTTTATAAAGCCCCATATATGGATACTATGGCTGGCCATCTCGGCCATGTTTGTCTGTTCCCTTATGAGCTCCATCTCAATAGGCCTGATTATCCCCGTTGTGGACAAGATAATAGCCGGCAAACAGATCGCCCTGTCCGGCAGCGTGCAGATCCCGCCCTTTTTAAATAACGCGATAAACAAACTGAACTCCATAGATTCCCTGGTCCTGCTCAAATGGCTGATAATAATCGGCATCTTTCTGTTTTTAATCAAACAGCTCTTTGAATACCTGAGGGCCTATTTCATGAATGTGCTGGGCTACCGCTTTCTCAAGGACATCATGGATGAGGTGTACGGGAAGATACTGAACCTGTCCCTGGATTTTTTCCATAAGAACCCGACGGGGAAATTGACTTCAAAAATCCTTTTAGATACCGCCATTATAAAAGATTCGCTTATAGAGGGGCTCACCGATCTTATCTATCAGCCGATAGAGCTTTTGTTTTACCTGGCGGCCATCGTGGTCGTAAAGATATGGTTCGGAATCCCCATCATCCTTGTCCTTATCAGCCTTGCCATTACCGGCCTGATCGTCTATCCGATCGTGAGGATCGGCAGGCACATCAGGAAGATAACGCGCCTCATGCAGGAAAAGGTCGCCGATATCAATACGACGGTTATCGAGGCAGTGACGGGCATTTCCATAGTGAACGCCTTTTCCATGCAGGAATACGAACTGGGCAGGCTTAAAGAGCAGAATACGCAGTATTATAAGATGACCATGAGGTCCGTTAAAAGGATGATAGCGGTTGGCCCGATAACCGAATTCATAGCGTTCGCGTGCTGCATAATCGTAATATGGATGGGGGTAAAAAGGGTGCTCGTGCAGAATCTGTCGCCGGGCGCCTTTGTCGCTTTCCTTGCGGCGCTGCTTTCGCTGTTGAGGCCCTTTAAAAAGCTAAGCAAGGTCTACGCGGTAAATCAACGGGCGATGGCGGCCGCGGACAGGATATTTGAGATACTGGACGCAGCGCCTACAGTTGCGGAGAGAATCGGGGCAAGGAGCCTGCCTAAATTTAATAACGAGATAGCCTACGAAGGGGTCTCGTTCAGGTACGAAAAGCAAGAGGTACTAAAAGGCCTAAACCTCAGGATCAAAAAGGGCGAGATTGCGGCGTTCGTCGGCCCAAGCGGCGTCGGGAAAACCACGCTGGTTAATCTCCTGCCCAGATTTTACGACCCTTATAAAGGCGCGGTAAAAATAGACGGGTTAGACATAAAAGAGGCGGTCTTAAAGTCCGTCAGGGATCAGATAGGCGTGGTGACACAGGAGGCGATACTTTTTAACGATACCGTTGCCCAGAACATCGCCTACGGCCAAGATGTTAAGTCAAAGATGGAAGACGTAATAAGGGCGGCCAAGGCGGCGAATTGCCACAATTTTATCATGAACATGCCGCAGGGCTATGAGACGCCAATAGGCGAGAGGGGATTCAGGCTCTCGGGCGGAGAGAAACAGCGTCTCTGTATCGCGCGGGCGATATTCAAGAATCCTCCTATTCTTATACTGGATGAGGCTACCTCCCAACTGGATACAGAGTCCGAATTGCTGGTGCAGGAGGCCATAGACCACCTTATGAGCGGCCGGACGGTGCTGGTGATTGCCCATAGGCTCAGCACCATAAAGCATGCCACCAGGATTTATGTCCTGGAAGGCGGCGGGGTGGTTGAAAGCGGCTCTCACGAAGAGCTGATGAACAAGTCGGGCCTGTATAATAAGCTGTACAACCTGCAGTTCCGATTGACCTAAAAAGGTATTGCATAATGTATTTATTATGATATAATACTCCCACTGTAAAACAGAAAAAGGAGGGTTTAAAATTGGCAGAACAGCAAGACACTAGTTTGATTAAACAGCTTTTGGAGGCGGGAGTTCATTTCGGGCACCAAACAAAGCGTTGGAACCCCAAGATGAAAAAATATATCTTCGGCGAAAGAAACGGGGTATATATCATTGACCTGCAAAAGACGATGGAAGGCCTTGCGGTGGCATGCGATTTCCTGAGCGCCGTGGCCGCCAAAGGAGGATACATCCTGTTTGTCGGGACAAAAAAGCAGGCCCAGCAGAT
>CAYQVM010000010.1:0-4711 GCA_964421145.1 uncultured Planctomycetia bacterium
GTCTCCACTAAAGTCAGGCGAGCGTTGAAAGCAAACCTAGCGAAAGGCCCTGCCGGCTGGCAATGGCCCTGTGCCCGCCGGCCAAACTGCCCGCTATAACAATTGTTTATCGTAGCTGGCCTCTATAGTTTTGACCAAGTTGGTCAGGACTTCGTTCACCGGTGTGGGTATATTGAGCGACTTTGCCTGCCTGACTATGGCGCCGTTTATGAAGTCAATCTCTGTGCGGCGCTTCTTTAAGATATCCTGAAGCATGGAGCAGACATTTGCCGCGGTCGCCTTCGCGACACTCTCCACTTTCTGGATAGGATCATCATAGACAAGCTTTATTCTTTTCCTCTTGGCGACTTTTACCGCTTCCTGCACCGCCGCGCGCATGATATCCTTTGTGCCGTCGTATTCGAGAAGGCGGCCGTTGTGAAGCCGTGTCACAACCGCAATGGCGTTTATGCCCACATTTATTATCAACTTGCTCCAGACGACCCCGTTTATGTCCCTTGATACCTTTGTCTCCAAGCCGGCTTTATTCAATATAGTCGCTATCTCTCTTAGCGGCCCCAATACCTTGCCGCTTGACTTGCCGATAATTGTCTCACCCTTGCCAGCGTATTTTATATGCCCGGGGCCGAGAACGGTTACACCCAGCGATGTAGCGCCTCCGATAACTTTGTCTTCCCCTACAACATCATTCAGGATCTGGATATTTCCGACGCCGTTCTGAAGGGTCAGGACCTGGGTCTCCTCGCCTATTAAATCCTTAACGCCCTTTATCGCCTCTTCGGTATGGTAAGATTTAACGCATATTATGACAAGGCCGCACGTGCCCAGTTCTTTCGGCTCAACAGTGACATTTACCCTAGCCGTAAATTCTCCGGATATACCCTCTACCTTTATGCCCTCCTGGTTGATCTTTCTTGCGCGCTCAAGGTTTCTGTCTATAAGATGGACTTCCTGCTTTGATTTTGTCAACAGGGCGGCTAAAAGAGAGCCGACAGCGCCCGGGCCTACAATTGCAATTTTCATATTGCCTTCTCCTTGTAGCTGTAGGGGAGGTTTAAACCTCCCCTACAGCTGTGGATAACTATTTTTTAATCCTATTTAACTCTTCCTGTTTCATTCCAAACGTATGTTCCGGGCCCGGGAATTTCCCTGACTCTACTTCTTCTTTATATTGCTTTACCGCGTTTAAAATTTGCGGGGCCAGTTTCACATACTGTTTGACAAACTTCGGCAGAAACCTTTCAAATAGCCCTAGCATATCATTTATAACCAAAACCTGTCCATCGCAATCCTTTCCAGCGCCTATGCCTATCGTCGGGACGCTCAGTCTCTGCGTGATAATCTTTGCCAGCTCATCGGGGATACATTCAAGAACGATAGCGAAACAGCCGGCCTCCTCCAACGCGAGGGCCGAATCAATAATCTTTTTCGCCGCTTCGGCGTCTTTGCCCTGCACCTTAAGGCCGCCGAGCTTAGTGGCGCTCTGCGGGGTCAGGCCCAGATGGCCCAGCACCGGAATGCCCGCCTCAAATATTGCCTTAGCGGCTTGGAGGACGCACGGTTCGGCCGTCTCAAGCTTTATCGCGTCGCAACCGGCCTCCTTCAAAAACCTGCCCGCGTTCCTTACCGCCTCTTCCACGCTCACCTGAAACGACATAAACGGCATGTCGCCCACTAAAAACGCGTACTTGGTAGCCCGCCTGACCGCCTTACAATGGTGAATCATGTCATCCATCGTAACGGGAACGGTTGAGTCATACCCTAATACAACCATCCCCAGTGAATCGCCCACCAGTATCATGTCTATACCCGCGTCATCCACCAGCTTGGCTACAGGATAGTCGTAGGCGGTAAGCATCGTGATTTTCCTGCCCTCTTTTTTCTTATTATGCAAATCCGGAATTGAAATCTTTTTTCTGTCCATATCTTCACCTCTTTCTATAAGCATCCAGATACGAATCGCAGTAGATACTCTTATTTAGTATGAGCTCCGCCGTTATCATGGCGTCCATCAGTTCTTTATCAAGCGGATCCAGTATCGCCGCGGCCAGGCCGTTTGCGACGGCCATCGCTATAAAGGTCCTGTTTATAAGATTCCTGTTTTGCGCACCCTGCGACACATTGCTTAAACCCACAACTGTTTTGGGCGGGGGGTCGGAAATTACCTTAAGCTCCCTGATTGACTCAAGGACCTCTGTAGCTTGCGGTTGGGCGACATTCACAGGCAGGACGATCGGGTCAATATAAACGTCTTCCAGCCCCAGCTCATGTTCCATACAACTTGCTATTATCTTAAGCGCGAGCTCGCTCCTTTTGAACCTGTCGCGGGGAACCCCGCCCTTATCCGTGGTAAGCCCTATTATCTGGGCGTTGTATTTTTTCGCAAGCGGCAAAAGAAGATTCAACTTTTCATCGTCGGCGGTGGTTGAATTTATTATCGCCTTCTTCTTTGCCAATTTCAACCCGGCCTCGATTACGGCGCTCTTTGTGCTGTCAAAACAAAGCGGCGCATCAGTTGCTTCCTGTATCGTCTCGGTGAGCCATTTCATGGCGTCCACAGGGTCCTTGGCTACAGGGCCCACGTTCACATCAAGGGCATTTGCCCCGTTTTCTAACTGCTGTTTTGCGATTCTCTGGATAACCTTCTTGTCTTTTTCGACAATCGCTTTCCCGACTTCTTTATACATCCCATTAATCAATTCGCCTATTATAAACATTTTTTACCTCGGTTCTATGTGCACCACGACATCAGTCACGCCCTGAATTTTTTGTTTAATCTCTTTTTCTATGTCCTCGCTTATATTATGCGCCATGCCAACGTGCATATTCGGGTTGACAACCACATGCAGGTCCACATATATATCATCCTCCCGGCCGCGCGTGCGTATCATGTGGCATTCATTGACACCATCTATGCCGCAAACTATTTTTTTTATCTCATCGGAAACCAGCACCGCGCTGTCGCACAGAACGTTTGAGCTTTTTTTCATGATCTCAAAAGCGGCGTGGCCGATCAGGCCCGCTATTACAAGGGCCACTATCGTATCCAGGATAGGGAACCCTATCCTGATGCTTATTAAGGCGACTATAACGGAAACCGACACCAGTATGGCGCTTTTTGTGTGCAGCGCGTCGGAAGATGATATGTCGCTTTTTAGGTCTTTTGATTTACCTATTTCGTATCGCATTACAAATATGTTTGTTATCAGAGTGCCGACCATTATCACAAAGCTGGTTATATTAACATCCGGCGTTACGGGATGAAAAAATCTCGCGTAGGCGTTATGCAGTATATAGGCCGCCAATAAAACCAAAAACATGGCTATCCCAAGCGATGAAAAGGTCTCGTACTTCTTATGGCCGTAGGGATGCTCCTTATCCACCGGCTGGGAGGCGGCCCATATCCCCACAAGGCCGATGATATTGGAGGCGCCGTCTGACAACGAATGGAGGCCGTCCGCGCTCATGCTGGCGCAGTTTGTAAAAAGGCCGTATAAAATCTTGGCGAGAGAAACAAGCCAGTTCAAGGCAAGAGTCAGTATCAATACATTTCTGATTTTTGAAAATCTGGTTCCGCGTTCCATATTTATCTCTTCATTAACTCCTCTATAGCGGCCTTAACCGTTTTTACCGCTTCCGGGTGTCTCATCACCAGGATATCCGCGCCCGCCTGCAGCATGCATGCGGCAGTGGTCGCCTCCCAAAGCGGTCCCCGCTTTGAAAGTTCGCCCCACTCGGGCTGTTCTTTCTCCGTGGCAATCGCCTCCTTTACCTTCCATGCCTCGGCGCCTATAAAAAGTACGAAAGGCATCGCCAGCATCTTGTCGCCCATGAGCGCGGCGAGCCGGCCCCTCTCCATGATAGAATAGACATACTCCATGCCGTACCCAAGGGCTCCCGTGGTCGGGTGTATCGCAATCTTGTCCGGACTAAAGCCCATATCAGTAATCAGGATGTTGACCTGCTTCGCGATGTTTATATCTATGGGCGATTCGGCGATAATAGCATGGCCATCCGCCATGCAGGAGGCGGTAAGTGTTTTATAATTGTCCTGCGTGGCGGGCCCTAAGAGGCAGTTTTCCCCTTTCGCCGCCTGGCTGCACCTTGATAATACCTCGGCGTCCTTCTGTTTGTCTCCGGAACCTGTGATAATCAGCGGAACGCCCACGGCCTTAAGAACCTTTTTGACGGTCTGGGCCGCCTCATCCGCCGAGGTATTTTTTCCTTCGGGATTGGTGCCCTCAAGGGCAAGGCATATCAGGTCGGCGCCAAAATCATCAACGCACCTCTTTGCCCACGACAAGGGATCCTTGAGTGAATCCCCAAAAGCCGCCTTTAAGGTATTGGGCCATTCTGTCGGTTCAATGTCCCACACCTCCATGGCCACAACCGGCCTGTTGGGTATTGCACCGTCCTGAAAACTAAAAGGAAGGCAGCCGGCGCCGCCCACCCTGACCACTTTTGATCTCGTGCCGCCATGCTCCTTTGCGGCACCCAGCACAAGCTCGTTTACTTTATTGGTCCACTTCTCCTTGATTATCTCAACAGCCATTCTATTTCCTTTCCCTCATCTACCCTCATTATCCCTTCTAATCCTTTATACTCCATTACTGGTTTTCCATTAATGCTTAAATTCTCTATCCCTTCCTCAAACGGAATAACTCCCGCTAATTTCAATCCACTTTTATTTATCTCATCCCGCAATTTGTCT
>CAYQVM010000010.1:4721-5673 GCA_964421145.1 uncultured Planctomycetia bacterium
GTGCTCTTTTTCGATTTCTAACTCCATCTCCCCTGCCAGATCCGAAATCCTTTTCGCCGAGCGCACGCCTATCCTTGAAAAATCGCTCACCACAAAAAGAGAATCTATCTTTCTGGCTATGCGCCGCGACAGGTGCTCCATGCCCGCCTCATTATCAATCACAACATAGTCGTATGCGGCGGCTAATTTGGCAACAACCCCTCTCAGGACATTATTCGCGTAACAATAACATCCCGGGCCCTCGGGCCTCCCCATAGCCAGCAGGTCAAAACCTTCGCCTTCTGTAATCGCGCTCTGGATCTCATATTCAATAAACCGCTCTTTGGTCATCCCCGAGGGCAGCCCCGCGTCCTTCTGAGCGGCCATTTTATCAAGTATGCCAACAACGGTATCCTTTAACTCTACCCCAAGCGCCTGGTTCAGGTTTGAGTTCGGGTCCGCGTCAACGGCTAAAACAGAGCCCTTTTTATTCTTTATCAAATAACTTATTAAAAACGCCGCTATTGTTGTCTTGCCTGTCCCGCCTTTTCCGGCGGTAGCGATAATATAACTCATCTATATCTTAACCGTAGGAAACCTTTCCATGTCCGTATGCGGAAAAAACAGGCTCGCGATATACTCATCCATATAAGCGGGTTCAATGCTAAGCTCTAAATAGGTCATCGACCTGGCGACCGCCTCCGCCTTTTTCATCGTCTCGTACGATAAGAGGATCTCCCTCGCGCCTATAAGAGAACTGTTCCCGACAAAAGTAAATTTCTCCCTTGGCAGATCAGGGAGAAGCCCGATTATAATCGCCTTTTCCATATCCAGATATGTCCCGAAGCCACCTGCTATATAAATCTTTTTTACTTCGTCAAAGCTAACGCCGATCTTTTTAACCAGGATTGAGGTAGCCGCATATATCGCCCCTTTTGACCGTTTCAGATTCTCTATATCCGTCTCGGTTATA
>CAYQVM010000010.1:5688-6751 GCA_964421145.1 uncultured Planctomycetia bacterium
GGTCTGGCCCTTTTCACTCAGCACGAATTCAAACCCGTCCAAGCCCTCCCTGATCCTCTTAGGCCCGCTGTCTCTGTTAATCTTTCCATCCTTGTTGATAATCCCGCACTTTATCATTTCAGCCAAGGCGTCTATATAGCCCGAACCGCATATCCCCTTCGGGGGTTCGTTGCCAATGGTATCAACCTTTATATCGATCTCATCCTTTTCCCTCTTTATGCTCACCCTTTGAATCGCGCCTCTTGTCGCTCTCATCCCGCAGCTTACACCGCTTCCCTCAAAGGCCGGCCCGGCGGAAGCGGCGCAGCACGCGAGCCATTCCTTGTTTCCTAAAGCGATTTCGCCGTTTGTGCCTATATCTATCAAAAGGGTTGTCTGGTCCGAGTCAGAGATGCCGCAGGCAATAATGCCGGCCGTGATATCCCCGCCGACATATGTGCTTACACCCGGGATACATGCAAGAAGGCCCCTTGGGCTTATCTTGATCCCGGCCTCTTGGGCCCTGACAACAGGCACAAAATTCGCGGTCGGCACATATGGCTCCTTTCTTATAAAGGTAGGGTCAACCCTTAACAATAGATGTATCATCGTTGTGTTTCCGGCAACCATAAGACCCATAACATCGTTTAAGCTTACCTTGTTTTCGATAATGAGTTCCCGAATAATACCATTCATATTATCTATGACTGCGTGATGCAATCTATCAAGCCCGTCCTCCTCTTCTGCGTATATTATCCTTGAAATCACATCGCTTCCAAAAACAGCCTGCATGTTATAGGTAGCCCTTGTCCCTAATATCTTTTTTGTATTCAAATCCACCAATTGGCCTGTTACTGTGGTCGTACCGATATCAAATGCTATGCCGAAGTTTCTTTTCGAGGTATCGCCCGGCTCTATTAACACAATCTCTGTTGTCTCATTTCTTTTCCCAAGGGTTGCTGTAATCTGCCATTTGCCTTCCCTTAGCATGGCCCCCAGTCTTTTGATATTCATAAGCCCTGTCTGCATTATCGGTATATCGCGCTTTCTTCGGATTTCTCTATAAAGCCGTTCAAGATCGCTA
>CAYQVM010000010.1:6761-11413 GCA_964421145.1 uncultured Planctomycetia bacterium
CGCTAATCTTGTCGTCCAGGGTGGGGGGAGGCATCTTTAAAAATATCTTTGTCGCTAATGGGCTATGGGCGAATACTGTTTCATCTATTATGGGCTTACCTGAATCAACCTCTTCCGCCTCTGAGTATATTCCTTTTAATCTTAGAAATTTTGCCTCTTCGCCGGATAACTTCCCCAAATCAAGCCTTGATTCGGGAGGGACAAATACCTCTAAATCGCCCTGGACAGTCGTAAGGCAGGCTAATACATAACCTTGTTTTTTTTCCTCGGTGTTAATCCTCCCTGTAGGTTGTGTCTTAAAATCTCCTTTTTTGACTATTACCTTACATCGACCGCATACGCCGTCCCCGCCGCAAGAGGAATTAATATAAACCCCTGCATGGACAGCGCCGGCTAGGATCGTTTCTCCCTTTTTCACCTTTACCGCTACATTATCGGGTAAAAAATGTATTACAAAATTTGCCATATCACCTTACGCGAGGGCCCTCAAAAACGACGGTATCCCGGAGGCCTCCCTCGGCCCCACTATAATCTTATATCCGGAAAGCAGGTCCTCTAGCTTTCCGCTCATCACCGCGACATAACCCGGTATGATTATGGATTTATGCGATACCTTTTCGGCGAGGCCGTATTTCTTAATACTATCAGTAATTTTTTCAGGCGTAAACTTCTCAGCCGCCCAGGCGGTCAGGACGCTCATGCCTTCGCAGTCGCAGGCAAGGATATAGGTGGGGATCTTGCTTGCCTCCACCTCTCCGGCGACGGTGTAGTATGTTATGGAAAAATTGGTTGTAACTATCACCGGAGAATTCTTGCCGACATTCCCGATCTCATAGACCTTCGGCTCCACCTGGACAGGCTTTTGCGGATCCGTATAGATATCCTGCCGCGCGGTCAGGACGGGCAAGACCTGCCAGTTCTCGTAGTTATTCAGCACGATGATGCCGGCGTACCTGGTAATATAGGCGGCCGCGGCGAGCGCTTCCTTAAACGGGTCCTTTTCCTGGCTGAACACGATCGCAGGATAACCTAGAGGCCTAAATGTCTTCTTAAGCGCGAGCCTCCTGATATTGACCAGGTCCGTAATCTTTGGAAGCACGGGCTTTTCCCCTGAATCAAGAACCAGCTCTTCCGCGCCCAGCGATTTTAATTTCAAACCAAGTTCGGCGAGCTCATCTAAAGAATCTGCCCTGACAGCAAGCGGCGCGTTATACTGCTTGGCAATTTTCGCGAACTCTTCATAATTATTTTTTGTAGCCGCGTAAATCAGGGGCCGCCTCTCTTTTAACTGCTCAAGCGCCGCTGACGCCGCTTGCGCGTTTTCGCCTATCAGGATAATATTTAATTTCGTCGCGGACGCCAGCAGCTTGGCCCTTTCGCTGAATTTGGCCTGATCATTGGAGGAGTTCTTAAGCGCTATCAAATTAACGGTGATGGTCTGGCCGACCCGGTGAAAAACCAGTTTGTTGATCTTATCTACCGCGTCTTTGAACGCCTTCTCGTCCAGCGTGTCCTCAAGCAAAAATCCGATGCCGGCCGGATGATAAAAAGTCTCTTCGTGCCTGAATAGAACTGTCTCATTTCCAATCTCCAGTTTGTTCTCGCCGGCCCCTATGGTAACCAATTTAATCGGCGGCTGAGAGGCGCCTTCAAGCGCGCCTTTTGACTCAGGGTTCACCTTAAGGCACTTATCAAGCGTGGTCTTCTTCGCGGCAAGCTGCATCGCGAAGGCAAGGCACGTGGGGAAGCCGCATTCTTTGCAGTTTGTCTTCGGCAATAATTTGTAAATCTCTAGACCTGATAACGCCATTTTTCACTCCTCGCCTTTGTAATTACATTAATGGCGGCATTGTTAACGCCGGATGCTTAACCTTCTCTAAATATTTCACGAGGTCGCCTGTCTCGGTCGCGACCGTCTCGTCCGCGATCTTACTTATAAAATCAGGCTCGCCGACCTCCTCGGCGCGCTTCTTTAATCTGTCCCCCATCGCCTCTTTCAGCTCCTTGGGCATCCACACGATCCTCTTTAACCCGCCTTCGGCCGATATAAATTTCCTGCTCGTGATGTACAGCCTGCCAACGCCCAAAAATCCCGGCGTCTGCGCCCCTCCTCCGACAGAACCGGCCAGCGTTGTAAACTTCATCCCGGCAGGGGTCATACCCGCGAATTCTCTGTTTACGATCATAACGCCGTTCGCCTCGGGTACGATCGCTATGATGCACTCAAAACACCCGCAGCTTGTCATCGGGCTGTCCATTAGGGAATATATGCTTATCTGGGACAAGGTGTTGTGCGAAAAATTCTTAACGGCCTGATTTATGCCTTCCCAGATGCCCTTGACCTCATCAATAGTCCTGCCCTTTTTAATCGGTTGGTTCGCGCCTGTCGGAGTAATTTCGTATGAGGCCTTTCCGTCAAGCCAGGAATACGCGCCGCACAGGCCCAGCCTCTCCGGGCTTATCATGCAAAGATGGTCCGGCGCGAAACTCTGGCAAAGCGTGCAGGAATAGAATATATCCACATCCTCGTCCTTCATGCCCGATATCCTTGCGTCCCTCTCTTCGAACGACTTCTGCGCGGCGGGCAGCATCTTCTCCACATCTTCCTGTTTTGTATAAATCGTAACCGAGACCTTGTCCACAATCGCGCCGTACTCGCCGTGCAATTTCGCGATAAGGATCTCCCCGAAGTGCTTTATCTTAAAACCCGCGGTGTGGGCATTTTTTGAAATCCTTATCCAGTTCATATCACGCTGGCCCATATGGAAAATACCCATCGCATAATTCAGGAACCTGTGAAGCTGCCTCTCCAGTATCGGCTCAAAGTCAACATGCATCTTTCTGCCGGCTACCTCCACTACGATTCCCAGCGGATACGCCTTGCCCTCTTCCATGCCGCCTATGTCAGGACCTATGAGCGTTATCTTTCCGTCTTCAACATCATCCAAGTCCTTGGATGTCAAAAACTCAAACGCCTTTGAGAATTTGCTGCCGAACTGAACATACATATCTTCCTTGCGGACCCTCTCGCCCTCAAAGGCGGCCGCGTAAGGCACAGGGATGGGGATCTTTTCAAGTTTTACCTTTACGCCTCTTACCTCTATGCATACGGGGACAATCTTCTTATAGTCCTTTTCCTTGACCAGGTGTTCGTAGGTGCATATGCCTGTCGGCCTGATCTCGGGGATATCCGTGTCGGCTATAACCGGAAATCCCATGTCTATAGCGCCCGCACCCGTAGCGTATTTAATATCGTCTATCTCGCCCAGCGCCAAACCGAACGCGAATACCCTCTCTTTGCAGTATTCAAGGCATTTCTTCGCCTGGCCGGGTTTTACTCCTCCGAATGTCAAAGCGCCTCTTATCGCCCAGTTCAGAGGATATATGCCGGTAATAGTATCCCTTCCGTATGGAACGATATAATTGTCCCAGCCCATCTGAACGCCTGACTGCTTTAACTGATCAATAATGCTCACGCCCTTCGTGCTTGAGCCGACAAAAATCAAAATATTTCTCTTCTGCAGCTCCCTTACTATGTCCACCGCGATTTCATTAGTAGGGGCGGCCCCTAAAATGGCGGCGAATCCGGGCATCCTGCCGTCCACCAGCTGTATGCCCAGCGAACGCAGAATAGTGTCTGTGAAAAAACCGTTGCAATCCGGCTGCGGCTCTGTCCCGTACAGGTACCTCAGGACGCATATTATTTCTTCCGACAACAGCGCCGCGATACCGGAATCCAGCGCATCCCCCAGATACGGGAGCCAGAGCTTATCCGAAGGCATTTCATGCAGGAGAGACTTTACATGCTCCATTATGGGGATAGCCTCGCCTAGAGTCTTCACCTCCGCTCCCAAAAGCGCGTTTGCCATCGGCAGATAAAAGGCCGTCTCCGGAAACTCCACCTTCTGGTCTTTACCCTTTTCCTTTATCGCCTTGTTTAAAAACTGTTCGGCCTCAAGCGCCAGTTTCCTCGCGCCGCCGATCGCTGCCTGAGCTACTATTTTGGACATGCTATTTCCTCCAATTTTTACCTAATAAGTTATTATCGAGTCCTTAAACTCATCCTTATTGAATTTCTCTTTATTTTCCTTTATCAGCGGCATCGCCTTCGCGTAATCAAACCTTTCATCCAATAAAATATCCTTGATCCCCGCGACGTTAATCTTATGTTTTATAAGGTTATTGTAAACACCTGAGTTCTCCACGTTTCCTAAGGATATGAATCCCCTGATGATGCCGTCCTTCAATACTACCTTCTTATAAACCGCTTTCTTTTGGTTGATTACGGATAACTCCTCGTAATCCTGTGTCTTGGGCCTTGTTATGCCCATGGATATGACCGGCAACTCGAAGAATTCTATGGAATTCATCGCCATAGACCCGTCATATTTTTGTTTTTCTCCCGCCATGTTCCTGCCCGCGATCCTGCCCTGTTCAACAGCGGAAGGCCAGATAGCGTTCAATGTGCTTTCCCCGGAAGTAATATCATTCGTCTGGGCCACATCGCCTGCGGCAAAAATATCCTTTGAGCTCGTCTGCAGGTATTCATCGGATACAATCCCCCAGTGGCTGACAATCTTCGCCTCTTTTGCCAATTCTATGTTCGGCTCAACGCCCTTTCCCACTATAACCAATTCGCAATCTAATTTGTT
>CAYQVM010000010.1:11423-14413 GCA_964421145.1 uncultured Planctomycetia bacterium
AAATAAAAAGAAAGAGGATTATGAATCGAAAGACTCGCAATCTAATTTGTTTCCATTATCTAATAAAATCCCTTTTACCGCGTCGCCGCCGAGTATCTGGCTTGCCTCGAGGCCCTTCATGATCGCGATCCCCTTCTGCTCAACCCTGGCCTGCATTAAATCCGCGGCCGTCTTGTCCAAGATCTGCGACAATATCTGCGGCGACTTCACGACTACCTTTACAATAATCCCCTGCTTGTTCAGCGCATAGGCCGCCCTGAGGCCTATCAGGCCCCCTCCGAGGACCGCTGCCGTCCTTGTCTTTTTCAGCATGGCCCCGATGCCGCTTGAGTCCTTTACGGTCCTTAATGCGAAAACGCCTTTTTTATCAATGCCGGGGATCTCCAGCATCTTTGATCTTGCGCCGGTCGCGATCAGAAGCCTGTCAAATTCTATCTTTTTTTTATCGCTTGTCTTTACACACTTATTTTTCAGATCAATCTGCTGGGCGCGCACCCCTAATAGGGCGTCAACTTTATTTTTTTCAAAAAACCCCTTTTCCTTAAAGAGCAGGTTCCCTTCCTTAATTACGCCGGCCAGAAGATAACTTAAAAGACAGCGCGAATACAACGGGAACTCCTCGTCGCTTATCAGTGTTATGCCGGATTTTTTATCTATTTCGCGAATTCCTTCAATACAGGAAATGCCTGCTGCGCTCCCGCCTATAATTACATAATGCATATTTCCCCCCTATTTAAAATTCCAATAATCAAGATACAATAACCAAATAAATTCCAATAACCAATTTATCAATAACCAAACACTCCGTTTGGAATTTGGTTATTGGGTATTGGTTATTATTTGGTGTTTGGAAATTGGTCATTGGTTATTTTTATTCCGTATTTTTATCCTTTTTTCAAATTCGTCAATGGTACCCGCGAATAGCGCGCCTGTCGGGCAGGCGGCAACACAGGCAAAATCCTCCCTATCGGGACACAAATCGCACTTGATAGCGATCTTATCTTTTATCCTTCTTTCAATCGCGCCGAAGGGACAAACCATGATGCACATCCAGCACCCGACACATTTCTCTTTGTCGTGCATGGTCGCGCCGTCTTTATCCTTATACAACGCGCCTGACATACAGGCCGCGATACAAACTGCATCAGCGCAGTGCTGGCATCCTACTGAAAGCGTCTTTCCGTATGAATCGGATACATGCCGTCTCTTTTTCGGCACAGGGGTTTCTTTGAATGCCGGAACCAACTCCCTGTCTTTTGAATGTTCCGTCGCGCATGCCAGTTCGCAGGCCCTGCAGGCAAGGCATCTCTTTATGTCGCAGAATATCTTAAGGCCTTCCTTCTTGATCTTGGTATTAATCTTTTTTGTTGCTGGAGACAAGTTCGCCCTCCTTCTTTGTTTCCTTTTTTGTTTCCTTCCCTGTTTCGTACATCATGGGCTTCAGTTTAAGCGCTGCGCGTTTCTTATTTATGTGATCAATCATGATATGCGCCGCCTTAATCGGGTCGGGTTCAAATGCCCATTTCCCGCCCACCAAATCCTCAACCTCTTTCGTAACAAACCGCTCTACATTTTCGCTTCCCAAAACCGGAAGAGGCGTTCCAAACACAACAAGCACACCGGAGGCAACCACATACCATCCTATCGCTATCGCCTTTTCAGACATCCATTCAGGCGCGGCGCCCGCAACCGGCAACTCATCCAGGCTTGCCCCTATACCGCCTTCCTTTACCATATTACAGCAGGCAATCAAAATCCTTGAGTTGTCAACGCACGAACCCAAATGAAGAACCGGCGGTATCCCGACGGCCGAACAGACTTCCTGCAGGCCCTTTCCCGCATACTTAAATGCCGCCTCCGGCACAAGCAGGCCTTCCTTCGCGCACGCAAGCGCGGAACACCCGGTCTGGACTACTAAGACGTCGTGTTTAATCAATTCCTTAACCATCTCGATGTGGCTACCTCCGCTTAACAGCTTCGGATTATCGCAGCCTACAACTCCGGCTACGCCTCTTAACCGCCCGCTGATTATCGCGTCATTCAAAGGCCTGTAAGTTGCCCTGTATTTGCCACCCAGGTAATAATAAACATTTTCAGCGGTGAAGCCCGCGATTAAATCCATGGTCTCCTTCGGTATGTTCACCCTGGCTTTATCTCTGCTCTTAAAATTCAGAACGGCCTTTTTTACGATCTCTTTAGCAATTTGGAGGGCATGTTCTTCTTCAAACTCAACATGTTCCATGCCGGGGAATTTTGCCTTGGGCATAGTGGAAATAAGTTTTGTGTGGAAACAGGCCGCCACCTTTGTTAAGCCGGGCATAATGCACTGCTGGTCAACCACCATCGCCTCAACAGTGACCGTCGAGATGATCAATCCCTGCTGGAATAAATTTCCGGCTACGGGAACGCCGCGCCTGACAAGGACCTCGTTCGCAGTGCAGCATATGCCCGCCACGGTAATACCCTTCGCCCCTTCTTTTTTGGCCAGATCAAGCATATCCTGCGACTGGCTCGCTGTAACTATCACATCGCTCAATAGCGGCACGTGGCCGTGAATAATAACATTTACCTCATCCTCTTTTAAGACGCCCAGATTGACCTTGGCGCGCAGTGCCCTGGGCGAACCAAAAATGACATCGCTTAATTCGGTCGCGATCATGGAGCCGCCCCAACCGTCAGCAAGGCTAACCTTCATCGTGCCCAAGATGATATTTTTGTAGTCATTGTCTACTCCTATATGGGTTCTGGCCATCATTTCAACCACCGGCCTGTCGATGCCGGTCGGCGCAATCCTTAAATTGTGCCATGTCTCCTGTTGTTTCTTCGGCGCCCTCTTTAAAAATTTAAGCTCGCCTTCCTGCTGGCCGAAATCCTTGAGCGCCCCTTCAGCCACAAGAACAGCCAGTTCCTCTTTGGTCTTTGAGGATTCATCAATACCGTATTCCCTTGCGAGCGCACGCAGTTTCACCTCGTCCTTGATCTGATAGCTT
>CAYQVM010000010.1:14487-19022 GCA_964421145.1 uncultured Planctomycetia bacterium
CTCGCGAGATTCCTCGCGCTTATTATATCCCCGTCAGCGCCGCATGTGCCGACCTGGGCTTCTTCGCCAAAGGGATCGATCCTGCAAGGGCCCAAATTGCAGTTTTTACAGCACAGCCCCAGCTCCCCAAACCCGCAATGCGGCGTCTGGGCGTCCTCCCTGTCCCATACGGTGTCGATTTCGCAGCCCTTAGCGATCTCCTGAAGTTTAATGTTTACCTTACTGCCCCTGCTCTTCTTATACGCCATTTAACCTGCCTCCTTAACAATTCTATTTTTTATCTCCAAAACAGCCGAATACACATCAGTTTTCTCTATTGCTATCTCCACCCCTCTTTCCAGTTTGGTTATTGATTCGTTAAAAGGGACTACTGCGATAATAGAAAGCGGGTCAATGTTTTTCTTAACAAAATTTACTTCTTCTTCGTTCTTTACCTTATTTAAGATGACAGATATATTTTTTATTTTTAAATCGGAGGCGAGGCGGGTAATCTTTTTTGCCACATCTACGCTGTTTAAACTCGGCTCAGCAACAATAAAGAGGTTGTTGACGCTGGCGGTAGTGGCCCTTCCCAGGTGTTCAAGCCCTGCCTCCATATCCATAATAATGGACTCGTCTTTTTCAAGCAGGATTTTGGTTAAAAGCGCCTTTACAAATCCCGACTCAGGGCACATGCAGCCTGAGCCTCCGCCTTTTACCGTGCCCATAACTATTAACTTTACATTCCCCTTTACTTTAGCGAATTTCTCAGGAATATCATCCACCTTTGGGTTCAATTTATAGAATGACCTGTCGGACGATGTCTCCATCCTTTCATCAATCATTGCCTTCATCTCAACAATAGGGATTATCTTGTCCGCGTCCGCTATCCCGAGCATGCGGCCCAAACTTGAGGCGGGGTCACAGTCTATAGCAAGTATCTTCTGGTCGTCCTTTGCGAGCGCTTTTATAAAAAGCGCCGCCAGTGTCGTTTTTCCTACCCCGCCCTTCCCCGCAAACGCTACCTTCACGCTATGCCTGCCTTGTCCAGCACCTTCACAATTAAATCATCCCATCCCAGCGGCATTATATGAACGCCCTGACACGAGCCCTTCAATTCCTTTATAAGCCGCGCGCCTATTTCAACAGATGCCGCCTTTTTATCTTTTGTCGTCTCCATCTCCTTAATCAGATTATCCGGCACAAATACGCCGGCCACATTCTTATTCATATATCTCGCCATTCCGGCGGATTTTAACAGGACTATGCCGACAAGGATCGGCACCTTTACCCCGTTAGACACCCCATTTGCATTTCCGTTTGCGCTACAGTGTCTAACGGGGTGAATGTGTTTTATCATCTCCATGAATGTCTTAAATTTCTCCGGCTCGTACACGGCCTGTGTCTGGATAAACTCAGCGCCCGCCTTTACCTTTTTCTCCAACTTTATAATCTCCGGTTCTATTGGATCCGCGCCCGGATTGACAACAGCGCCTAAACAGAATTTTGGGGGCGCGCCTTCTAATTTATTACCCACCATGTCATGCCCTTCCTCCAGGCCCCTTATAGCTTCCAATAGCTGGACGGAATCCAGATCGAACACCCCTTTTGCCTGTGGATGGTCTCCTAACGACTGGTGGTCGCCCGTTAATATAAGAATATTTTCGATGCCCAGGATCGCGGCGGATAAAATATCCGACTGAAGCGCTAATCTGTTTCTGTCACGGCAGGTCACCTGAAAGACAGGGGTATGGCCTCTCTCCTTTAAAAGATGACACACTGCAAGGGAACCAACACGCATAACAGAGCTCTGAATATCAGTAACATTTGTTGCATCTACCCTATCCTTAAATAAATCCGCCTCTTCTAAAAGATGCGCGACATCCGCTCCTTTCGGCGGCCCGACTTCGCCCGTAATTAAACATTTACCTGCTTGAATTTTTTCTTTGAATGTCATACAGCACCGCTTGCGGCCTTCGCCGCTTCAACAACGTTTCTCATAAGCATCGTAACAGTTAACGGCCCTACGCCGCCGGGAACAGGCGTAATGCAACAGGCGCGCTGGGAGGCCGACTCAAATTCAACATCGCCTACTATTTTATCGCCAACCCTGTTTATACCCACATCAATGACAACAGCGCCCTCTTTAACCCATTCGCCTTTAATAAGGCCTGCCTTACCGACTGCTACAATAAGTATCTCGGCCCTCCTAACATGCTCTTCCAATTTGCCAGCTTTGCTTGTCCCGATATGGCAAACTGTGACCGTGGCGAACTTTTCCAGTAACAACAGCGCCAAAGGCTTCCCGACAATCTCGCTGTGGCCCACAATTACAACCTCTTTGCCGTAAATATCGGGGCAGCATGAAGTTAGTAATTCCATGACCGCCGCCGGCGTGCACGGTAGAATCTTTGCCTTGCCAAAAACGATTTTGCCCATATTGGCCGGGTGCATACCTTCCACATCCTTTTCAGGCGAAATAAAACAGCTTATCTTTTTATAATCTATCTGCGCGGGCAGCGGCATCTGGACAATTATACCATTGACCGATTTATCAGCGTTCAACTTCTGAATAAATTCACACAGAGCTTTTTCGGCGGTATCCTGGCCCAGTTTATAAAACTGGTAATCTATACCTAAATTATCCGCTGTCTTTTTCTGCGATTTCGCATAGGCCTCTGCGCCCGCGTTTTCGCCCACCTGCACACTTGCCAGAACAGGCCTCCTGCCCAGGGCCTGAATATCTTTCTTTATTTCTTCCTTAATGCGTTCCGCGATCGGCTTGCCCTCTAATAATTTTGACATTTTACCCTTATCTTTATCTTCCCTTAATATTTGTTATTTTTGCTATCTCTTTTTCCGCTGTCTCCTTATATTTCAGCAGCTCCTTCTCAAGCGCCGCCATCTGTTTTGAGATATCCTTATTAAACTCATCGTCCTGGATGCTTTTCTGGTTCATTACAACATTTATCTTCGCCGAATAAAAGGCGGCTTCAAGCAGCCTCACAGGCACTTCTACATCGCAGATCAGATTTTTATTCCCATGTTTAGCCAGGCCAGGGCACATCTTTATCGCCTCTACGCTGTGCTGGCAGACATGAAGCGGTGTCAGTGTGGCCTGTTTCAGTGCCTCTTTTATGGCCCTCTGTCTTTTTATCTTGTCCGCGTCGCTGTCTTTGGGCAGCTTATACGCCTTTGAGACCGCGCCGTAGCCGGTCATGTCCTCTTCAAAGAATTTAACAAAGTCTGCTCTTAATCTCTCGGATTTCGCCAGCATCTCTTTTGCGGCGGCCTCAAAGTCCTTGTACTTCTCATTGCCTATCGTAAAATTAAGCGTCATACTTATCAGGCTGGAGCTCATCGCTCCCGCGAGTGCCGCGCTGCTCCCGCCTCCCGGCGCCGGCACTCTTGCCGCCAGATCATCCAAATAGCGCCCAATACTTTCATTAATATACATTTAACCTCCCCACACCTAAAACAACCCTACTACTTTTCCGTCCTTATCAATATCCACTTTCGTGCCGGCGGGAACGGACGGCAGGCCCGGCATTGTGCGCATATCCCCGCATAAAGGATACAGGAATCCCGCGCCGATAGAGGCCCTAACCTCCCGTACGGGCAATGTATATCCTGTCGGCCTCCCCTTCAATTTGGGGTCGTGCGAAAGCGACAAATGCGTCTTGGCCATGCAGATCGGCAATTTACCAAATCCCAATTCCTCATACAATTTAATATTTTTTTCAGCCAATGGCGCGTAGGATACATCCTTTGCGCCGTAAATTTTGGTTGCGATGGTTTTTATCTTTTCCTTTATCGGCATATGCAGAGGATACAGAAATTTAAAATCGCTCGGTTTCCCGGCTGCCTTTACAACCGCCTTTGCCAACGCCTCTCCGCCCTCTGAGCCCTTGGCCCAAACCTCGCTTATGACCGCGTCCTCGGCGCCGGCGCTCATGGCCTTTTTCCTGATCACCTCTATCTCCTTGTCCGTATCGGTAGTGAACCTGTTGATCGCGACAATAACCGGCACGCCGAAAAGCCTCATATTCTCTATCTGCTTTTCAAGATTCGAGCATCCGTCCGAAACCGCGGACAGGTCCTCTTTTATCAGGCCCTCGTCAAGCGGCTTGCCCGCGACGACATTAAACTTTCCCGAATGCATCTTGAGGGCCCGGACAGAACATACAACCACAACAGCATCCGGCTTAAGGCCGCTACAGCGGCATTTTATGTCCATGAATTTTTCGGCCCCGCAATCGGCGCCGAACCCGCTTTCAGTAACCACGTATTCGGCCAGCTTCAAGGCTATCCTGTCGGCTATGATGGAATTGTTTCCGTGCGCTATATTTGCGAATGGGCCCGCGTGAACAAAGCATGGCGTATTCTCCAATGTCTGAAGGAGATTTGGCTTTATAGCGTCTTTTAACAGGACAGTCATTGCCCCGGCTACTTTCAGGTCCTCGGCCGTAACCGGCTTGTTATCATTGGTCATCGCGACAATAATCCTGCCGAGCCGTTTACGCAGATCAGATAGATCGCTCGTAAGCGCCAATATA
>CAYQVM010000010.1:19032-21791 GCA_964421145.1 uncultured Planctomycetia bacterium
GCTTTAAGCCGTCATCAGGGCCGCCAAGGCCGATAATAATATTTCTGAGAGCCCTGTCGCTCACATCGACGACCCTGCGCCAGGTAATGCTCAGAGGGTCAATATTTAATTTATTGCCTTTGAAAATCGAGTTGTCCAGAAATGCGGCGCAAAGATTATGAGCCAGCCCTACAGCATGAACATCCCCGGTGAGGTGTAAATTAAAATCCTCCATGGGCACCACTTGCGAATAGCCGCCGCCCGCCGCCCCGCCTTTTATCCCGAAGACGGGCCCTAGCGAAGGCTGGCGTATATTCACGACGGCCTTTTTGCCTATCCTGTTTAGGCCCATGGCAAGGCCTATCGTAGTGACTGTTTTGCCTTCCCCGAGAGGCGTGGGAGTAATCGCGGTTACATCTATATATTTGCCGTCTTTTTTCTGCTCAATCTTTTTAAGGATTCCCAGAGAGACCTTTGCCTTATACCTTCCGTACAATTCCAGATATTCTTCTGAGATACCAAGTTCCCCTGCAATCTCAACTATCGGCTTCATCTTTGTTTGCTGGGCAATCTCCAGATCAGACGGCACTTTTTTCATATTGCTCCTTTGCGCGACACCTTGATACTCTGGCATTCAACACCTCCGATTTTCTTACCGGTTCAAAGGTTCTCCTGTGGATAGGGCACGGCCCGAACAATTTTAACGCGGATACGTGTTTTTTAGTTCCGTAACCTTTATGATACCTAAAACCATACTGCGGGTAAACCACGTCAAATTTTAACATCAAAGAATCCCTTACCACCTTCGCGATTATTGAGGCGGCGGCGATGGAAACGCTTTTCGAGTCGCCTTTAACAATGCCCTCCTGATGGAAAGGCAGGTTTAATTTTATATTGCCGTCGATCAGGAGGCAATCCGGCTTTATCCCCATGCCCGAAACCGCCTGTTCCATCGCGCGCTTGGTGGCATTAAGTATATTGATCTCGTCTATATCCGCGTTATCAACGATCCCCACAGAAACAAGGCAATGCCGCAATATTTCAAAAAATGCCTTCTGGCGCTTAAGCGGCGAAAGCAACTTAGAGTCGTCTATCCTTTCCCTGAATAATCTTTTGCCGATCAGTACCGAGGCGGCCACTACCGGGCCCGCCAAGGGGCCTCTTCCCGCCTCATCTATCCCGACTATTAATCTAAACCCCTTGCGTCTTGCCTTCTTCTCGTATCTGTGCATCAGGCGATTGTGTTTCCGGCTGGGTCAGGTCCGTTCTTTCTTCAACCTTCGTGGCCTTCCCGACCTTGTTTCTGAGATAGTACAATTTGGCCTTTTTGACCTCGCCCCTCTTTTTTACCTCTATCTTCTCGACGGTAGGCGAATTAACAGGGAAAATCCTCTCAACGCCTTCGCCGAAAGAAACCTTCCTGACGGTAAATGAGGCGCGCAGGCCTGAACCCCTCTTTGCGATCACGATGCCCTCAAAAAGCTGGGTCCTCGCCTTATCCTCTTCAACAATCTTGACATGCACGCTAACGGTATCGCCCACTTTAAAATCTTGGACACCTTTTTTTAGCTGTAAGGCCTCTATTGACCTTATTTTATCCTGGTTCGATGCCATATCTATCTACCTGCCTTTCTTGTCTTTTTGTGACGCCATTCTTCTATTTTTTTATGGTCGCCCGTCAATAAAACCTCGGGCACCTTCAATCCCTTGTAAATGCGCGGCCGTGTGTATTGCGGATATTCGAGCAATCCGTTCTGGAACGATTCCGAAACGGCCGACTCCTTATTACCAAGGACGCCCGGAACCAACCGCGTCAGGGCATCTATCATCACCATCGCGGGTATTTCACCGCCCGTAAGCACGTAATCGCCTACGGAAATTTCATCGGTAACAATCTTTTTAACCCGCTCGTCAATTCCCTCATAATGCCCGCAGATCAGGATCAGGTTTTTCTGTTTTGCAAGCCGATTCGCATACTTCTGATCAAACCTTTTCCCTTGCGGACTCAACAATATAATCCTTACTTTTGCCTTTTGACTTTTGACTTTTGACTTTAAGCTGGCGGCTGCATCGAAAATAGGTTGGCACGTCATTATCATGCCCGGCCCGCCGCCGTATGGCTTGTCGTCCACCTTCCTGTGCTTATCCTTGCTCCAGTCCCGCAGATCGTGGACGGTAATCTTAACCAGTGCCCTCTTGGCCGCCCTTTTAATGATCGACTCCCCCAGCACCGCGTCAAACATGCCGGGGAAAAGGGTCAGCACCTCAATCCTCAGCACACCATTCCTTCTTTTTTGAAAAAACTCCTTACGGTCGGCGAGGGCTTGGCGCCGTTCTTGATCCAATACTCGGCGCGTTCCTTATTGAACTTCACCTCGTGAGGCTTTTTCTTCATATCGTAATGGCCGATCTCTTCCAGGAATCTGCCGTCCCGGGGGCTTCTTGAATCGGTGACGACGATTCTCGCGGAAGGTTTTTTGTTTGTACCCGTTCTTTTTAGTCGTATTACCACTGCCATATTATGTCTCCTTTTCTCTCCAGATTCTAGCGCCTAAGGCGCTTAATTTCTCTTCTATCTTCTCGTATCCTCTGTCCAGGTGATACACCCTTGATATGTCTGTCCTGCCGTCGGCTGCCAGGCCGGCCAGTACCATAGCGGCCGATGCCCTCAGGTCCGACGCCATAACTGGCGCGCCGCTTAACCGTTTTACACCTTTCACAATCGCGCTTGAGCCTTCCAGGTGGATCTGCGCGCCCATCCTATTCAGCTCGCCGATATG
>CAYQVM010000011.1:0-664 GCA_964421145.1 uncultured Planctomycetia bacterium
TACATCGCCTCTTTTCTAAAAGGGACAAGGCTTGAGGAATACAAGCGTTTTGATAATAAATCCAGAATTAACGGCGACAACCCTACGCCGGCTGCAAGCAAACAACCCCTTTTTAAAAATTCGCGCCTGTTCATTCTATTTTAACATGTGCATCTTTTTCTGTATTGAATCGATGAGTGACTTAAATGATTCGGAAAACGCCTTGACGCCCTCTTTCTGCAGATTATCGCAAACCGCGTCCACATCTATGCCAAAGGATTGCAATTTTTTTATCAGGGGATGCACCCGATCCATGCCGTTCTCAATGGTTGGTTTGGCGATCCCGTGGTCGTAAAATGCCATAACCGTCTGATGGGGCATTGTATTTATGCTGTCAGGCCCGATAAGCTCTTCCACATACTTGACATCCCTGTAATTCGGATTTTTCGTGCTGGTTGAGGCCCACAGGACGCGTTGAATATTCCCACCCATAGCTTTTAATTTTTCAAACTCCTTGCCGAAGAAGATGTCTTTAAATCGCCTGTAGATCATCTTTGAATTCGCAACCGCTGCCCTGCCTCTCAGGTCCAGGATTTCCCTCTGCTCAAGCTTGTTTTCCATAGCGCCGGCAAGCCCCTCCAGCATATTGTCCACCCTCGCGTCGATCCTGCTTACAAAAACGCTG
>CAYQVM010000011.1:674-2257 GCA_964421145.1 uncultured Planctomycetia bacterium
AAAATGCTGGCTACAGAGGTTATCTCGGACAATTTTTCCTTTCCGCGAACCCGTTTCTTTAGGCCCTCTATATAGGCCTTTGCTATTCTATCGTAGTTATCAACCGAAAAAAGCAGGGTAACATTTACATTTATCCCTTCGGCTATAAGCTGGGTTATGGCGGGTAGCGCCTCTTGCGTACCCGGAACCTTGATGAGTATGTTTTTCCGGTTAAGCCACCTAAAAATCTTTTTTGCGTATTCTATGGTGTCGCCTGGGTCGTACGCGTATTGAGGCAGCACCTCTATGCTCACATAGCCGTCCTGCCCTTTGGTATTTTTATATATATCCAGAAGCATGTCTGCCGCGGTGCCGATATCTCCAACAGCAAGCTCATCATATATGGCATAACTATCGCTATTGGTCTTTATAAGCGTCTTTATCTGCTCATCGTAATCGGCTGAGGAGCTTATCGCCTTGTCAAATATCGTCGGGTTTGACGTTACGCCCTTCATGCCGTATTCTGTGATCAGTTTCGCGAATTCGCCTGTCTTAAACAGCCGCCGTTCAATATTGTCATACCACGGGCTCTGGCCCAATTTTATAAGCTGTTTCAATGGATTTCTGTTCTCTGTACTCTGTACTCTGTTCTCTGTTACGCCCATACCCCCTCTATCTTTGCCTTGCATTTCGGGCATGCCCCCTTCTTTACTTTGTTATTTTTTACATAATATCCTACTCTACCGATTAAAACATCGCCACACTTGGGACAAAACGTATCCTCGCCCTGTCCGGGCACATTGCCCAGATAAATGTAATTTAAGCCCGCGGCCTTACCTATATCGTATGCCGTTCTCAAAGTGGTAATCGGGGTCGAAGCTAAATTGTTCAGCTTATACATATGATAAAACTTGGATATGTGCCAGGGCATATTTTTGTCAACGCCGGCCAGAAATGACGCTGTCTTTTTTAATTCTTCTTCGCTGTCATTCAAGCCGGGCACAACCAGCGTCGTAACCTCAACCCATATATTCAGTTTCTTCATGTATTCAATTATTTCAAGCACCGGCTTAAGCCGCGCCCCGCAGGTTTTCTTATAATACTCATCGCTAAAACTCTTCAGGTCCACATTGGCCGCGTCCAGCATGCCCTTTGACATATCAAGGCACTCTTTTGTCATATACCCGTTTGTCACAAAAATGTTATAAAGCCCCTTCTTTTTGGCAATACGCCCTGTTTCCAGGGCGTATTCAAAAAATATCGTGGGCTCGGTATAGGTATATGATATACTTTTACAACCTGCCTCCAGGGCCTCATTCACGATCTTTTCCGGAGTTTTAGAAAGCGGCTTGACGCCTATCCTGTCGGCTTCTTCTTTCTGTGAGATCTGCCAGTTTTGACAAAAATCGCACCTGAAGTTGCAGCCTGCCGTCGCTATGGAATACGAAACAGAGCCGGGCAGAAGATGAAATATGGGCTTCTTCTCTATCGGGTCCACATTGGCTGAAATCAGATTGCCATACGAATGGGTATAAAGAATGCCACCTATGTTCTGCCTTACTCTGCATATACCATGCTTGCCGTCTGCGATAAGGCAACGATGG
>CAYQVM010000011.1:2267-3464 GCA_964421145.1 uncultured Planctomycetia bacterium
ATCTTGCTTCTTGTCGTATAGCAGCGCTGGGTTCACCCAGCCCCTCCTACCCTAAACCCAGTGCCCTCCATAGGAGGGGCTGGGTTCATTACGCTTTCCTACTTTCAAAAAATACACCCACAACCTCAAATATTAAAATAAACGCCAAAACCAGTAAGATAGCGCCTGTTATCCCAAGCGGCGCCATAATCAATCGTCTCTTTATCCATATATCCACCAGCCACGGCTCCAGCACAAGATACAGAGAAAGTATCGCTATAAAAAGCATAAAAAATGACGGCCATAGCACAAAGCGGTATTTCATCTTGTTTTTAAACAACCATACGCTTATCCCCAGGAGCACCAGGGCTGCCAGAAGCTGGTTGCTTGAGCCGAAGACCATCCAGAAAATTTTCCATGCCGGTATGGCGTTGCCTTGGGCGTCCGTGATCTGCCTTGACACAAAAACAAACGGAAGTATCAGCGTCGCTAAAGTCGCGCCGTAGGAACTGAGGCGGCCGCGCCAGTTGGTAAGCTCCTGAAACACGTACCTGCCGAGCCTCGTAGCCACATCCAGCGTGTCATAAACAAAAGTGGCGAAGGCAAGAAGCGCGAAATTGAACGCGAATGCCCTGTTTACGCCCAGGCTGTTAAGAAACGTCGCTATGCCGCTTGCGAAAATTTGATTAGGGTCCTGCAATTTCTGCGCCTCGGCCTGATTCAACAAAAGAAGCGTCCCCAGGGCGATAATGGCTACAAAACTTTCAAGGAGCATCCCGCCGTAACCGACCAGTTTTGCGTCCGTTTCCCTGGAAAGCTGTTTTGATGTTGTGCCTGAGGCTACAATGGAATGGAATCCCGAGCAGGCGCCGCAGGCGACCGTCGTAAAAAGAAGCGGAAATATCGGAAGGCCCTGCGGATTGGCCCAACCTTTGAACGCCGGGTATTGTATTAAAAGATGCTGGGTAAAACTTCCTATAATAATGCCTATAAAGCTCAGGCCCACCGTCAAACTCAAGAAGAAACCGCCGAGGTATCCGCGCGGCTGCAAAAGCAGCCAGACCGGTATGACAGCGGCTATAAAACAGTATCCCAGCAAAATAACATCCCATGTCGTTCTCAGCGACGGGCCGAACAACACAGGCAGTTTAAGCGGCATAAGAGGGCCCAGGTATATGCACACAAAAACCAGCGGTAGAAAAATAAGTGTACCGGCCA
>CAYQVM010000011.1:3474-5189 GCA_964421145.1 uncultured Planctomycetia bacterium
TGAACCTACGCATGACGATGCCCATCACAAGCGCAAGTAATAGATACATCATTGAGGAGGAAGAGACCGCCGCCCCGTTTTGCGAGTCGGCAAAAGTGCTGGCCGTAATATCGCAGAAGGCGGTAATTATGTAGATGAGCGAAAACCACAGAAAAAGCAGGAATAGTATATAGGCCCTCCTGCTCATGTTCGCCTTTACAACTTCAGCTATCGATTTTCCCTGATGCCTGACAGAAGCCACGATAGCCGTGAAGTCATGAACGCCGCCTATAAATATGCCGCCGAATATTATCCAGATTATCGTCGGAACCCACCCGAACCACAGGCCGGCGAGTATGGGCCCCACAATAGGCCCTGCCGCGGCTATCGCCGAAAGATGCTGGCCCAAAAGATAAAACTTGTTGGCAGGGACAAAGTCCGCGTTATCGCTGAACTCATGGGCGGGCGTCTTAAAGTCATTTCGCAGACGGAGGGCCCTGCTTAAGAAAAAACCGTAAATAAAATAACCTGAAAGAAGAAGGATTATGCTGATTAAGACGAGAAATAAAAGGTTCACCCAGCCCCTCCTACTTTATTCAGATACAACGTATGAATTTCTTCAATTATATATGATATATCACTTAAAATTGAATACTTAGGAGGGGCTGGGTTCATTCTTTATCTAGTATATCAGTTTTAGAAGCCACATAAAAAATATGCCTGAAGAGAACAGGATAAATTGCAGAATTGATCCTTTCGCCGTTCTGGTTTTATGGAATTCGGGCAATAAATCCACCAGGGCCATATATAAAAAATTCCCGGCCGCGAACGCTATCAAGACCCCTGTTAGATTTTCTACCTTTGCCGCGAAAAAATAAGCGAGAATACCGCCGAGGATACAAGTAGTAGCAGAGATAAGATTGTAAAAAAGGGCCCTTGCTTTAGTAAAGCCGCCATATACCAAAATTCCGAAATCGCCTATCTCCTGCGGGATCTCGTGCGCAATGGCTATTATTGACATAGTAACACCGAGCTTGATATCAGTGACAAACGCGGCGGCGATAACGCTTCCATCAATGAAATTATGTATCCCGTCTCCTACAAGGTTCAAATAACTGACCGGGTGGACATCGCACACGCCGTTATGGCAGTGCCTCCAGAATAGAAATTTTTCCAATATGAAAAATAAAATAATCCCGACAAGTATCCATATCGGGGCATTTACATTGAGCTCAAATGCCTCGGGAATAAGATGCAATACTGCGCCGCCCAAAAGAACACCGGCCGCGAAAGTAACGAGCCCGGTCAAAATCTTACTAAGCAGATTTTCCCTAAGCGAAATAAAAAATATCCCGACAAGGGAAAACAGGCTTACAGCAACCGTAGAAATAACTATATATACAAGCGTCATCTGTTATCTCCCCCACACCAACCATAGGAATATATACGCAATACTTACCGCCGCGACCGTAAACGGAAGCCCTATCTTCACGAAATCGCCGAATCTTACCTTATAATTACCCTTGCGTAAAAATCCTACAGCGACAATATTGGCTGAGGCGCCTATGGGCGTTATGTTGCCGCCCAGTGAGGTCCCGATAAGAAGCCCGAATAAAAACAGTTCCGGACCAATGCCAAAGGACGCCGCGATTAATTTCGCGACAGGTATCATGGCAACCATATAAGGGATATTATCAATAAAAGCGGAGAGCAGGACCGAAAGCCATATGATTATT
>CAYQVM010000011.1:5199-6047 GCA_964421145.1 uncultured Planctomycetia bacterium
ATAAATTTCGCGATATCATCCACTATGCCTCTATAGGTGAGGCTCCCCACTAAAATAAATATTCCGATTAAAAAGAAAAACGTGTGCCAGTCCAGATTTTTTACAAGAGAAATGGATTCCTTGTGTCTTAGCTCGTGCCATATAATCCCCACAAGGGCATACGTCAGGCATATAAATGCTATAGTATAGGCAGGTTTATTCTTTATAAAGCTTGATGCGCCGAGCGTCAGCATCATCAGGCTCATGAGTATGGTAGGAAACCATGTCTTGACCTTGACTTCTTCTATTTTTATAACCGGCTCTTTATATTTTTTAAACAGCAGGTATAACACATAAAATGATGCGATCGCGCCCAGCTCAACCGCGAACGTTATGCCGGGCCTGCCCTTCATCCAGAAAAAGTCCATGAAATTCATGCCGCTCGAAAGAGCCAGTATCAGGCTGGGTGAGTCGCCTATCATGGTCGCGCAGCCCTGGAGGTTGGAAGAAACGGCTATGCCTATCAAAAACGGGACCGGGTTTGCCTTTAATTTTTTCGCTACCTCAAAGGCGATAGGCGCGACTATTAAAACTGTCGCGACATTCTCAACGAAACTGGATATAAAACCGGCTAAGACGCATACAGACAACAACGCCATCCCGACAGTCCTTGACCTGTCAACAAGTTTTGTGGCAAGATAGGCGGGTACACCTGAAAAAATAAAAAGGCCCGACAAAACCATGGTACCCAGAAAAACCCCGAGGACATTGTAGTTAACGCTGGCAACCGCCTCCTTAAAACTTAAGGCGCCGCTAATCAACAATGCGGTTATAGCGGCGCCCAAAATCAGAAACGGATTGCCTTTCTT
>CAYQVM010000011.1:6057-11872 GCA_964421145.1 uncultured Planctomycetia bacterium
AAGTACGCGATTAAGAAAATTCCGACAACAATGAGTTTCATATAATGTGATTATATCACATTATGCAAAGCCCGCCAATAATTTAAATAGGTTTAAACCGGCCTTTCCTTCAACGGCTTAAATGTATAACCTGACTCCCCGCCCGGTATGGACGCAACGGGTTCAGTAAGCAGAAAATCGCCTTTTTTAATCCAAACCTTCAATGTATTGGCTATCTCAACGGCCTTTGAATAACTTGAAAGACCTGAAGTAGGCACCTCCTTTCCCTTAATATGAATCTTGCCGCTTTTTAGCTGCGCATAATTTACCTCTCCCAGGCTGCCGGGGATGCCCTGCGGATACGCCTCGCTGTAATCCACAACCTGCGCCCAGAGGTCTTCATCTTTTATAGCGGCATATTTTACAATTTCCTCACTTAGTATAGGTATTGGTATGCCTATCCCAATCGTCAAGGTAGTGCCATAGCCCTGGAAGGAGGTTCCCCTAAGCCATTCCGCCTTCATCTGTTTCAAATCTCCTATTACTGCGAGTGTGCCGGCCGGGGCCTGGGGCACGCCGTTGTCCTTCCTTTTAACTGAAGGATTATGCTGCGTCCCGTGCCATGCAACGTAACCGATCCCGCCTCCCAGAAAAATCTTCGTGCCTATGCCTATCGTTTTATAATAGGGGTCTTTCAGGAGCGGAGAAAGCTGTCCCGCGCTGCAGAAGTTTGCGTTTCCTATCTGAGGCTTTAACACGCCCATATAGGTATATATAACCCTCTCTGATAGGTTTATGGCAACGTTGTAATTCTGATAAACGTTCCTCGGATTAAACAGGACCGCCTCATTCAGGTCTTTGATATTTATCAAAGTTTCTATTTTCTTCCTGGGATAGCAATCGGTCCCGTAAGCTGTCCCTATCAACGTAACATCCTTGCCGGAGACCAGATCTTCTATAACGTGGGCGCCGCCGTATTTAAATTCGCCCGGGTAGACCTTATTTTTAGGATCGTCATCGGGGAGCGCGGTCGCTCCTATATAAAGATCGACAGCGGCAAAACCCGTGTAGGCCGGGACATCATTCAGATAGGCTCTGCCACCGCCCAATTTGATCTTGGGTTTTGAGTGGCCGATGTTAAAGTAAATGCCGGAAGAACACATCGGGCCGAAAGTGCCGGTGGTAACCACATCAACTTTTTCGGCTGCCTTGGTAGGGCCTTCTTTCTCCACGATACCGATTATCTCTTCGGCTGTTACTACTACCGCCTGCCCTTTCTTAATCTTTTCGTTTATTTCCTTAATTGTCTTCTGAGCCATTATTTCTTATCCTCCTCTTGGAATAACCACGTGCTTAAATATCTCTCGCCTGTATCCGGTAAAATCACCACTATAAGTTTTCCTTTATTTTCTTTTCTTTTCGCCACCTCCAGCGCTGCCCACATCGCTGCGCCGGAAGAAATCCCGGCCAATATCCCTTCATCTTTAAGAAGCCTTCTCGCTATATCCCCCGCGTCATCACTAGTTACCTTGATAATCTCATCTATCAAATCGGCCTTTAAAACCTTGGGGACAAACCCCGCCCCTATTCCCTGGATCTTGTGCGGGCCTGCCTTACCTCCTGAAAGCACGGGCGAATCAGAAGGCTCAACCGCGATTGCCTTAAAGGAGGGTTTTTTCTTTTTAATAGCCTCTGCTATGCCAGTGATAGTTCCGCCTGTGCCGACTCCGCTTACCAATATATCAACCTTACCTTCTGTATCTTCCCATATCTCTTTAGCCGTTGTCTCCCGATGGACTTTCGGATTCGCGGGATTGTCGAACTGCTGGGGCATGAACGCGCCGGGTGTTTTCTTCAGCAACTCTTCCGCTTTCTTGACCGCGCCCATCATACCTTCCGTCCCGGGCGTCAAAACAAGTTCTGCCCCGTACGACTTAAGTATGTTTCTCCTTTCCAGGCTCATGGTATCCGGCATCGTAAGAATGCATTTATAACTTTTAACAACCGCCACCATCGCAAGGCCGATCCCTGTATTGCCCGAGGTAGGTTCAATAATAGTCGCGCCCTTTTTAAGAAGGCCTTTTTTCTCGGCCTCCTCTATCATGGAAAGGCATATACGGTCCTTTATGCTGCCGCCCGGATTTAGGGATTCCAGTTTACCAAAAATAGCCGCGGTATTCGGCTCAACTATTTTATTTAACTTAACAAGAGGCGTATTCCCTATTAACTCCAAAACATTGTTCGCTACTTTAGGTTTGCTTGCCATGGTCTCTCCTTATATAGAATATGCGAAATCCGTTTTTCTCGCGCTGACTTCTTTTGTGAGATCCTCAAATGTAATATTATCCACGATAAGCGATATCGACTTGGCCGTATCCTGCCATATCCTTCTAAAAACGCACTTGTATATCTCGTTGCAGCCCGAATATTTTTTATCAACGCAGGATATGGGCTCTATGGGTCCATCAATAAACCTTACTATGTCTCCCACGGTTATTTTTGAAGGCGCTTTCGCCAAGAGATAGCCGCCTTCTTTTCCCCGACGGCTCTCGACAAAACCTCCCCGTTTTAAATCCAGAAGCACCTGCTCCAAGAACTTGATCGGTATGTCCGCTCTTTTGGAGATCTTATGTATGGTAACTACGCCATCGCTATAATGCAGCGCCAGGTCCAGTATGGCCTTTAACGCATAATCGCCTTTGTACGTAATTTTCATTTTTTGACTTCGCTTTCTCTATAATCCCTATTGACATAGTAGAGTATAACATAAAAATTTTATTTGTCAATATTTTTTTTAAAATATTTTTGAAACCTCTCTATCTCTGTCCTTACGTCCTCTTTCGTCACAACCGCGGATATGGCGCAGATAGCGTCTGCGCCGGCCTTTATAACTTCCGGGGCATTGTCCAGGGTGATTCCCCCTATCGCGACTATGGGGACATTAACCGATTTTTTTATTCTCTTTATTAAATCCAAACCGGCCGGCTCCCCTGCATCCTCCTTGGTAGTGGTCGCAAATATAGGCGAAATACCTATATAGTCGGCGCCAACCCTCTCGGCCTCTTGCGCTTCCTCTATATTATGGACAGTCAGGCCTATTATCTTCTTATTGCCCAGCAATTTCCTGACAACGCTGTAAGGCATATCCTCGGTTCCTATGTGCGCGCCATCGGCATCAATCGCCAGGGCTATGTCAATCCTGTCATTAATCAGAAAAAGGGCCCTACTTTTGCATATCTGCTTCAGCTTAAACGCTTCTTGATACATCTGTTTTGTAGGGGCGTATAGCCATACGCCCCTACTATCTCCTTTATTTCTATATTGCACTATACCAACACCGGTATCAAGCGCATTTTTTACATCGCTTATATTCCCCGCGCGGCTTAATCCCGCATCCGTAATAAAATAATATCCTTTTATCTTATTATTCACTTTCTACCTTCTGCATTTTATCAATGGTCTTTTTATCCAGATGAAACAGGCAATCGTATAATTTTTCCTTGAATGTCCCTGGGCCCGGTGACCCTTTGGCCGCGCACTCTGCCCCTATTCCGAAACACGCAAGGGCCGCGGCGGCCGCATAGGTAAGATTCTTTTCCACAGCGGCAAAGGTCCCTATAACAGATGTGGCCATGCAGCCGGTCCCCACGATATGCGTCAGCATCTCGTGGCCGTTTTTCACAATAAATAATTGCTTATCGTCCGCTATTATGTCCTCTGCGCCGGTTATCACGACGGTGCATTTATATTTTTTGGCGGCATGCTTGGCAACCTCTATAAGATCCTTTTCTACCTTAGCGGCGTCAACGCCCTTTGTTTTCACATCCTCGCCCGCCGCCTTGGCTATCTCAGACGCGTTGCCGCGCAGTATGTCGATCCTGACATCCTTTAATAGCTCAAACGTCTTTTTATTGCGCAACTCTGTGGCGCCACAACCACAGGCATCCAGCACGACCGGTATGCCCTTTTCGTTAGCGCTCTTCGCCGCTATCTTCATCGCCTCGATAAAGTCAACTGTCAGGGTCCCGATATTGAGCACGAGCGCGGAGGCAATCTTTGCCATCTCGGCTACTTCTTCATTTGCGTGCGCCATTACAGGCGAGCCGCCCATAACCTTCACAATATTGGCGCAGTCATAGATTGTGACCCAATTAGTCAAATGATGAACAACCGGTTTTTCTTTCCTGATCTTGTCCAACAAAGCGAAGGCATCGATTTTTATTTTACGCATATGCTACCTCCGTTTATATTATTGTACCGCAACAAGCGTATCAAGCAATAGCTTTTTGCCTAACGCGGCAACCTTCCTGCCTGAATACAGCATACCGCCAAATGTCGGTCCCATGCGCGGTATACCATATGCGGTTGATACTGCCATACCGCATACTAACAGGCCCGGATATATCTCCCCCGTATTCTCAACAACCGCGTCTTCAGAGGTATTTACATCCATAGGGCCGAAGGTTTGCAGTTTTATTAAATTCCTTTTCTCAAGAGATTTGCATACCCATGCGTCATGGCCAGTCGCGTCAATTACCAACCTGGATTCCAGAGAGATAGGATCGACACATGTTATCGCCCTTGGCAAAGCTGAAACCGGCGTCCAATTAATAACAGCGCCCTCAACCCTGTTATTGCGCAGCACCACATCGTCAAACTTAGTCATATTAAGCATCCTTGCGCCGGCGTCGCATGCGGCCGAAATCAGTTTTGAGCAGGCGTTAGGCCCGTCAGCGATAAACAAACCTTTCGTCGCTTCTTTGTAAGGTATCCTTAACTCATCTAAAATCTCCTGGGAAGGCGCGCGAAACGTAAGGGTATTCATCAGATATCCCCCTATCCAAAAACCCCCGCCTATATAATTGTTGCTTTCTATTACCAGGGTCTTTACCCCTGACTTTGCCAAGTCCATTGCGGCCATCAATCCGCTCGGGCCGCCGCCAATAATAATCACATCCGAAACTATATACTCTGTAAACCAGTCATGAAACTCTCCTACTATCGCTTTGCTTATTTCCGCTTCGCTTACTCTCTTAAACATGCCTTTCCTCCTCTTTTAAACAATTTACCCCTGCGCGCCAGCTGCAAGGGTACATGATTATCTATTCCTTCCCTCCGCTGGCATTATCCAGGTCAGGTTCATCGGGTCTCCCGGTTCCTCCCGGAACTCTCAGGCCGCCACACGGCCTCCCCGTTGTCTATTAAATTATTATATCATATATTGCTACTTAGAATCACTAAAAATCTGTTGTGCCTTTTTGACTGGCGCGCCTTCATGCACAATGGCGCGGATGGCCTTGATCATGCCGACAGGATTCTTGTTTTGCCACACATTTCTGCCCATGTCAACGCCTCTGGCCCCGCTCTGAATAGCGTGGTGGACAAGATTGAGGACGTCCATTTCGGTCTCGAGTTTTGGCCCGCCGGCTATGACAAGCGGCACAGGGCAGGTCTTTACTACCTTCTCAAAATTATCGCAGTAATAGGTCTTTACAAAATGTGCGCCTAATTCGGCGGCGATGCGGCAACATAATGACAGATACTTCGCGTCGCGCTTCTCTAACTCTTTGCCTACGGCTGTTACGGCCAGGACAGGAATGTCATATTCTTCACCTTCATCAACCAGCTTGGCGAGATTGAGAAGCGTCTGGTGCTCATGGTCGCTTCCTACATAAATAGAAAGCGCCACAGCGGATACGTTTAACCGGACAGCATCCTTCATTGCAACTGTTATGCCTTCATTAGACAGATCTTTCCCGACTATGCTGTTCCCGCCTGAGGCGCGAAGCACCACAGGCACGTTCACATCCGCTGGAACACAGTTCCTTAAAATGCC
>CAYQVM010000011.1:11882-19765 GCA_964421145.1 uncultured Planctomycetia bacterium
GCGCATCCGTATAAGGTAAAAGCGGCTCTATCGTCTTTTTGGGGTCCTCCAGTTTTGATACCGGCCCCAAAAAATACCCATGGTCAATAGCAAGCATCACGGTTTTGTCGTCCGATTTAAAAATCCTGCTCATCCTATTATTTATTCCCCAGCTCATTATTCTATCCCCCTCATTTTCACTTACTTTTGCGGTTCAATTATTATCTTAATAGATTCTTTTCCCTCAGCAACAAGTTTAAACCCTTTACCTGCCTCAGTCAAGCCGAATCTGTGCGTTATCATGTCCTTAACGTTAACCTTGCGGCTGCTAATCAATTTCAGCGCCTCAAGGTGTTCTTCGGGACTGGCCGCGTACGACGAGGTCAGCGTGATTTCATTCCTCCAGAATATTTCATTTATATCAAGCGGAATCTTTGTGTCCTTATTTGCCGCGGCAAAGAATAAAACCACTCCGCCCCTGTCAACCGACCTCAGGGCCCGCTCTATGGCTGCCGGCGCGCTTGCGCACAATATGACAATATCTGCCAGGCGCACGTCTACCTCATCTGCCCCAAAATCCTTCGCGGCCTTAAGCTTGGAATCCATTATGTCTGTGGCAAATACTTTTGATGCGCCGTTTATCTTAGCCATCTGTATATGTAAAAGGCCTGACATGCCGCAGCCGATAACCAAAACAGTATGCCCCTTTTTTATCCCCGCCGATCTCTGGCCCCGTAAAACGCAGGCAAGCGGCTCGACAAATGTTGCCTCCTCATAGGCCACATTGTCAGGTAACAAATAAACCCCTTTTTCAACATTGATTTTCGGAAGCCGAACATATTCAGAAAATCCTCCCGGGTCAAAATTTGTTTTACGCAGGGTTTCGCATACGGTTTCATGACCCATCCTGCAATAATGGCATTCTCCGCATGGCACATGATGCGAGCAGGCGATCCTTTGGCCCTTTTTGTATTTTTTCACACCCAGCCCGACCTCAACAATCTCGCCTGCAATCTCATGACCCAGCACAAGCGGCACCCTGTTGATCCGATACCACTCCATCACATCCGTGCCGCATATCCCGCTGGCCCACACCTTAATCAGGAGTTCGCCTTCGCCTATCTTGGGCGCGGGCCGCTCCTCAACGCGTACATCGCTATTGCTATAATACATCGCTACTCGCACGGTTTTATTATACCAGAAAACGGGGATTTTGCACGGGAAATTAGGGAAAGGTTAAAAACGTCTAAAAACCGCCGCCGCGATGATGAGGGAAATCACCCTGAATTTGCGTGGTATGTGTTTCATGTTATATTGACAAAATTGCATCTATGCTTTAAGATAAGATTTACTATGAAAAAAGAAATTCCTAAAGATAAAGCTACAATGACCGCCAGGGAAGTAGCTGTTCTCATTGAGGAACTTTCATCACAAATGCGTTTTTTTAATACGCAGATCAAATCTATTAATGAAACCTTAGATAAAACTCTATTGTCATTTAAGAAACTTGACGAGCGATTCCCCATCCCACAAGAAACCTTGTCCAAGTAGACTTTTGCCTGCCCCAATACCGCCGCCGCGATGATTATGGAAATTATCCTGAATTTGCGTGCAAATAAAACTAACTAACTTTTTTATATTTTAATTTTTAGTCATTATAAGGCGTGGACTAAGATTTCTGTCAATACAACGATGTCCTCTGTGCAGAAAATCTTGCGGATATTCTCATCAAATAGTATATTCGCATCAGGGCCGAATTCCTCATCTGCCTTGGAAAGCGTAATAAGAATTACGACATTTTCAAGGGGTTCTATTGCAATACCAATATCCCTTGCCTGGATCTTCCTTGAGCAAAAGCGGCCGGCTGCTTCAAAAATGGCATCCGGGACAGCGCCGTATTTTCTCAATATAACGCCTATGGTCCTCTTCTTAAAAGTCGGATAATACGCCTCTCCTCCCTCCAGCTCCCTGAAGTCCATCCACTTGCCTGTCGGTTTGGGCAAATTCCCTGATTCGAACTTACGAACTAAATAATGAAGCAACATTATGGCAAGATGATTTTGGGCAGGCGCGTTGCAAGATAACGATAGTATCCTTTTGCTAGCCAGATCTATTTCGTACTCATCAGCCAGGAACTTAACGGAAACCCGCTTATCCACAGTCAAACCCGCAACATCCTTCCACGCCTTTCCTAACGCCGCTTCATATTCCATATATCCCTAATATTAACATATAACATATAATATGTAAAAAAACAATCTTTCTTTGCAAAAGTTAGATTTATTTGACAAATGGCAAAATATAAGGTAAAGTTTATATAATAAGCGATAGTCGCATACCTGCGAAGCCCCACCGGAACTTTTCCGCGTGAGGGGCGGAGCAGAAGAAAGGAGGAAGTATGGTTGAATGGATGACTCTTGTTCAAGAGCCAGTTACTGCTATGGCGTTAAAGATCTGGGGGTATGTCCCCAATGTCATAGCTGCCATTGTCATACTTGTAGTGGGCCTTGTAGTGGCCAAATTACTGGCCAGCATCATAGGCAAGATTCTGCAGCTTTCCAAACTTGATGTAGTAGCCGATAAGATAGGATTAAACAAGATGTTGGCGGTAGGCGAGATTAAAGCAAGCCTATCGGGGATCATTGAAACGCTGATTTACTGGATTTTGGTATTAATAGTGGCTGCCACGACAGCGCAGGCGCTCAAATTCAGCGCCGCCACAGATTTAATAACAAGACTTATCGCTTATATACCCAGTATAATCTCAGCGGTTCTGGTGCTCGCCATCGGAGGATTCCTGGCGAACATCCTCGGCTCAATGATATCCGCTGCGGCAAAGAACGCCGGACTCAAAAAGGCAAACCTGCTAAGCCGGATTGTGAAGGTCGCATTGATGGCCTTTGCAATCGCCATAGCCCTGGAACAGCTTCAAATTGGGAGAACGATAGTGACCCAAATTGTAAGCATCCTGGTGATTAGTATCGGCGCGGGATTAGCGATTGCCTTCGGCCTTGGCTGCAAGGACCTTGTGGGCAAATGGGTGAAGGATTTTATAGACAGCTTTAAATAAAGTATTTCTTAGGTGAGTAGTTGAAGGGCCCGCCAGTATTTCTGGCGGGTCTTTTCTATTATATCTTCGGGGAGTTGTGGGGCGGGAGGGGTCTTATCCCAATCCAATGTCTCCAAATAGTCCCTCACAAACTGCTTGTCAAAACTCGGCTGTGACTTGCCGGGCTTGTACTGGTCTTTAGGCCAGAACCTTGAGGAATCAGGGGTCAGCACTTCATCTATCAGGATCAGTTTATCATTATGCATCCCGAACTCAAACTTGGTATCCGCGATTATTATGCCGCGCCTGGAGGCATAATCGCCTGCCTTTTTGTAAAGCGCGATACTGACCTCTTTTAATTTATCCGCCAGCGGCTTTCCTATTACGCCCTCTATATGGCTCTGGCTTACATTCATATCGTGGCCGTGGTCCTCTTTTGTGGCGGGCGTAAATATCGGTTCGGGAAGCCTGTCGGATTCTTTGAGGCCGGCGGGCAGTTTTACCCCGCATATGGATTGGCTCGACTGATACTCCTTCCATCCGGAACCCGAAAGATAACCCCTTACCACGCATTCAACCGGCAAGGGCTGCGATTTTACAACCAGCATGGACCTGCCCTGCAGTTCTTCTTTGTATTTTTGCGCCTCTTTGGGGTAATCCTTGACATCGGCGCTGATGAGATGATTGGGTATAATATCCTTTGTCAGATTAAACCAGAACAGGGAAAGCGCCGTGAGAACCTTCCCCTTGTCGGGAATGCCGTTTGGCAGGATAACATCAAAGCAGGAAATCCTATCTGTTGAGATAATCAGCAGCTTGTCGCCTATGGTATAGATATCCCTTACCTTGCCGCGCTTAAAGAATTTGAGGCCCTTAAAATCAGTAGTCAATACTACGTCTTTAACCATTTGTCTTTAACCGACTCAGGAGCTGCTCGTATTCCGTCCAGAGCTCCTCAGGCAGGTCCTTTTTAAACTGCTTAAAAAATACCTTTATGCCCCTGAGTTCCTCAAGCCAATCCTCATTGTTCACGCTAAGCAGCTTATTCAAGGCGCCATCCGGCAGTTTAAGGCTGGACATATCAAGGTCTTCCGGGCGCGGGATATAGCCTATGGGGGTACTTACGGCGCCCACCTTATTGTCGCAGCGGTCCAGTATCCATTCGAGCACCCTCAGATTTTCTCCGAACCCCGGCCACAAAAAATTGCCTTTTTCGTCGGCCCTGAACCAGTTGACATGGAATATCTTCGGCTGCTTCTTTATCTTCTTGCCCATTTCAAACCAGTGCCTGAAATAATCCGCCATATTGTAACCGCAGAAAGGGAGCATGGCCATGGGGTCCCTGCGCACCTCTCCTGATTTGCCCACTTGGGCGGCTGTCCTCTCAGAAGCCATAGTTGCTCCCACAAACACGCCATGCTCCCAATTGAACGCTTCGTAAACCAGTGGCACTAACTGTTGGCGCCGCCCCCCGAAGATTATCGCTGAGATGGGAACCCCGTGATGTTGGTCAATTCTAAACGAGGCCGAGGGGCAATTAGCCAGCGGCGTCGTAAAGCGGCTGTTCGGATGCGCCCCCAATATCGCCTTCCCCTCGCTGTCCTTCATGCCAGGTTTCCAGGGATTGCCTTGCCAGTCAATGCTTTCAACAGGCGCCTCCCCGTCCGCGCCTTCCCACCAGACAGTGCCGTCCGGCTTCAAGACGACATTGGTATAAATCGTGTTTTTCTTTATAGTCTCAACCATGTTGGGGTTGGTCTTTGAATTCGTCCCTGGCGCCACTCCAAAAAATCCCGCCTCGGGGTTTATTGCCCACAGGCCGCCATCCGAGTCAACGCGCATCCACGCTATATCATCTCCCACGGTCCATATCCGGTAACCTTTTTTCTTAAGCCCTTCGGGTGGGATGAGCATCGCAAGATTGGTTTTACCGCACGCGCTTGGGAACGCAGCGGCGACGTACTTGATACGGCCGTTAGGCTCCTCTACACCCATAATAAGCATATGTTCCGCAAGCCAGTGCTCTTTATGGGCGATATAACTTGCTATTCTGAGCGACAGGCATTTTTTACCGAGGAGGGCGTTTCCGCCGTATCCCGAACCTACGCTCCAGATCGCGTTGTCCTGCGGGAAATGAAGTATCAATCTTTTGTTGATATCCAGCTCGGCCTTGGAATGCAGACACTTTGTAAACTCGCCTATTTTTTCTAAATGTTTCAGCGCACCGTTCCCCGCCCTTGTCATAATAAGCATGTTCAGCACAACATACCGGGAATCGGTAAGCTGGACGCCGATCTTGCTGAATTCGGATCCGACCGCCCCCATTGAGAACGGGACTACATACATCGTCCGGCCCTGCATAGCGCCCTCAAATATGGCCTTTGCCTTACGGTAAGCGGCGTCCGGAGACATCCAGTTATTTGTAGGACCGGCATCTCTTTTTTTCTCTGTGCAGATATAGGTCAGGTGTTCGGTGCGCGCCACGTCATTTGCGGAGGTGCGGTGCAGGAAACAACCAGGAAGTTTTTCCCCGTTTAATTCTATGAGTTCGCCCGTATAAAGCGACTCTTTCTCAAGGGCGCGTTTCTGCTCTTCCGAGTCGTCTATCCAGACAATATTTTCTGGCCGGCACATCCGAATCATCGAATTGACCCATTTTATTAATTCTTTATTATTCGTATGCGATCTTTTCTTCATAATATCCTGTGGAGCCCCCTGGCCTAAAGGCCGGGGCTCCCTCCCGCAGCAGAAATCATACGGAGCGCATTTATCCCCGAACTAAAGCAAAGTGGATTTCTGCGGAGGGGTTAAAATGCGAACTTATTATACCATTAAATTACTTTGTGGCAAGAAGAAAAACGTGGAGTTTCTTCATGTCGGCAGGCAGTTCAGCGTTGAACTCCAAATATTTTTTAGTTGCCGGGTGGATAAATCCCAGCATTGCGGCGTGAAGGGCCTGGCGGGAAATCAGGTCGGATTTCTTACCGTATACGGCATCGCCCAGAATAGGGTGCCCGATATAGGAAAGATGCACCCTTAATTGATGCATCCTGCCCGTCTTGGGCGTCAATTCAAGCATTGTACAGTTCTTAAATCTTCTTATAACTTCATATTCCGTAATGGCGTTTCTTGATTCACTGAACCGCACGGTAAGTTTCTGGCGGTGCGACGGGTGCCTGCCGACGGGCAGCTCAATAACACTGCTGTCCAGTTCAACTAGCCCGTCCACAAACGCGACATACTTTTTCTTTATTGTCCTTTCCTTGAACTGTCTCGCAAGCAACCTGTGAGTGTCATTATCTTTGGCCACGACCATGAGGCCGGAGGTATTCTTGTCCAGCCTGTGCACGATGCCGGGCCTTTCATTTGCGCCGGTGTTTGATAATTTTTTACAGTGGTATAAAAGCGCATTAACCAGCGTGCCCGTATTTACGCCAAGCGCGGGATGTGAGGACATCCCTGCGGGCTTATTCACCACCAGGAGATACTCATCCTCATGGCGGATATCCAGAGGAATATTTTCAGCCGCGACAGTACCGGCGCTTTTTTCCCCGGCAAGGTCCACTATGATAACATCCCCCATTTTTAACTTATGGTGCGGCTTGGCCGGGGCCGCGTTCAGCAGCACGCATCCCCCGTCTATCAACTTCTTGATATGGGATCTTGATGAAAGGCCCGGATGCGTCTCGGAAAGAAATATATCCAGCCGCTTGCCGATGCCGGCGTGTTCCACTTTTATTGTAATCTTGTCCTGGTCCATATGCCCCTTTTTATCATATACCCTGCCAATGAGATTATGAATATTGCCAGGCTGACCAGCTGAGAAAAGGTAAGCTTTAGAAAAACCGCCGGATTATCTCCCCGCAGAAATTCCATCAGGACCCTGCCCGTGGAGTAAAATATCAAATATAAATAAAAAACCTGGCCGGCAAATTTGCGTTTATCAAGGCGCATCCGGAGAAAAATAAATAAACACAACAGCAATAAAGACGAATAAATCTGCGTGGGTATCCTGGTTATGCCATCCTCAAACGCAATACCGAACCAGCCGGAAACAGGCTTGCCATAGCAGCATCCGTTCAGGAAACAACCTATCCTGCCGATAGCATGGCCCAGGGCTATAAAAGGCGTAAGCAGATCAAAGGTATCTATGAGCGGAAGGCCGGCCTTCTTAATATAAATGAGGGCGGCGCAGAATGCGGATATGGCGCCGCCGTAAAAAACCAGGCCGCCGTGCGTCAGCATTACAATCTCAAGCGGGTTAGCCAGATAGTCCTTTATATTAATCAGGACGTAAAAAATCCTGCTGCCCAAAATTCCAGAAACCAAGATAACCAATACGAGGGTTATGATCTTGTCCGGCGATAAGCCCATCCTTGGCGCATGGCGGGCGGCCAGGAGGGCCCCTACAATAAAACCCGCGGCAACCAGCAGGCCATAGGAATAGATTGTGAGTGGGCCGAATTTAGCGATTATGGGATGCATCCTGAGTTTTCCGTTTTAACAACTGAAAAATCAAAAGCCCTACGCCGATAGTGATGGCGCTATCTCCAAAATTAAATACCGGCCAGACGCGGAAATCCAGAAAATCTATGACATATCCGAATCTGGCCCTGTCTATTAAATTACTGATTGAGCCGGTTATAAGCAGCAGGACGGCCAACCTTGGGATAGCATCTTCCTTTTTCAGCCGTGTTAATAAATAAATCAAAAATATGACGGCTGCCGCGGATAGCGATAAAAAGTATAAGTGGGATTTATCTTTGAACAGGCCGAAGGCGCAGCCGGTATTTAAAACAAGGGTGATGTGAAATATATTTTTTATCAGCGGGAGGGTTTCGTTAGGCCTTAAAGA
>CAYQVM010000012.1:0-7463 GCA_964421145.1 uncultured Planctomycetia bacterium
CGGCGCCTCTATCCTGATTTCGGGAGAAGGTACCTTGGAAATAATTAATTTTAATCTGTCTCTATTTGCTTCGAGGATTTCCGGAAACGTCATATCCACCTTAATAAAAAGCGTCTGGAGGTCAAACCCGCAGCAAATACGCTGTATAATACTTTGCGCCCGGTGCATAGTGCCGCCTATGGTCCCGACATCAAAAGAGGCGCCCTCAAGCCATTCATAATAACTGGAGTCATAGCCGTCAATAGTAGGCTTCAATATGCCGCGCGCGCTCCTTGAGGGCCTTGCGGCCTTGGCGATTATAGGCATCTTAAGGCATTCATGCGGCGGGCGGCCTATGAGGGCATAGACGTTAGACAGGTGCTTTCTATATATTCTGTCAAACTCTTCATCATTGGCTGAGGAATTCTGGGGGCCATACCACCAGTTCCAATCGCTACCTTCCGCTATATAAATCTCTTCCCAGGCCTTTTTCAAATTTTCCTTATCCGCCGCCGCGGAACGTGAATCTCTTTGAAAGCTAACCAGATCCTCCCTTGTCGTAGACAAATAATCCCAGGAGATATTCTTTTCCTCCTCCCCTATCCAAATAGAAAAGTCGGAGTTTATCCACGAGCCGGGGTACAGCCACTCGATCCCGCTATTCGGAGGATTTTCTTTTATAAAATCGGAGACCGTAGTCGTTTTTAATAAGGGGTCCTCCTCGCTGAGCCGCAGATAAAGCAGGCTTAAAAAATCCCTGCCGTTATTAGGGTAGTATTCCCAGGCGTTCTCCCCGTCTAATATTACCGAAACAAGAAAATTCCCGCTTTTAAACCTCTCCAGCGCCTCTCTTATCCTGTGTAAATTTGATATAAACTCATCAACCGCCTGCGGCGCCGGAACATTTTGATAAATAAAACCGATCGTATCGGAAAACCCGTGATCCCTGAATATAATATTTATTTGACCCTTGTCGCGTTTTAATAAATAAGGCCTGTATAGCAGCTCGGCCGTTCTGGGCCTGCCCAGCGATTTTAATAAAATACCCTCGTCTGTGGCGATCCAATTTATACCATTCTCCATGAGTATCGGCAATATCTCTTCGCTGACAGACCCTTCCGAAGGCCACATGCCTTTCGGCTTTGTTCCGAAGATTTCCTCATATCGCTTAACTGCCCTTTCTACATGCTGCCTTGCGTCTTCGGGATGCAAAAATCTTTTCTGAGGCAGGGGGGCCTGGGGCATCCCTATCTTTGCCAAATTGGTATCGTATAAAAGCGGCATTATCGGGTGATAATACGGGGATACCGCTACCTCAATCTGGCCGCTCTCCTGCATGTTTTTATAAACAGGTAATATCTTTTTTATAATTTCAATCTGCTTTTTTATAACCAATGCCTTGTCTTCTTCCGTGAACCTTGAGCCTTTATCCAACAAGCCCTTGAGTTCTGGATCGTTCTTTCTATAGGCCGGGTCAAACCAGCATAAATTATAAAGGACCTGGATGTCTAAATAATCCTGGGTGTTAAAATTATTTACAACTCTATTGGCTAATGCCGCGCTGACAAATTTTCCTCTTTTTAGAAGAAGGTTGTAAAACCGCGGGATAGGATATATCATGTTACCCCAGTTTGCCATGAAAAAATTAAGAATTATAAATTCCTTATCTTCGGGGTTAAGGTCCTTCGCAGGTTTTAAAGAAACATTTAAGAATTTTTCATCCGGGAGTTTCCCGGAGGTGTACTCCTGAAGTTGGTCAATAAGCGAAGGCGCCAGATTAAATGTCTGGCGGATTTTAGGAAAGTTCCCCAGTATATCAACCATGTTATGATAATCCTTCACCCCGTGGAGCCTGACCCATGGCATGGATATCTGGCCTGTAAGAGGATCCTTATAATAAGGCTGGTGCATGTGCCATACAAAGGCTATATAAAGTGGTCTTTCCATTTTCTTATGGGTTAAAAAACCCCGCCCTTTTGAAATTCTCAAAAGGGCGGGGTAAATTACAAATTCACCACATCAGATGTTAGAAAGCAACCTTTACGGTTCCGACTATATCTGAGGCAGTGTCATCCAATCCGCCAACCCAATAGCTGCCCGGGAAGAACCATGCGGCAAGAAGGCCGAAGGAAACGTCTTCGGTATATACATAGTTGAGCGTAAGGTCTAGTTCGCTTCCTATGTTTGCGCCTCTGGATTCCTCTGAGCCGCCGGTTGGCGTATACTTCTGGGACTTGTCCATCCAGAAGAAAGCAACACGGCCGTCTACTGACAGCGCATTGGTCGGTTTCAGGGTGCCGTAGAGAATTACCTGGCTCTCGTTTGTGTTGCCGGCATCCTGATCGTTTTTAATTACGGTGGAATTATCCGCTCTCATGGCTGTCGCATAATAGAGGTTCTGGAATTCACGGATTGCCGTATCGAATTTGCCGCGATACATCACATCCCACGCGTGATAGGTGCCTTCGGCGGCGGTGCCGGTATTCGCTTCACCGCTGTAGAAAATGTATTCCACTCCGAGTTTCGGCGTCCATCTCACGTCTTTAAACAAGTAGTCTCCGGAAACATCAAGCGCCCTGCCCCTTCTCTTTCTCGAGGCATTGGTGCTTATGGTTGAATAACGGCCGGCCTGGAAAGCGCCTTCCGCCGCCAAGGTGGCGTTGGGAATAGGCTCAAAACTTCCGCGGATACCATATGTCCGGACCCAGTCCACCATGGAAGCTGCAGTGGTTGCCACGTTGACATACGCTACTCTTGTGCGGTCGTGTTTTTCAAACATGTAGGCTTCCGCTTCTCCTTTGTAGCTGTCAAACTTATAGCCGACGTTTAATCCGGCCAGCCATAGATCGTTGGCCCTGTTGATGGCGCCTTCTTCAATAAGCGAGTATACGCCGTCTACTTTCCACGGGTCGAAATCAAGCGTGGCCTTAAAAGCGTCAAAGGAGTTGATCACTGTGTACTCATCAGCAGAGATTGAATTCAATGGATCTCTCTGCTTGGCTCCAACTATGAAACCCTTTCCGTACCAAAGATCCTGGCGGCCAATGGTAAGTGTCAAAGGAGCATAAAAAAACTCTTTGAAAGTTACATTCGCAAGGTCCACAATTACGTTATAGACGTTAGTGGAAACCGTTGCTTTTTGGTCCGTTGGTTCTCCCCAGTCTCTCTGGTTTGCCAGCCTTATTACTGTGGAGACGTTATCCGTAAGATCTGCATCGACCTGGACCTCTGCGGTGCTTATCAGATAGTCATCAGCGTTGTCTAATCCGGCAGCTGTCTCCGCGCCCGTAGCATTGTTTTTGTCCAAATCGTAAGTACCTCTTACGATCCATCTTGCGGACAGATCTCCGCTTACTTTTACATTCTGCACCTCAGCATAAGCCGGCACTGCAATCAGCACCATTAACGCCAAAATGCAAAACAGTTTAAACTTACCCATTATTTTCCTCCCTTAGGGTTCTGAAATGTATAATACTTATATCTTAACAAAGGCCTATAGACTATTTTTTCTATAGTTGCCTTTTTCTACTCATCTATGTCCATATCACCATAGTTTGATAACCTTCAGCTTTAGCTTTCCTCCCTCCTTTCTTAGCCAGATTAAAGTTATCTATGGTGGTATAGCCTATTTCTTTATGGTCTTTATGGTTAAGTATACCACAAAAGCCAGCTTTGTCAAGGGGCAATTTAAAATCTGCCCCTTCTGCTTGAAGGGGCGGCGAACCCGGTAGCGATGGTCCCGGATTTAGGAGATATCACTATATTCATCAGGGACTTGGCTGCCAATGCCTCTATAGTAACGGTGCAATTTTCATCGCTCTTTACGAAACTCATATGTGTGTCGCCGAATTCAACCACATTAATGAGGTTCCAATTATACAGGGGCATCTGGGATTTTAAAAAGGCGACTATCTGGTTGGGTTTTGCCCACCCTGAATACCTTAGCAGGCCAACCCGGATTGACGCATCCTGATATATAAACGACTGCTCTCTTATGATATTAAAACCGGCGGGTATCGGCACATCCTCAAATCTTAAAACCGTGGATACGCCCAGAGGTTTTTCAACGGTAATAATCTCTCCCGTATCCGTAATCCGCCTTGAAGGAACAGAAGAACAACCATTCAAAATGGTCAGCCCGAAAACTATTACAATTGCGGCGACTATGATTGTTCTATTCATTTTGTATAAAATATACCTTAAAAAACCCCGCAAGTCAAGCGCAAATCAATAACCGTATTTCCGTAAAAAATCCTCCGTGATCGCTGAGGCTCCGGCTTCCTTATTCCTAGCGAGCCTCAAAATATATTTTCCCACCAGATCAAACTCAATATTTAAAAAATCCCCGGCTTTTTTAAATTGCAGGTTTGTATTCTTTAGTGTGTGCGGTATCAAACATACGGTAAAATTGCCCGCTTGCAAGTCAGCTACGGTCAGGCTCACGCCATCCAGGGAAACAGAACCTTTGTTAACAAGAAATCCCATTTCTTTTTCCCGAACTTCTACCGTTAAAAAATAATTTTCTGCCTGGTTGGTTAATTTTAGAATTTTGCCAATGTGATCCACATGACCGGATACAATATGCCCGCTAAGCCTGTCTCCGAGTTTGAGCGCCCTTTCCAAATTAACCATCTCTTCTTTTCTCAAGCTTCCGAGGTTGGAGCTCTGCGCGGTCTCAGGCATGATGTCAAAATCGGCCGAATTATTTTTTATACCTGCGATGGTCAGGCACACCCCGTTTACCGCGATGCTGCTTCCTATGCGCTCTTCCGTAAAAAGTGCGGACTCAACAGTAAGCTTAAAGAGCGCGCCCTTCTTATTTAAAGATTTGACCAAACCCAAGCCTTCGATTATTCCGGTGAACATGTTATTAACAAATCCTTCCCTATGGTTTTATATTCTGTGTTTTTTAAATTCAGCGAATTTTCAATTATTCCAGCGCCTTTTCCTTCCACTGAAGTTATGGCATCCCTGCCTCCGATTATCTTTGGCGAAATAAAAAATAAAAATTTATCAACCAGCCTTTCTTCAACAAGGCCCCCTATTAATTCGCCCCCGCCCTCTACCAGCACGCTTGTAATTTCCCTTTTGCCCAATTCTTTCATCAACTGCCTTAAATTCACTTTTTTATTCTTCTCTTTCAGAATTAAAATCTCACAGTTTAATTTGGCAAAACTCTTAATTTTATTTTTTGGCGCTTTTTTTGTCGCAGCAATAATTACCTTTGCGGGTGATTCTTTGCTTAAAATCCTTGCGTTAACAGGTGTCCTTAATTCCGTATCCACAATTATTTTAACCGGCTGCTTTGCCCTACTGGCGGCTGTTAGTAAGGGGTTATCTTTCACGACCGTGTTGGCCCCTACCATTATCGCATCCACTTGTTTCCGCAATTCACGGACAAACTTCCGCGACTCTTCAGAGCTGATCCATTTCGATTCTCCTGTCCGAGTTGCTATCTTGCCATCCAGGCTCTGGGCAGCTTTAACAATCACAAACGGCCTTCCTGTTGTAATATATTTAACAAAAAATTTATTTAACTGTTCGGCGTCCTGTTCCAGAATTCCGCTGATAATCCTTATGCCCGCTTCTTTTAATCTTTTATTGCCCTTGCCATTATTTACAGGGTTCGGGTCCTTCATGGCTGCGACAACTTTTTTGATGCCGCTTTTTATTATCGCTTCGGTGCAAGGAGGTGTTTTGCCAAAATGGTTGCATGGCTCAAGATTTACGTATAGAGTTGCGCCCTTTGCTTCAGGTCCGGCCTTTTTCAAAGCAGCTATCTCGGCATGTTCAAGGCCGGCCCTTCTGTGGTAGCCCTCCCCTACTATCTTATTATTTCTGACAATAACAGCCCCTACCATGGGGTTTGGGCTGGTTCGGCCCCGCCCCTTTCCTGCAAGCTTCAGCGCCAGGCCCATAAAAAACTTATCGTCTCGCATCCTTTAATCTTTCAACAAGCTCATACGGAACCGTGACGGCGCCCATCAAAACACGGCCCTTACCCAGCCCGTGGCAATCTGAGCCGCCTGTCATTAAAAGGTTGTTTTCTTTTATCATAGCCTCATAGCGCCTTGCCGTGGCCGGCGGGTGATCCGTATGGTAAACCTCTATGCCCATGAGCCCATGCTTAATATAGGAAGGGATAAACTCATCCTTGCCCATGACACCTGGATGCGCCAGGACAGGTATGCCCCTGGCCTTTATTATTTCATCTATCGCCTCTTCGGGTGTTAAATTAATCTTCCCGACATAGCAGGATTTATTATTGCCTATATATTTTCTGAAGGCGTCATCGACACTAGCAACATAGTCCTTTTTATAAAGCATCCTGGCCAGGTGAAGCCTGCCGATTGAGCCCTTCCCGCTGAGTTTGAAAACCTCCCCGGGGTCAAGCTTTATTTTATGCTTCTTCAGCTTATCTATCATATCGTAAATCCTTTTTTCTCTCTGCGCGCATAGCTGGGTCAGTTTCGCCCGGAAGGCCTCATCTTTACGGTCAATATAGAAGCCCAGCATGTGAATTTCGCAACCCTGTTTTTCGGCGGTAACCTCTACGCCCGGGATAACCTCTACGCCGTATTTTTCGCCTTCGGCCAGACACGGCCCTATGGCGTCAAGGATATCGTGATCACATATCGCGATGCAGCTTAATTTTATTTTTGAAGCATGCTGGATTACTTCTTCGGGCGAGAATGTTCCGTCGGAAAAGTTGGTGTGGACGTGGAGATCAGCCGTTCTGTGCATCAGCCCTTTTAGTCTTATGTATCTTATCAAGGATGCCGTTTACAAATTTGCCCGAATCCTGGTCTCCATACTTCTTGGCTATCTCTATCGCCTCGTTTATTGAAACCTTCGGCGGGATGTCATCCCTGTATAATAATTCGTACGTCGTAAGCCTCAGGATGTTCCTGTCCACAACCGCCATCCTGCCAATCTCCCAGTTCTGAGCGGCTTCGCTTATAACCTTATCAATATCCTCTTTGCGCTCAATAGTTCCAAAGACGATTTTTTCGGCAAATTCCTTGACTTCAGCTTCCGCTTCATCCTTGCGGCTCTTCCAGAAGTCATCAAGGCATGCCTTAGGATCCTCGCGGGTTATGTCAATCTGATAAAGGATCTGGAGCGCGAATTCACGCGCCTTTGTGCGTTTTCTCATATTAAATCTTTTCGTAGAGATTTGCCAGCTCTATGGCGCATAAAGCGGCGTCTCTTCCTTTATTGCCGTCTTTTGTCCCCGACCTTTCTATTGCTTGCTCAAGCGTATCCGCCGTAATTACGCCGAATATGCATGGCAGGCCGCTGTCAAGGGACACCTTGGCGATTCCCTTGGCGGTTTCGCTCGCGATATAATCAAAATGCGGCGTGGAACCGCGTATAACGGTGCCGAGGCAGATTATGGCATCGTATTTCTTTGATTTGGCCATCCGCTGTGCAATATAAGGTATCTCAAAAGAACCCGACACCCAAACTGACTCTATGCTATT
>CAYQVM010000012.1:7473-19442 GCA_964421145.1 uncultured Planctomycetia bacterium
GCTCCTTCGCCAGACGGTAGGATATTTACCTATAGTAATAAACTCATTGAACCTTGCAACGACTATCCCGAACTTCTTCCCTTTACCGATCAATTCCGCAACGACTGTTTTCATCCCGCCCCTTCTCCTTTCACCTTTTTTGTATTATTGATTACTTTAATCATATAATGTATTAATACCGTCCTGCCCCAAATAAAAAATATTTAGAAGGGGCGGGATTCATATTGCAAATTCCCCCCTTTTTCCTAAAACAGGTATTTTATTTTCCTCCAAAGAGCGCTCAAAATCGCTTTTTACCCACCTATTTTCCCCGGCATATCTCACTAGCCTGTCTTGATCAGCTGAGGATATTTCCAAAAACTTCAGCCCGGCGCTGTAACGGGGTTTCCAATGTTCCTCATTCCTCCTTGACCACACGACTTTTGCGGAGGCGATAATCTCCTCGCGCTTATTTTTCTCCAGGATAATATTCAGGTCCATGGTTGTGCCGGGAGGAATCCTGCTATTGACCGGCATCCCTAGCCCCTCCTTGCTTACATCCTTCGACAAAGAATTTCCCTGAGCCTTGTATGTCCTGCCCTGATATTTGACATTGACTAAGCTGTCTATTCTCTCAAACGCGCGTCTTTCTTTTCCCATATTTTGCTCCTTTCTTAAATTTTTAACCCAGCCCCTCCTGCTTACCCAGTTACCCTCTATAGGAGGGGCTGGGTTAACATATGGCCCAATTTTTCTTTTTTCGTTTTAAGATACCTCGAATTATCACCTGTCGGGCTTATTTCCAGCGGGACGCGTTCGACTATATTTATACCATAGCCGGAAAGCCCGATAACCTTTTGGGGATTGTTTGTAAGCAACCTGATATTTTTCAGCTTCAGGTCGGCAAGTATCTGCGCGCCTATACCATAATCCCTAAGGTCGGCCTTAAAACCAAGTTTCTCATTGGCCTCAACGGTATCAAGCCCTTCATCCTGAAGCGCGTAGGCCTTTAATTTATTCACCAGGCCTATGCCTCTTCCTTCCTGCCTCATGTACAGAATTACCCCCCTGCCTTCCCTTTGCACCATTTCCATGGCCTTGTTTAATTGCTCTCCGCAATCGCATCTTAAGGAGCCGAATATATCGCCCGTCAGGCACTGGGAGTGCACCCTCACGAGGGCCTCGCCTTTTGTTACATCGCCTTTGACAAGGGCGATGTGGTGCTCTTTATCTACCAGGGATTCATACAAAATAAGATTAAACTCCCCGTGACGCGTTGGAATTGAGGTTTCAATTATTCTTTTAACCAGTTTCTCCGAACGCCGTCTGTACCCAATCAGCGAAGCAATGGAACACATTTTAAGATCGTATTTTTTGGCGAAATCCAGCAATTCCGGTGTCCTGGCCATGGTCCCGTCGTCGTTCATTATCTCGCATATGACCCCGGCCGGATTCAGGCCCGCGAGCCTCATCAGATCCACGCATGCCTCTGTGTGGCCGGCGCGGACCAGGACTCCGCCCTCTTGGGATTTCAACGGAAAGACGTGGCCGGGCTTAATCAGGTTCGCGGGGATTGTCGAGGGATCGGCCAGTACCTTTATAGTATGCGCCCTGTCATAAGCCGAGATGCCTGTGGTAATTCCATTTTTTGCGTCTGTTGAAATCATCCAGCTGGTCTTATAGTGGTCGGCGGGATGTGGGGACATCGGATATAGCTCTAATTCGTCGAGCCGTTTCTTTTCCATCGGGACGCATATCAGTCCGCGGCCGTGTTTTGTCATAAAATTAATGTCGTCCGGCGTGACAAAAGAGGCGGCCATGATAAGATCGCCTTCATTCTCGCGGTCTTCATCATCCGTTACTATAACCATCCTGCCGTTTTTTATATCGGCTATAATTTCTTCTATGGTATTGAGTTTCATTTTCCCCTCTTAAAAAATAATAAACCCCAAATCTCTTCGGGGTTTATATGTGTAATCTATTTAAAATCTGCGAATTTCAATCTTCTCTCATCCCGACTTTCCCCGATACCCGGATAATACTCCATGTATCGGGATCCCGAAGAAGTTCTCCGAAGAAAATCTTCATTCGGGGACGGTCGGCTTCGGAATCTCACCGAATCTGCCCCGCTTTTAGCGGAACTCGTAGGCTGTTACTACCGGCTGAGGATATGCACCCCACCCCGAAGATCTGTAAAAATTATATCAATAAAGAGCTCGTTTGTCAAACTAATATTGCGACTTAGGAATAAGCCGCAGTAACTCATCCCTGTCGTTGCTCCTCACCGAGGCCTCCTCAAAAGATATGATACCCGCCTCATATAGATCGAGCAGAGACTGGTTCATAGACCTCATGCCATAGTGCCTTCCCATCTGAATATATGAGCGTATTTGCGCAAGGCTGTTTTCGCGGATCAGGCTCCTTATAGAGGGCGTGCAGCTCAATATCTCGCAGGCCAGTACTCTACCGAGCCGATCGACCCTGGGGATAAGCTGCTGCACAACTACACCCTGGAGCACCAAGGCAAGTTTTGTGCGTATCTCGTGCTGATAGGCTATAGGAAAAACATCCACTATCCTGTTTATGGCATGCGTCGCATCCTGGGTATGCAGTGTGCTTAAAACCAGATGTCCTGTCTCGGCGAGGCTGAGCGCCGCCTGTATGGTCTCAAGATCCCTCATCTCGCCTATCAGGATAACGTTGGGGTCCTGCCTAACGAGACTCTTGAGGGCCTCATGGAACGAAAGCGTATCCTTGCCCAGTTCCCTTTGCCTTATAAGGCTGTTTTTGGACACAAACACATATTCTATTGGGTCTTCAATGGTAACGATATGCGCCGAGCGCGTATTGTTAACATACTCGATCATGGCAGCAAGGGTTGTGGATTTCCCGCAGCCCGCCGGCCCTGTGATTAATACAATACCGCTGGATCTTAAGGCCAGATCTTTTAGTATTTCAGGCGCGCCCAAATTTTTAAAATCCGGTATATCTATAGGAAGCGCCCTTATGCTCGCGCCTATAGAATCCCTTTGCCAGTGCAGGTTGATTCTATATCTGCTGATCTTTTCTATCTGGTAGGATTTATCCAGGGCCTTATAATGTTCAAAATTCTCTATCTCCTGATAATCCAGTATGCTGTAAACCAGGTTTTTAATTTTTGCCGGGGATAAGGGTCCAACATCAGGAGAGACCAGTTCCCCGTTTATCCTCAGCCGCGGCGGTACACCCGCCACAAGATGAAGATCGGAGGCATTCTTTCGGGCCATATAAATAAGCCATTTATTAAAATCCGAAGATTTAAACTCAACTGTATCCTCCAAAATTCTAATCGATCTATTACGGGTCGGGATCCCGTAATCATAAAAAAAACCTGCCAGAAAATTAAGCAGGGTACTTTCCCTTAAAAAACCAAGTTCAACCAACGTTTCGCCGATTAACTTTTTTACTTTTTTCTGAAACTCCAAGCCGTCTTCAAGTTGCTTCTGGGTTATTAACCCTTCTTCTATCATCGCCTCGCCTATGAGGCGGTGTTCCCGTAACGGACTCATATAATATTATTAATATCCACTCCGCTATAAAGTATAACACGAAATTCTTATTTGTCAATAAAAAAGAACTACATTTTTAAAATCCTAACAAAAGCGAGGGACCAACTTTCGTTAATCCCTCGCTCAAATAAATAACACAGCTGTTATACCCAGCTATATTATCTCTTTTTCTTTCTGCCGCCGCGAGCCATCTTGGCCTTGGAGACATCGCCCTTCTTGTCAACAAAATAGAGATACCCTTTTTGTCTCTTCACGCCTGCTTTGCAGATTACCTTTCCGCCGCCGCCTTTTTGTTTTCCGCGCGCCATCTTTGTCTCAACGACGTTGCCCCTTTTGTCAATGTAGTAGAGATACCCTTTTTTCCTCTTAATGCCGCACTTGAAGACTTTTTCTGCCATTTAATTCACCTCCTTCCGTATAATATATTTTACAACAAGTTAATCACCAATAACCAAAATACAAACATCAAATAAATTCCAATAACCAATCTATCAATAACCAAACTACATGTTTGGAACTTGATTATTGGGTATTGGTTATTATTTGGTGTTTGGAAATTGGTCATTGGTTATTTCTCATGTGCCAACCTTGGCTGGTCCGAAAATCTGCTTAAGTGTCGCGATCGCCGAAAGGATCGCAAGATAACTTGTCTTTGGATTGGAGGGAGACGGCACGTTTTCTGTCCTGGTAATAATCCTTCCGGCTTCCCCTTCCAGCACTATCTCGTGCGTATTTCTTTTATATTCCGGCGAGGTGATTATTTTCACTGTGGTCTTCTGCGGCCCGATGCCCGCGATGCTCAATGCGCATGACACGTTAACATTAGCGGGGAATCCCTCTATCGCCTCAAGTGCGCTGCCTTCAAATATGGTTGTCTCGGATGTTATCTTGTCCAAGTCGATCTTATTTTTCTGGATAAACGGGGCGCCGGCGAGGCTGGCGGGCGGCTTGCGGGTGGTAAGCTCAACCTTGTAGATCTTTCCCAGCGCAGAGGCCTTTATTCCGTCTAAACCGCAAAGCGCGCCGCTGGGCAGATAAATCCTGCAGCCGACACTTTTTGCCAGGTCAAAAAGGGCGGTGTAATTTCTGATGATACCGCCGATGCTCATGATCATGACATCTTTTTTCAGGACGAGCGACTTCTTGGCGATCTCATTTGAGATACCGGCAGAGGCCGCCTCCACAACAAGATCGGATTTCTCAATAAGATTGTCAATGTCAAGAATAAGGGGCTTGCTTATCAGCTTCTTCTTAAGTGCTTGAGTCTTGGCCTGGTCTACATCAGAGAGGGCTATTAGAATCGCCTCCGGTTGGAAATCCCTGTCTATGGCCCTGGCTATCTCAGAGCCGATGGTGCCGCATCCTATTATTCCTATCTTAATCTTTTTATCCATCAGTAACCGGATATGACCGCTGTCTTAGGTTCGCCTGTAATCTCAAGCATTCTCTTCAGCGCCTTTATGGCGTTATGCCTGACATCCTCGGGCACGGTAATAATATTCGTCATAGTTTCAAGCGAATTGGCTACCCAGCCCAGCGTTGTCAATTTCATAGAGGGGCATATCAGGTGTTCTGTAGCCAGGTAAAACTGTTTGCCGGGATTTTCTTTCTTCAATTTATACAACATACCCATTTCAGTGGCTATGATAAATTCTTTCGCCGCGGCGGTCCTGCAGTATTTAAACATGCCTGCGGTTGAACATATGTGGTCGGAAATGGCAAGGACCCCGGGATTACATTCCGGATGGGAGATGACCTCCGCCGCGGGGTGCGCCTTCTTGGCCTCTATGATATCCTCCTCCTGCACCCTTATATGCGTAGGACAAAATCCCTGCCAGGTAATTATGCGCTTTTCAGGCAGCTGCGACTGGACATAAAGGCCCAGGTTTTGATCAGGCACGAAGATAATCTCTTTATTTTGTATATGCTTGACCACCTCAATGGCATTTGATGAAGTGCAGCAGTAATCGCTTTCGGCTTTTACCTTGGCTGAAGAGTTCACATAACACACGACGGCGGCCTCGGGATTCTTCTGTTTCATTGCCTTTAGTTTTTCCGCGGTTATCATGTCCGCCATGGGGCATCCCGCCTCTATAACCGGCAGCAGCACCGTCTTGGTCGGGTTTAATATGGCTGCGGATTCCGCCATGAAATGCACCCCGCAGAATACGATTACCTTGGCGTCCGTCCTGATGGCCGCCTGGGAAAGGGCCAGAGAATCTCCGGTGATATCGGCTATGTCCTGAATCTCGTCCCTCTGGTAATTATGGACTATGACAACCGCATTTCTTTTCTTCTTTAATTCGATTATCTTCGCCCTTATTTCATTTTTATATTTTTCGTCGCTTTCTTTATTGTTCACCCAGCCCCTCCTGCTAACCCAGTCGCCCTCCATAGGAGGGGCTGGGTTCATATCTTCCTCAATTTATTTCGAATTCCGGGGATATCTCCTTAAGTTTTGCCTTCGCAAAATCTTCGACTTCCCTGCCGGTAGAAAACGACAGGGCCTTCTGGGCGATCTCCCTGGCCTGTTCCAAGCTGAGCGACCTGACAATCTTTTTTATCTCGGGCACGATCGGGGAGGACATACTGAATTCATCAAGACCGAGGCCCAAAAGTATCGGCACGAGTTCCGGCTCGCTTGCCATCTCGCCGCACATCCCGACCCATATGCCGGCCTTGTGGCCGTTATCTATAATATTTTTTATGAGCCTGAGGACGCCGGGATGCGTAGATTCGTACAGATACGCTATCTTTTCGTTTACCCTGTCAACCGCTATGGAATACTGAATCAGGTCATTCGTTCCGATGCTGAAAAAGTCAACCTCTCTGGCCAGCAGATCAGAAGTGATCGCGGCGGACGGTATCTCGATCATAGCGCCTACTTCCATATTTTCATCGAATGCGACATTCTTCGCCTTGAGTTCCGCGCTTACATCATGCAATATGGCATTGGCCTGCCTTAATTCCTCCAGGCCCGAAATCATGGGATACATTATCTTGAGCTTTCCGTAGGCGGAGGCCCTCAGGATCGCCCTGAGCTGCACCTTGAATATGTCCGGCCTGGCGAGGCAGAACCTTATCGCCCGCCAGCCCAGGAAGGGGTTCATCTCAGTCGGCACTTCAAGATGAGACAAAAACTTATCCCCGCCCAGATCCAGGGTCCTCACAATAACCGAGTGCGGGGCCATTTTCTGGACGACGGTTTTATACGCCTCGAAGTGCTCCTCTTCGGAAGGCAGGTCCGGCCTGTTCATATAAAAATATTCCGTTCTGTAAAGCCCTACCCCATGCGCCCCGTGGTATATTACGGAGGTTACTTCTTCGGGCTGCTCTATATTCGCGACAATTTCCACTTTGCGTCCATCCAGCGTTTCGGCGGGCAGATCTCTCAGGCTTAACAGGCCTATCTCTTTTTCTTCAAATCCCTTTCTTTCAAGCTCGTATTCCTTTATTGTCTCCTGAGCCGGATGGACTATCACAACGCCTTTATTCCCGTCCACTATCACGTAGTCGCCGTTTTTGACAACGGCGGTGATCTCTTCTAAGCCCACAACGGCCGGGATCTCAAGCGACTTTGCCATGATGGCCGTGTGGGAGGTCCTGCCGCCTATGTCGGTGGCAAAGGCAATGACGCTCTGTTTGTGCATACATGCGGTATCGGACGGCGAGAGGTCATAGGCGATAATGATGGCGGGCTGCTTTAGTTCGCAAAGGGTATCGTGTTTCGCGCCGACCAGGTTTTTTAGGATGCGCTTGCCGACGTCATTTATGTCGCTGATCCTCTCTCGAAGGTATTCATCGTCTATCTTTGAAAACGCCTTTACATATTTTTTTAAAACATCCTGGAATATATATTCTACCGCCAGGCGCTCTTTCTTTATCCTTGAGATAACTTCATCCACAAGCATGGCATCTTCAAGAACCAGAAGATGGGCGCTGAATATCTCTCCGTGCTCGGCGCCTATCTCGCGGGAGATCTTATCTTTTATCTTGGTAATCTCATGCCGCGTCTTGCTCAGCGCCTCCTTAAAACGGCGCACCTCGGCCGGCGCCTCTTCTTCCAATATAGGCCTTTTTATCGCCAGGCCCATCTCATGGGTATCGAATAAAAAGGCCTTCCCTATGCTTATGCCCGGCGCCGCCGGTATGCCTTTTAGAACCTTCGGCTTCACTTCTCCTTAACCCCCCTTTTTTCTTCCATATCGCCTAATAGCAGCTTTTCAAGCGCCTCAACCGCTTTTTTTGCGTCGTCTCCCTCGGCCCTGATATATATCTGGCTGTCTCTTTCTGCGGCAAGCATGAGTATCCCCAATATCGACTTACCGTTGACCTCCTGATTACCTTTCTTTACGGAGATTGTGCTGTCAAATTTATTCGCGATCTGGACAAAAATCGCTGCCGGCCGCGCGTGAAGGCCCTGTTTGTGCCTGATGATAAGCTTTTTTTCGACAATCACCGGTTATCCCATATCCAGATTAATATCTACCGACCAGGCCTGTTTCGGCTTGATTGTCAGGCGCCAGTTAAACAAAAGGCACAGCTGCTGATAAGTCTTCTCAAGCCCTCCCTCGGATTCCGAAATCGTCTCGACCGGATAAAACCATACACTGGCATTTTTACTGAAGGTATATTTGAGAACCGCCTTAAACCACTCATCATTTATCTCAAACCGGCTGATATCGGCCAGCTCGCCTACCTTGCAGAATTTGGGATCCCTCAAAGAAAGGTTATACTCCGAACCGAACCATAAATTCGCATCCTCGTCCGTCATGTTTTTTATTTTGTAAGAAATACCTAAGGCCGGCTTCGCGGCTTCAATTTTAATGCATTTATTTAATTTCAAAATAATACTTCTGTCGCTTTCCATCACCAGACCCTCTCTCTCCAGCAGTACCGATATTTCAGTATCCGTTGTCTTAATCTCGTGTTTATACGGCGCGGAAACAAAATTTCCCAGCTCTTTAAAAGCCGCCCGGGAAAACTCGTCCGGGTTTGCGTCGGCAGGCAGAAAGTGCTCTATAAGAAAAGACTTTCTATACTGGTCGTAATTTAGAAAGCCTGCCAGATCTTTCTCTTTGGCTATTGCCAGATCATGTATGCTGGCGACGCCGTTTGTAGTTTTACCCTGCGCGCCCGGATTGTCTAGTTTGCCAATCTTTTTATGGTAGGCCTCTGGCCTTCTTGCCAGGGTATTTATAATATTTAATGCTTTAGGCCTGTAATCCATTTCAAGCACGCTTCCGCCTTCGGCCGGGTCTATATATACGGCCAGGGGGCCGTTTTCCACGGCGATCTCATCCGCGCCGTCTTTGTCGATATCAGCAACCTCTAACTTAAGCGGGCTCTTTGTTTTTTCAAGACGGGCCATTTTATTTTCCGCGTCGATTATATTCTGGTAAACCGCGGCGCGCAGGTGGTGAAGGTATAGCCCGCCGAAAACACCGTGCCAGTAAGCGCAGTTGCATTGAGACTTATACAGGGCCTTTGTCGCCTCTTTTACGGCCGGCTTTTTCTGGTCCGCGCCGGACAATTTTTCGCTCGCGTAAAACATCCGTTTCTGCATCCAATTTGCCTCAGGATACTTTACTAAAAAATTTTTGAAATACCCGCCTGACCATTCAAGCATCTCCGGATAGCTTGCACACGGTATGTATATCCTGCCCAGGGGAGGATAATTTTTAAGGTACTCCGCCGGCGTCATAATTTTTATCCAGTCAGAGTTATCGTCAAGCGCGCTGAAGAACAATTCAAGCCACCGCTCCTCGTAAACCCATTTGTAGGTATGTGGCCACATCCCGAACTTTTCTCCGTCATCCCCGAAGGTAACAGCCCTTGCGCCGTCAGGGGTGGCGACAGACCTTAGGTAATCTATCGTTTCGTGCGGCAATTTAAAAGGCATATTGTACCTAAGCTTTTTTGAGGACGGGAAAAGTGCCAGTGTGCGGCCTTCCTCCTCGGTAAGATAATAACCCAGGATCTCATCAACCTTTTTACCTGCAAGCTCAAAATGCGAGTCATCTACGACCGTATAACTCAGGCCCGCCTGAGAAAATATGCGCGCCAGATACGGTTCCCACACCCTCTCAACCAACCATGCCCCTTTTGCTTCGTAATCAGTCACCTTTTTGATAAAATCCGTATGCATCTTAATCTGGCCCAGCTTGTCCCTGTCCGGTATAAGCGGGAGAATGGGCTCGTAATACCCGCCCACGACCATTTCAACCTGGCCTACCTTAACAAGCCCTTTTAAGCGTGCCAGAAATTCCGGCCTTTTATCTTTCAGCCAATCAAGTAGACAACCGGAATAATGCAGCGCTACCTTGATTTTTGGATGCTTCCGGAGGACCTCTATGAAAGGAAGATATGACTTCTCATATGCTTCCCTAAAAACCCCATCGAAATTCCCGACGGGCTGGTGGCAGTGCACGACCATCAAAAGATTAATCTTGTTGCTTGGCATGAGCCTTGGATTTTTTTGACTCGTTTATCAAATCAGCTATTATGCCGGCCACCTTCGTTGCGTCATGGCGTATAAGCCGGCTCGCCCTGTCAATAAGGGCCTCTTCTACGATTACACAACCGAACTGGCGGATATTTTCTTTATCAATAGCGACTAATGAAGCGCCTTCCTGATCGTAGTCTTTCAATGTCTCTTTGGGGATCTCTTCTTTATTAACTATGCAGTAATCGATTAAATTTTTACCGAGGATATCATGGATTACCCTGATGTGGTCGCTGGCCTTATAGCCGTCTGTCTCGCCTGCCTTTGTCATGATATTCAAAACGCATATTTTTACGGCCTTGGAATCTAGGATCACTTCTTTTATGCCTTCTATCAACAGGCCGGGGGCAATACCCGTATAAAGCGCGCCGGGGGCAATAACAATGGCGTCCGCCCTTATTAACGCGCTGACCGCCTCCTGCGCCGGCTTAGCCAGCTGAGGCCTGAGATATACCTTCCTGATTGGGCTTAAACTGTTAAGTATATTCTGCCTGCCAACCGTCTCTGTCCCATCCTGGTGCCGCGCGATAAGAGAAACCTTTGAGAGGGTGGAGGTCACCACATTGCCCCTTACCGCCAATACCCTGCTCGATTCCTTAACAGCCCTGTCAAAATCGCCAGTGATATCGGACATTGCTTCCAGAAAAAGGTCCCCGAAATTATGCCCCCATAATTCGGTGCCCTTTTTGAACCTATGATGAAACAATTTTTCAACCACCGGCTCCGCGTCGGCCAGCGCTATCAGGCACTCTCTTATGTCGCTCGGCTGAGGCATGCCGAACTGATCCTGTATCCCGCCCGCTATAAGGGCCTCATCCGCCAGCGTAACTATGGCGGTATTATTCACGGTAAATTCTTTAAGTCCGTGCAGTATGGTTGCCAGCCCGGACCCCCCCCCTATAACCACCACTCGCGGCCCTCTTTCAAGCTGCCTCTTCTTATAAACGATATCTACAAGGTCCTTCTCTGTGCCGGTCAAAAATATGGTTATTAGGGAATTGATGATTCTTTTTACGCCGATTATCAGTATGACGATCCCGATAATAACAAGGACACTGGTCCCGAAACTCGCCCTTCCTCCTTCCTCTGAGATAATAATCACAAATCCCATGGAAAGGATTATGACCCCCAGTATGGAAAAGGCAATCCAGCGTTTAATCCGCATTCCCGGATAAAGCCACTTCAAAAGTTTCATTAGCTAAACCTTTTTTTCGTCTTCTTCTATGATGATTTTAATAATTTCTTTTTCGTCTTTGGCGGCTTTGAGAAGGTCGCGGAAATATTTATCCTTAAGGAACCTGGATATCCTCGCAAGCGCCTTCAGATGCGGCCCTGCGGATTCTTCCGGCGCGACCAGCAGAAAGAAAATATATACGGGCTCTCCGTCCAGAGAATCAAATTTCACTCCTTTACGCGAAAGTCCAAAAGCGGCAACGAGCTCCTTGACCTTGCCGGATTTTCCGTGAGGGATGCCTATACCCTGTCCGATGCCTGTTGACCCAAGGGCCTCCCTCGCCAGGAGGGCGCTCACAAGTTCTTCCTTGTCCTTGATTGCGCCTGCCTTATAAAGAAGGTCAACGAGCTCCCCTATCACGCCTTCCTTGTCCTGCGCCTTCATGTTGGCGGCGACAGCCTTCTCGTTTAAAAAATCCATAATCTTCATTTATCGCTCTCCTCTCGGTTTTTATTCTTTCTAAGAAAAAGTAGATAACAGCGGGGGACGGGGCTCGAACCCGCGACATCAACGTTGGCAACGTTGCATTCTACCGCTGAATTACCCCCGCGTATTAATTGTTTTAACTGCGGACGGAGGGATTTGAACCCCCAAGGGTTTCCCCACTAGCTCCTAAGGCTAGCGCGTGTGCCAGTTTCGCCACGTCCGCACAAAAAATTTGATGAGCCGCGCAGGACTCGAACCTGCCACACCCTGCTTAAGA
>CAYQVM010000013.1:0-18482 GCA_964421145.1 uncultured Planctomycetia bacterium
CTTTTCTCGACTTTTGCCAATTGTCCTCTTTTCTTCATGCTGCGAAGCGTTTTGCGCTCGCTTCGCTCGCGCACAGCCACGTGCTCTACCAACTGAGCTACAGGGGAATAAGTTGTTAAAGAACGTTATTGCGTGTTATTAAGGTATTTCTATTGTAAAAGAAGGAGGGTGTTATGTCAATATAAAATGGTCGAGCATCTATGTTGCAAATTTTGCGATTAGGAAGTATAATGTTACCAGAGCCTTACAACAGAAAGGAGATTTTAGGTATGCATAGAACGGGGCAGATGTTATTTTTTATAATTATATTTTGTTTATTTGTGAGCCCTTTAATCGCCTCGGCCCAGGAGGAGTTTGTTGAATGGGCAAGGGCGCCGTTAGGGAAACTGCCGCCGGTCGCTGCCTACAATTTTACATTTTATGATAAAAAGGATGTTAAGGATCGAAACACATCCCTGGAGATGTACCTGCATGAGGCAGGCGGGCTAGCTCCTGTTATGAACAGGGCGGATCAGGATCTTGGCATAGCAGTTTCTTTTAGCGATAGATATTCCAAGACGGGCGCGGTTATGCCGCGTGATTCCGCGAAACTTCCGGAAAACCTGTATGATTTTAAAACAGGGCCCTTCTTTCGCAAACAACTCGATAATGGCTGGACTACGGGCGCGGCACTGCTGGTCGGGTCCTCAAGCGATAAATTGTTTTACAGCCGGGATGAGATTACATTACGGGGAGATGCGTACGTAAAGATTCCCGCCAAAGGAGAAGATTCGTGGATCCTGTACGTGGATTATAATAATAACCGGTATTACCTGCGCGGCTACCCTGTGCCCGGGGCGGGATACTGGTATAAACCCTCCGAGAAAATCGAGGCGATTATCGGCCTGCCTGTGGCATATCTGGAGATAAAACCCTTTGCCAAAACGGATATAAAGCTCTCGTATATCGCTACCAGCTATATATATGCCAAGGCCTCATATCAACTTACGCCGTCGCTGAAGGCGTATGGGATGTTTAATTGGGACAACGAGACATATGCCCGGGCCGACCGGACAACCGGTGATTACCGGCTGCTCTATTATGAAAAGAAACTCGCAGCCGGCCTACATTGGCAGTTCATGAAATACGCCGGCTTAAGGATTGCCGGCGGATACGCCTTTGACCGTTTCTTCTACGAGGATAAGAAATACGATAAGCGCAAGGAAAACAAAATAGATATTAAAAACGGGCCCTTTGTGGAGGCCCATATAGGAGTGCCATTTTAAAAACAAATTTATGACACAACAAAAACAGGATACAAATTTGAGTTTTTACGGGCTTGGAATCGCGCCGAGAGTCCTTGAGATACTGGACCGGATGAAATTTACGGTGCCGATGCCGATTCAGCACAAGGCGATCCCCGTAGCTATAGAGGGCAAGGATATCATAGGGATCGCGCAAACCGGCACCGGTAAGACGCTGGCATTCGCCATCCCGATGCTGCAGTGCCTCGGCCAAAAGAAGGGCCGCGGCCTTGTTCTTGTGCCTACCCGCGAACTTGCTATACAGGTTGACGAGACATTCCAGAAGATAGAGCATTCTTTCGGGATAAGAAGCGCCGTTCTCATCGGAGGCGCCTCTATGCAGGACCAGATGCAGGCGCTCAGAAGGGATCCGCGCGTCATCGTCGCGACCCCTGGCCGCCTTATCGACCATCTCAAGCAGGGCCACATTGATTTACGCGACGTGATTATCCTCGTACTGGATGAGGCGGACCGAATGCTCGATATGGGTTTCGCGCCGCAGATAGAGCAGATACTACGGTTTGTTCCGAAAGAAAGGCAGACGATGCTTTTCTCGGCGACAATTCCGCAGGAGATAATAAAGATCGCCGCCGCGCACATGAAGCTGCCGGTGAGCGTGGAGATAGCGCCGTCCGGTACCGCCCCGGAACGCATCACCCATGAGGTTTTTATTGTCCAGAGAGACTCAAAAAAAAGGCTTCTTGAACAACTCCTCAATCAGTACCGCGGGACGACGCTTGTTTTTTCCAGGACCAAGATCGGAGCGTCAAAAATAACAAGGGCGCTTAAGGGCGCGGGCCATCGCGCGGCAGAGATCCATTCCAACCGGTCGCTTACCCAGCGGCGGGAGGCCTTGGAGGGTTTTAAATCGGGTAAATACAGGATACTGGTAGCGACGGATATCGCCGCCCGCGGGATCGATGTTATCGGCATAGAGCTTGTTATTAATTATGACCTTCCAGAAGACGCGGAAAATTACGTGCACCGCATCGGCAGGACCGGCCGCGCGGGCCATAAAGGCCACGCCATATCTTTTGCCGGGCCCGACCAGGGCGATGATGTCAGGAATATCGAAAAGCTTATGAGGGCAAAACTGCCGATCTCAGAACATCCGGAATTTCCCAAGGAGCGTTTTGTCGAGGGGCATAAGCAGCAGCATGGCCAGCACCGCGGGCCCATGCAGCATAAATTCCGGCCCAGGCGTAATTTCAGAAGATACCACGCGCGTTGATTTTTATATCCGGGAGGAGGTGGCGGCGACTATGGCGGCGCCTTTTCCAGAGCCATTCTTGGTGAGGGCGAGAGATACCTTCGCAGCTTTTTCCTTTAATATTTCCCGCAGAGAAGACCTGATGTGGCCGCGGTATTCAGGCCATTTTTCAAAAAGAGAGCCGTCTATCGCGACCGTGTGATTCTTTTTTACCTTGGGATCCATCCAGAGGATAACCGCAGCGATGGCCGCGGCGCTTATCTGAGCTGAACGGGTCGATACCATCCCGCATACCTTTTTTACCATCAGCCTGTCCGGATATGAAGAGCTTAGCTTACCCAGCCCTCTTAACAATTTTCCGATTTTCTCCAGGCGCTTTGAGCGGTCGCTTTCAGAAAGCGCCACCTGCAAGGTGTTAAATTTCCACGGCCTTGTCAATCCTGCCGGCACTTTACCGCTAAAAAGCATTTTTTTTCTTACCAGGTCAAGAAGGACCAGGCGGGAGATCTCACCCAAGTACATCCCTGAGACCATCTTTTCCAGTATCTGCCTTCCGGGGTTGGCGGTTGAGGCATCAAGCTTTTTATCGTAAGCGGTGTGCGGCAACCTGTTAAAATTTCCCCATTCGATATTTATGGCCATTTGACCCGTTCGCGTTTTTAGACGGCGGACCTTTTTGATATTGGATATCTTCTCGGGATAAGAGGCGTTGGTCCCGGTGCCGATTATCACCCCCAGGTCGCAATTGCGGTCGCTGTATCTTCTGGTAACGAGCGTGCCTATGGTGTCATTGATCAATGCGGCTACCTCTATATTTTGCGCGCCGTTTCGCTTTAAGGCGTTGTTTAAAAGCTGTATTACATCCCTACCGACGGCATTTTTCGCAGCAAAACCCTTATTCCAGCACAGAAGTATTCCGTCTGCGATACTCCTCTGGCGCACAGGGAAAGAGAAGGTGAATCCGAGAGGCCTTTCTTCTCTGGGGCCTATCCGGTTGGCCATCATGAAACGCTTGACCCGGAGAGCGATAAAATCAAAAAGCTGTTTTTCTGTTCCGGCGATATCTTTATTTTTTAAAAGGAATCTTTTTTCGGATATGACGGAAATTCTCCCGCGGCCCTTTAAAGCAACCTCCAGTATCCTGAAATTCGTGCCACCGAGGTCAAGGGCTATAAATCTGCCTTTTTCGTTTCCTGTAGGCATGCCTGCAAAGGTGGGCATCATAGAGAGGGAGCTTTTGCGGCCGCAAAGCCCCCTTGACATCTCCGAATGGAAATCTTTAATTATATTCTTTACGGTTTTAACGCTGAGGTAAAGAGATTCCATATGAATGTTTATTATAGCATAAAAAACCACTCCGCAAAATCAAATTTGACTAAGGAGTTCTACTTGTAAATATGAAATTCAGCTGCTATAATAAATACAGATATAGGAAGATAGAAAAACTCCCTCGGCGCCCGGATAAAATGGAAATTATCAAAGAGGCAAGTTCAAGAAATAAGAGTGTCCGGATTGACGTGAAAACATGAAAAGGCGGATAAGGATCCAGGGAATGTTGATTTTGCTCGCGGTCCTCACGGTGATTTTACTGTGCGAAGCCACATTCCCGCGCTGGGAGAACAAAAGGCTGGACGAATTCCTGGATGTGGTGGGCCTGGCGTTTGTCCTTGGGGGTTTTTTGTTCCGCATATCAGCGAGGGGATATAAAGAGGAAGGTTCAGTAAGCGGCGGCAGGCTGGTTACGGGCGGTCCGTACGCGGTTATCAGGAATCCCATGTATTTCGGCACTTTCATGATAGGTAGCGGGTTTGTTGTCACCCTGCTTGAATGGTGGGCGTGGCTTATTTTTATGGGTGTTTTTTTACTGATATATGTCCCACAGGTAAAGAGGGAAGAGGCCGTTTTAAGAGAACGCTTTGGCGGGGAATACAGGGACTATTGCGGCGGCGTGCCTAAATATTTCCCACGCCCAGGCCATCTCCCGACCCTGAGAAAAAATCTTCCTTTAAAATTACCGTGGGTAAAAAAAGAGGCCCCTTCTATTATCGGCGCGTTGGCGGTTTTAATCATCGTAGAGGCGTGGCGTGATGCTAGATTATTCGGGATTAAAGAGCTGTTTGTCGAAATCGCGGTAAATATTTTGGCGATATTGTTTTTTATATCCTTTATCCTGCTTGTCTTTAAGGAGAGGAAAACATGAGTAGGATAATAAGGTGTGGGCCGGCAAATAATGGCAAGACCTGAGTTTTTTGTTGCACGCAAACTTTATTTCAGGTAAACTATTACAGTTGAACTAAAAAAATTATGTACGAATCCTTTCTATATAACTCTCAGACCGGACTGAAAACCGATATCAAGCTGCCGGAAATACGGGAGGCGCTGAAGGACCCGTCCAATCTCTTATGGATAGATATCAACAACATTGATGATTCAGACATAGACCTGCTTACCGATATCTTCAATCTGCACCCTCTTACCATTGAAGATTTTATCATGGCCAACGCTCGCCCAAAGGTGGAAAATTTCAAGGATTATATCTTTCTGGTCATGTTCTCAATGGAGTCGCATGACAAGGCAAAATCAAAAATAAATACGGCAGAGGTTGATTACTGCCTCGGCAAAAATTTTCTTATTACCGCGCACGACAATAAGGTAAGTACGCTCTGCACAAGCAAGGAGAGGATCCGCAAGCAGTCGCCGATGATGATGAGCGGAGGGGATTTTCTTTTGTATTCCATCCTGGACTGCCTTGTTGACAGTTATTTCCCGATTATAACAGAATTTGACGATATGGTTGACGAGATGAGCGACGAATTATTCAGCGAGCCGTCAAACGCGACGCTTAAGAAGATATATAACCTCAAAAATGAGATTATGTACCTGCGCCGCACCATCGGGCCGCAGGCCGATGTGCTGAGCCTCATCGCAAGGGGAGACTTCCCCTTCATATCTTCGGCAAATTCCGTTTATTTCAGGAACATATATGATAACCTGGTCAGGCTAAACGATATCGTAGGTACCTCCCGGGATGTTGTTACCGGCGCCCTTGAGGCCTATGTCTCGGTTGTTTCAAACAGGCTGAATGAGATAATGAAGACACTGACCGTTATTGCTACTATTGTAATGCCTCTGACATTAATCGCCAGCATATATGGCATGAATTTTAAGTATATGCCTGAATTATCCAGTAAATACGGTTACCACATAACTATTTTATCCATGGTGGTTATTACAATAATTATGCTCTTTTATTTTAAGCGTAAAAAGTGGCTTTAATAAAAAATTTTAATCCCCTCCGCAGAAATCCCCGGGTTTTTAGACCGGGGATTAGATTTCGCAAGAGCGAAATCCATGCGGCAGATGAGATTTCTGCTTCGGGGAGGGAGCTCTGGGCCCTGCCGCCTACGGCGGCGAGGCTAGAGAGGCTCCACTCAGAGCCACTTAAAGCGTATATCCGAGTAGCAGTCTCTGTATATATAGGAAAGCTTGAATTTACCGGTTTCGAAAACCAGGATCCCATTCCTGGTTTTTGGTTTTATCTTGATTAGAGATGCCGTTTTCTCCCCAAATTTCCATCTTAGCGCCTTTCCTCCTTCTTTATTTCCTGCCAGCGTTTATACGCCTCTTTAGCGTTTTTCGCCTTGCGCTTTCCGAATACATGGGCATGCCTGCGCACCATCTTTTCGTAAGTGGCGTCCAGGATGTCCTTGATATCAAAGGCAGCGCGCTCCTTCGCTATCTGGGCGTGGAATATCACCTGAAACAAAAAATCGCCCAGCTCCTCTTTTAACTTTTCCGGGTCCCTGGAGTCGATGGCCTCACAGACCTCATAGGCCTCCTCTATCAGGTATTTTTTAAGCGAGGAATGGGTCTGGACCTTGTCCCACGGGCAGCCGTTTTTCGCGCGCAGGCGGGCCATGAGTTTTACGAGCCTGTCAAATGAATGCGTGTTTTTTGTGGACATAGGAATCCTTATAAGCTACAATTATAACACCATTATGAAAAAATCATATAAAAAAATCGCGGTTGAAGCGGCATTAAAAAGCGGGGAATTTATTAAAAGTTCTCTCGGCAGGATAAAGAATATCTCCTATAAAGGTGTGCGGAATATCGTAACCGACGTGGATAAAAAAGCGGAAAAGATAATAATAGGCAAGATATTCTCGGCCTTTCCGGATCATTCAGTATTGTCCGAAGAGATGGGAGCTAAAAACACCATCTCTTCATTTAAATGGTTGATAGACCCCCTTGACGGCACGACAAATTTTGCCCACGCCTTTCCGTTTTTCAGCGTATCCATAGCGCTTGAAGAAGAGGGAGAAGTGATTTTAGGGGTTGTTTATGAGCCGGTAAGGAATGAGCTGTTTTATGCCGAGAAGGGCCGCGGCGCGTATCTTAATAATAAAAGGATAAGCGTTTCCAAGACAAAAAAACTTATAGACGCTTTCCTTGCTACGGGGTTTTCATACCGGCTTCAGGAAGCGAAGCATAACAATGTGGATTATTTCAACAGATTCCTGATGCGCTCCATGGCCATAAGGCGGGCCGGTTCGGCGGCGCTTGATTTCTGTTATGTGGCCTGCGGCAGGTTTGACGGCTACTGGGAGCTGGACCTTAATCCCTGGGATTGCGCGGCAGGCACCCTGATTGTCAGGGAAGCGGCCGGCACAGTGACAAAACTGGACGGCTCCGAATACTCCCATTATGACAAGGAAGTCCTTGCCACGAACGGTGTTATACATAAAAAAATGGTAAGGGAGCTGGTTTCCTCTTGACAAACTTTTTATCGTAGTGTATAATTAATTATATATATAAGTAAAGCAGGGGAAATCGTCCCTCGTTTCAGATTAAGCAAAACTAAGGAAACTCGGGATGATTTTCAGAGTAGCAAGACAAGGGAAAATCGGAGGTGTAATATGGCATTAAGAAATTTCAACAGACGCAGTTCAAAGAAATCGTCAAATGACGAGCTGTTCAACGAGATCACAAAGCTTGCCTATCAGTTCTATGTTGATAGAGGCTACTCGCACGGCAACGACATGGAAGACTGGATAAGGGCAGAGAGAATAGTAAAGGCAAGATATAATATAGATTAAGGGCCCCTTTAAGGATTTCTTGTGATTTGTAAAGGGTTGGCATCCCCGCACTCTGTTGAATAGAGGGCGGGGATGATTATTTATAATGAAAGACATAAAATTTGGTATTGATCAACCCAGGTTTTACCGTTTCTGGATGAAAAAAGATGATTTAGTGTCTTTTGATGCCAGGGTTAAGGAAACAGACCTTCGTATAAGGGCCTCTTTAGGCCTTAAGAAGGAGGCGCTGGATTCTATAAGGAGGCATCGCGGCCCGCTTGAGGAATTTATCAGGCTAAATCCGGAGTTTGAAAAAACGCTGGCCCCTTATCCTTTAAAAAAAGGGATGGCGCCTATTATCAGGGATATGGTGCTGGCTACGAAGAAGGCCGGCGTGGGGCCCATGGCGTCGGTAGCAGGGGCCGTGGCGGATTATGTAGGGCGGGATCTGTTAAAGAAGAGTAAAGAGGTTATTGTTGAAAACGGAGGGGACATATTCATCAAGGTCAAAAGGCCCATTAAGGTAGGGATATACGCTGCAGATTCACCGTTTACACATAAGCTCTCATTTGAGATAAGCCCTAGAGAGACTCCGTTGGGCGTATGTACATCATCAGGCACTGTCGGACCGTCTTTAAGTTTCGGCTCGTCAGATGCGACGATAATTCTCGCCAAGACGGCGACTTTTGCCGATGCCTGCGCGACAGCGGTCGGCAATCTTATAAATGATGAGGCCTCCATAGACAAGGCGATAGAATATGCCAAGAAGATAGGCGGCCTCTACGGCATGGTCGTGATAAAGGGTGAAAAATTAGGAGTATGGGGAAAGGTCAGATTTGTGCTATAATAATATTATAAAGAGGTAATGCAAATGTCGGATAAAATAGAATCCAAAAGGATAGTGCTTCATTTTCCGCACAGGCTGGTAGACCAGCCCATAGTATGCAAGCTTGTCAAGGACCATAATCTTGATTTTAATATCCTGAAGGCCTCTGTTACGCCTAAGGAAGAGGGGCTTGTCGTTTTGGAACTAGTCGGCAAGGAATCGGATATTAAACGAGGGATGGATTATCTTAAGAAGGCGGGGGTGAGGACACAGCCGCTGAGCCATGATATTATGCGGGACGATGACCGTTGCACGCATTGCGGCGCCTGCATAACCGTCTGCCCGGTCAACGCCTTTGAGCTGGATCCCTCTACCCGAAAGGTTATTTTTTACAAGGACAAGTGTATCGCCTGTGAGTTGTGCATAAAGGCCTGCCCGCCCAGGGCGATAGAAATTAAATTCTAACGATATGCCTTTCTTTTTACTCCATCAAAGATTTCAGGAGATTGCCGATAGAGTGCCCCGCAAGGTTGCCCTTCAGATAAAAGAGCCGGATACAGGATACAAAAGATATACGTATGCCGAGGCCCTGTCTATCGCAAAAAGGCTGGGGTTTTATTTCATCCGGCAGGGCATAAAGAAACAGGATAGAATCGCCTTAATTTTAGAGAACGGGCTGTTGTGGCCCGTTTTCTATTTCGGGATACTTTTCGCCGGCGCGGCAGCGGTGCCGATAGACCCGCAACTTACCGAAGAGGAGATAAAGAATATACTCGCCGACTCGGAGGCAAAGCTGGCTGTAAGCAGGATAAATGCGGATGAGATTTTAAATAATCTGGAAGAACCGCCCAGGGATTTTAACTTTCCCGAGCTTGAGATAAAGGATACAGCGTCGATTTTATATACCTCGGGCACCACCGCCCAACCAAAAGGTGTAGAGCTCACGCATAAAAATTTCTCCGGGAATTTTAATAGTTTGGAAAAAGTAAAAATATACAATGAGAAGGATACTGTAATTTCACTCCTGCCGCTTCACCATTCATACGCCTTTATGATTACCCTGTTAATGCCCTTGTGCCTGGGCGGGACAGTAACCTATGTAAGGACGCTTAAGCCAGACGAGATATTGTCGGCAATGAAGGAGACGGGCGTTACGATGATGGTGGGTGTGCCCCAGCTTTATTATCTGTTTCATAAAGGCATTCTTGAGAAGATAAAAAGCGTGCCCCGGCCGATAGGGTTTTTATTGAAGCCGTTTATTTCAAAAAAGATCCGCGAGGGTTTTGGCGGAAAGCTTAGATTTTTTGTTAGCGGCGGGGCGCGGTTGGATCCGAAGATAGCAGAAGAGTTGGCCGGTTTTGGGTTTACGATTTTGGAAGGGTACGGGCTTACGGAAGCTTCACCCGTTGTTACTTTTAATCCTCTAAGGAAACAAAAATTCGGGTCCGTCGGAGTGGCCATACCGGATGTCGAGATAAAGATTGCCGACCCCGATAGAGAAAGGGTAGGCGAAGTCCTTATCAAGGGCCCGAATGTCATGAAGGGCTACTACAAACGGCAAAAGGAAACAGACGAGGTTATTAAAGACGGTTGGTTTCATTCGGGGGACCTGGGGTATATCGATAAAGATGGGTACCTGTTTCTTACGGGCAGGTGCAAAGAGATAATCGTCCTGAGCAATGGTAAAAATATCTATCCTAATGAGATAGAGGCGCATTATAAAAAGAGCCCGTTTATTAAAGAGCTTTGCGTTATGGGCATTTTGAAGGGAGGGGCGACGGAGGAATTGGGCGCTGTGATTGTGCCGGACGCAGAATATTTTAAAAAGACAGGCGAGGTCAATATCCGGGAAAAGATAAAATGGGACCTGGAAAATTTCTCGAAGGCGATTTCTCCTTATAAAAGAATAATGGATTTCGTGATTACCAAGGAGGATCTGCCAAAGACGCGGCTCGGGAAGATTAAACGCTACGAAGTAGAGAAAATATATAGGGGGCAATTTACAGACCGCAAGCCGCAGGCCACAGGCCACAGAGTATCAGGAGAAGAATTAGAGATTTTGAATTCCGAAGTCGGGCAAAAAATAACAAGGTTTATAGAGGAAAATAAGGGGATAAAAGGGGAAATAGGGGTAAATGACCATCTGGAGCTGGACTTAGGGGTAGATTCGCTTGGCAGGGTGGAACTCGCGGTAGGACTTGAGAAGGTTTTTAATATCAAGATTCCGGATAAAGACATGGCGCGCCTTTTTACTGTTAAAGAGATTATTTTAGAGATTAACGAAATCTTAAGAGGCAGCTCCGGACGGCAGGAAAACGCTGCCGCCATCCCGGATCAAGCGACATGGCAGACGATTTTACTAAAGGATCCGGAAGAGGAAATAAAGGCAAAGATAGATTTGTCCCCCTCGGTGTTCAGCGCTATTGCGGTATTTTTAGGCGTCGGGTTGCTGCGTTTAATTTTAAGGTTGTTTTTTAATCTTAAGGTGGCAGGGAGAAAAAATATTCCTTTAAAAGGCCCGTTTATTTTATGCCCGAACCACGCCAGCTACCTGGACGCATTTGTTGTCGCGGCAAGCGTTCCGTTTGACTGCGGAATGAAATTATTTTTCCTTGGGTTCAGGGCGTATTTTTCCCACCCGGTGATCAGGAATCTGATAAGGCTGATGAAGGTGATACCGGTTGACCCTGCAGCCGAGCTTGTAAATGCGATACAGGCATCCGGTTTTGTCATAAGAAACAAACGGAATCTTTGCATATTTCCGGAAGGGCAGCGTTCCATAGACGGCAACGTTAAGGAACTTAAAAAAGGCATAGGCATTCTCGCCAAGGAGCTAGGCGTGGCGCTAGTCCCTGTTTATATAGAAGGGGCCTTCAAGGCGTGGCCGCGCGGCCAGAGATTTCCGAAAGCGTCCGCGATAAAGATTGTGTTCGGTGAGCCTTTTAGTGCAGAATATCTGGCGCAGGCAGGCCCGCCTGCCGGACGGGCAGGCAGGAACCAGGGCTTAAAAGACGACTATGAAGCCGTGGCGGTCAGGTTGAAGCAGGAAATATTAAATTTGCATAGCAGATGAAAATTTTTATGTTCAGAAAAACAGTAATTATCATATTAATCGCGGCAGGGATATTCTATTTCCCGCAGAGCAAATCAGTAGCGGAGAGATTCGAGAGGCAGTATACGTCTCCGGACCTGCCGCAACTGGAGCCTATCACCAAAGAGGACCGGGTCCTGATATTGGCGCCCCATCCGGACGATGAGTCTCTTGGGACGGGCGGGATTATACAGGAGGCGGTAAAGGTGGGGGCCGATATAAGGGTGCTTTATCTTACGAACGGCGAACACAACCAATTTGCATTTGTTGTTTATGAAAAAAGGCTGGTTATCAAGCAGAGCGCCCTTATAAAGATGGGCGAGATGCGACAGGATGAGGCCAGGTCCGCCATGAAATTTTTAGGCGTCCCGGAAGAAAAACTTATATTTTTAGGTTATCCGGATTTTGGCACGCTCGCCATATTTTTGAAGTATTGGGAGGAGGGCAGGCCGTTTAAGGATATGCTTACAAGAATTTCCAAGGTCCCTTATGAAGACGCCCTCAGTCCTAACGCGCCCTACAAAGGCGAGGCGATCCTTTCGGATATAGAATCCGTATTAAAGAAATACAAGCCGACAAAAATATTTGTCACCAATACGGTTGACACCAACAGGGACCACAGGGCCCTATATCTGTTTTTACAGATTGCGCTTTGGAACCTGGAGAAAGAAATCCCCGCCCCAAAGATATACCCTTATGTTATACACAGCTACAATTGGCCGATGCCGCGCAACTACCACCCGGAGCTTTTTGTTTCAATTCCGAGGATGCTTAAAAACAGCAGGATCCAATGGGTGTTGCATAAATTATCAAATGAAGAAGTTGAAAAAAAATATGAAGCCATATGCATGTACAAGAGCCAGTGCGCCGTAAGCGCCTTTTACCTGAAGTCGTTTGCCAGAAGAAATGAATTATTCGGGGCGTACCCTGTTGTAGACCTTACGAATATGGAAAAGCTGCCGGAAAAGGCCAGGTTTCAGATAGTTACGACCTTCCGCGACCGGACTATTTCTTATGGCAGGGTTGGCAAAGATCTGATGGTGAATGTATTCATGAAAGAAGAGTCCGGCAAGGCCCGCGGTTTCTACGTAAATCTCGCGGGATATAACCCCGCTGTAAACTTTTCCCAGATGCCCAAGATACGGGTGGATGTCCATGAAGACAATATGTCTGTCATGGATAGAGGCAAACCCATTGATTCAAAAGAAGTCATGATTGAAAAAAAGGAAGATTCCATAACCGTCAAAATACCGCTTAAAATATTAGGGGATCCAAAGCATATTCTCGCCTCTGTAAATACCTACACAGCGAATTTACCTTCCGACTTTAATGCCTGGCGTGTAATAAAGCTTGAGTAAGGAATGAATGCGCCGTTAAAACAGTTTGTTCCGCCTGAGTATTGCGCAAAATGCGACGTATGCTGCCGGTTCCTGGATGAAGAGACCCCGCTTGGGCCCGTCGGTCTTACACTTAAGCCTCACCGTGATAGATTTATCTGCTGTAATTTCGACCCCCGGAACAATAGATGCAAAGATTACGAAAACCAGCCGCTTGACTGCCAGATATATCCGTTCGTGTTAATGTGGGACGAAGATTACCGCGACATAGTTCTAGCGATAGATCCCAAATGCCCCTTTATTCAAACGCAATACGCAATACGCAATACGCAATACTATATTAATTATTTTTTATCGCATCTCAAAGATATCGACCCGAAATATATTTCACGATTTCAGGATGATGTGAAAATCCTGGAAAAACTGGATATAACAGCCGCGCCCGCGTTAAATAAACTTCTGATAGGCGATAAGGCGCTCTTTGAGAAATACGCGCGTCATACTGAAAATCCGCTTTCGACTTATTCGTTCATTGCCAATTATGTATGGACAGCCTTGCTGGATTACTACTGGATGATAATGGATGACAATTTTTGTCTGTTCTGCAAGGCCAAAGACACGATTTTTATGCCTATACCTCCGCTTGGAGAAAAGATAAGCGGAATGGCGGTCAAAAAATGTTTTGAGCTGATGAATAAAATAAATAAAAACAAGAATTGCTCAAGGATAGAGGATATCTGCGGTAAAGAGGCGGCATTTTATAAAGGCCTGGGGCATAAAATCAAAGAAAAGGGACAGGAATATATTTATAACCGGGATGTCCTGGCCCAGCTGGCGGGCGACAGATATAAAGACAAGAGGGCCTTATGTAATTATTTTATGAAACATTATAAATATGAATATAGAGAATACTTACCCGACGATGAAAAGGCATGCCTTATGCTGTACGGACGATGGGCCAGGGAGCGGGTAAAGAAGGGGACAGTTCTCACTGAGAACTGTCCCCAAACAGGTGAGAGTTATTACAGAGCCCTTCTTGAGGATTCATATACTGCCCATAAAAAAGCCATAGGTAGGTTCCGGGATTTAGGCCTTGCAGGCAGGGTCGTTATCGTGGATAATAAGATATCGGCGTATACATTCGGCTATCCGCTGGACAATGAAACCTTTGTTGTATTGCTTGAGGTAGCGGATTTAAGGGTAAGAGGACTTTCACAGTTTATATTCAGGCGATTTTGCGAAGAATTGGGAGATTATAAATATATCAACGCCATGGATGATTCGGGGCTGGATAACTTAAAGAAGATAAAAATGTCGTATCACCCCGTAAAAATCGAGAGGACGTATTGCGCGTATGCGCCCAGCCCCTCCTATGGAGGGCGATTGGGTAAGCAGGAGGGGCTGGGTGCGTAGGATATTAATAGTTGTTCCGGATTGCACCCGAAAGGCACACCTTAGAGTCGTTCTGCCAAAGCTGTTAAAGCGGATAAGCGGATGCGGGGCGATAAAAATTATTATTGCGACAGGACTGCATAAACCACATACAAAGGCCGAATTAAAAAATCTGGTTGGTGAAAAAATATTCTCCGATTACGGAGTAATAACTCATACTCAAAAAAGAAGCGATCTGGTTAGCAGGGGAACGACAAAAGGCGGCATGCCGATAGTATTGAATAAAAATTTATTTGAAGCGGATGAAATAATAACAGTCGGCCTCATTGAGCCGCATCTCTATGCGGGGTATTCCGGCGGGGCCAAGACAATCGCGATCGGCCTCGCAGGAGAAAAAACGATAAACGCGACGCACCACCCGAGGTTTTTGGATAAAACGGAGACAGCGATAGGCTCTACCAGGAACAACCCGTTTCAGGATTGCCTGTGGGAGATTATAAAAGGCCTGCCGGTTAAATGTTCAGTTAGCGTTATAAATGATAAAAACGGCGGATTAAAAAAGCTGCATATAAGGGAATTAAAAAAGGGAATAAGGGATTTTAAAGAGGGATTTCGTAAGGATGTAAAATTTGCCGGCAAGATATTTGAAAGAAGGCTGAATAAAACCTTTGATGCTGTAATTTGCGAGGTGAGCCCTCCGAAAGACGTAAATATGTATCAGGCCTCGCGGGCGTTTAATTATGTGTTGAATGTCAAGAGGCCCATTGTTAAAAAAGGCGGCATAGTCCTAGTCCTCGCTTCCCTGAAGGATGGTTTTGGCAAGGGTACAGGGGAGAAAAAATTCGCCGCGGGTTTAAGAAAGATGCGCTCTCCGGAAGATTTGATTAAAAAGGTAAAGTCAAAGGGCTGTGTTGCCGGGGAGCACAGGGCATACATGGTTGCCAAGGCAATGACAAAGGCCAAGTTAGGTTTCATAGGTCCGCGGGCCGCCCTTTACACAAAGGCCATGCCATTCTTGGCATTTCCCACCATAAATGCTGCACTGAAATTTATAAGATGTACAAAAGGAAAAAACGCCAGCGTTTACACCATCTCTTACGCCTTGTCCGTTGTCGTGTCCAGGGCCTAAACAAGATATAAACACTTTGACAAAGAAACTATAGTTATATATACTTATCATAAGACTATTAACATACCCAGCAATGAAGCATAACAAATTACACAAATTCGTTTCAGATACCTCTCATCGAATGCGCACACCTATCTCCATTATCAAGGAAAGCGTAGATATCCTTTTAGATGAAATCCCTGGCCAGTTGAATGAAAAACAAAAAAAGGTTTTAAATATGTGCAAATCTAACATTGCGCGGCTCATCAGCGATATGAATGGTATTTTAGAAGAGGTTGAAAAGGAAGTTTGGAAAAAATAGTTTTAAATTTAGAGGTAGGATATGAATGAGAAAAAACGGATACTGGTAGTAGATGATGAGGCAGATCTGGTTGAGATGGTGAAGATGAGATTGGAAGCAAACAACTATGAGGTCCTGTCCGCCTATGACGGCCAGGAGGCCTTGGATAAGGCGCGCAAAGAGAAGCCAGACTTGATTATCCTGGATTTGATGCTTCCCAAGATAGACGGCTACAAGGTATGCCGCATGCTTAAGTTTGACGAAAAATATAAAAAAATACCAATAATACTGTTCACCGCCAGGGCGCAGGAGTCGGACCAGAAGATTGGCAAAGAGGTAGGCGCGGATGCCTATGTGACAAAGCCCTTTGACCCTAAGGTCTTGCTGGATAAGATTGGAGAATTATTAAAATAGGAGCAAAGACATGGCAAAGAACATATCAGCCCTGAAACAGGAATTGCAGGAAAAGGAACACCAGATAGAAAAGATGCGCAGAGACTTTGGGAGGCTTAGCAAGATAAAGGATGAACTCATCTCGGTAGTGAGCCACGAATTGCGCACGCCCCTTTCAATAATAAAGGAAGGGGTCAATCTCACGCTTGATGAAGTTGCCGGGAAGATAAGCCCGAAGCAGAAACAATTCCTCACTGTTTCAAGGCAGAATATAGACCGTCTGGCAAATCTGATAAACGATCTTTTGGATATTTCAAAGATTGAGGCCAAGAAGGTCGTTTTGAGAAAAAGCCTCATTGATTTAGGGCCTTTCGTCAGGAATGTTGTTTCCCCATTTGAGGCCGTTGCAAAGGATAAGGGGATTTCAGTTAAATATAAAATTCCTGATAAAGAGGCCAGTTGTTTTATAGATCTAGACAAGATGACCCAGGTTATTAATAACCTCATCTCAAACGCGCTGAAATTTACTAAGCCCAAGAGCTCGATAACCGTAATCGCGCAGGAGAATCCCCACAATTTCCAGGTCAGCGTCTGTGATACGGGCGTGGGCATCTCAAAGCAAAATATAGGCCGGCTGTTTAACAAATTTGTCCAGGTCGGCCGCACATATGGACCCGGCGAGAAAGGCACGGGTCTGGGCCTGGCGATATGCAAGGGCATGGTTGAATCGCACGGCGGCAGGATTTGGGCAGAGTCCGAATTAAGAAGGGGTTCAAAATTTCATTTTACAATTCCGAAGGTAAGCTACGAAGAGGTAGTCCGGGGATATGTTAAAGATGGCATAAAGGAATCGCAGGATAAGGAGAAACCTTTTTCCATTTTGGTTTCAAGGATAGACAATTTTGCAGAGCTTAAGAAAAAATATGGTATGGTAAAACCACATCTATTGTTGGCAGGGATGGCAGAGATCATTAAGAACAACCTTAGAAGGGTAACCGACATGGCGATAAGAAACTCCGGCGAGTGTGCGGTTTTGCTCTCAGAGACAAATAAGCAGGGGGTCGTCTCGGTTGAACAAAGGGCGAGAGAGGCCCTTGCGAAGTTCCTGATTTCCAAACAGATGGATAAGGAGGTCCGTATAAGCTTCGGAAACTCTACTTATCCAGAGGACGCCCTGGAGCATATAGAGATGATCGCAAGGGCAAGGGCTTCTTTTGAGGGGCTCTACTTTGGCAACGAGAGGAGGAAGAACGGGAGGGTATATACTAAACTACGCGTTGAGTTAGCATCTCCGGATGACGGGTTGCGGAAAAAAGACAAGGCGCAGTCCATAAATATATCAAGAGGCGGCTTGTGCTTGTTTTCCAATGTTAATTTGCCGATCGGAACGAAGATAGACATAGATGTCAAATTACCTCAAAGCGCGGATCTGATAAATGCGGCGGCAAAAGTAGTTTGGGTAAAAAAGGTAAGCAATATTACAGGATTTAAGTATAAGGTGGGCCTTAAATATGAAAAGATAGACCGGAATAAACTTAACAAGATGATGAGTTTTGGGTCGGGGTTGGTATGATGGCAAAGAAGAAGATTTTGGTCGTGGAGGATGAACCAGACCTGGTCCTAATGCTGAAGGAACGGCTTAAGTCGCAGGGTTATAAGGTGGAGGCCGCCTTTAATGGCTTAGAGGGGATAGAGAAGGCAAAGAAGATAAAGCCGGATCTTATTCTGGTTGATGTCATGATGCCCGAGCTGGACGGCTACAGCATGACCCAGTGCCTGAAAGAGGACGATCTGACAACTGGGATACCTATTATAGTGGTAACTATCAAGGAGACGATGAAGGAGCTTTTCCAAAAGTTGGGGGTTCATAATTTTTTCATCAAGCCGTTTGACACGGAACAACTTCTTAGCGCGATAAAAAATATTTTGGCGGATGACTCATGATAGAGGAAAGGAAAATCTCGGCTTTGATTGCCGATGATGACGAAGACACGCGCCAGCTGTTAAGCGAATATTTTAACAGCATGGATCTGAAGGTGGATGCAGCCGAGGACGGCAAAAGGGCCATGGAACTGCTTGATTGCAAAAAATACGATTTTGTATTTCTGGACTGCAATATGCCTGAAGTAACAGGCCTTGAGGTGGCAAAGGCCCTGAAAACAAAGGCCCCGCATTCAAAAATTATCATGATGACGGGTTATGGCCCCATGGACGAAGGTTTCGCAAAAGCGGCCGGCGTGGATATTTATATAAAAAAACCAATTTCGTTAAAGGAGATAAAAAATATTATCAGAGGCGAACATGGCAAATAAAAAGGCGGCGTTAGAGGAGCAACTTTTATCGTCGGGGCTGCTTACGCAGGATCAAATGGTTAAGGCAAAACAAGAGGCCCAGAGGACCGGAATGCTGCTGGATAAGGCGATAATCAAGCTCGGCTTTCTTACGGAAGATGATAAGCGCTTGATC
>CAYQVM010000014.1:0-7892 GCA_964421145.1 uncultured Planctomycetia bacterium
CCATGGATATATACATAGTTCGGAAATGCACTGTGGAAATGAAGGTATTCAAAGGCGAAAGCGGAGCCAAATACGAGCTGCCGGTCATGACAAACGAGGATATCCGTTCATATGTATTTAAGCAGAACCTGTCCTCTGAGCAGCGTGAGGGGATCCAGAAGGAGATTGAGGACTTATACGCGAGAGGTGAGTAAGATGAAAAAGAACGGTAGTACGCGCCAACTGTTGTCTCGGGTTATTACCTTTTTGACCAGGGAGGAGTTGGATTACGTTGACAAGCTGAGCAAGGACTCCTTATTTTCTACAGGGACCAAGCTTCCAAGGGCCAAGATAGTAGAGGTAATGGTTGACGCGTGCATGAAAAGCGGCGTTACAGGCAAAAATGTCCATTCCAAAGAGGAATTATTAAACAAGATAATAGAGGCAATAGCCAAAAAGGCGATGGAACGAAAGGAGGTAATAAAATGAGACGCATATATCATAAGACCAAAAGGCATCTGAAGAGGCAAATGAAGTATATTAAGAAACGCCTAAGTTTCCGCGAGGCATTGCGGCTGTATGCCGGGATGCCCGTGGGGGTGTAAGTGAGGTCCCTCGCTTCAGATTAAGTGAAGATAGGGAAGGTCGGGACGATTTTCAGAGTAGTAAAATTAGGGAAAATCGAAGGGAGGTGAGTAGGATGAAAAAGATAATGGTAGGATTGCTGACGACACTGATTATGATCGGCATGGTATCGCCGGTGTTTGCGGAGAATGCGGGCGACAAGCTGGGGAGAGGCGTTGTTAACTTCTTCACAGGCTGGCTTGAAGTGCCGAAGCAGATAGGCGAGACCTCCCATGAGTCCAATGTGTTTGTTGGCGCTACATGGGGCACGGTAAAGGGCCTCGGCTATGGCGTGGCGAGGATGGGCACGGGCGCGTTTGATGGCGTTACGTTCCCGATACCTCCGTATGGCAAGCCGATAATGGAGCCGAAGTACGTATTCTCCAAGAAATAAGAGATCGTTTCTCTCCTAGTACAGGAGATCGTTTCTTTAAGTGTGTTTAGAAACGATCTCTTCTTTTTTATTGATTAATATCAGGCCTTGTGCTAAATTTTAAGGTTGATGGATCAAAATAGCCTGGTTAAATCTCTGCAGGATATCGTCGGGGCAAAAGGCGTAATTTACAGTAAAGAAAAACTGGAAGATTACTCGCACGATGAGTTCCCCCAGCCTGATTTTAACACCTTTCCGGCGGCGGCTGTCAGGCCGCGCAATCCACAGGAAGTTTCAGCGATTCTAAAACTTGCCAACAAAGAAAAGATCCCTGTTACGCCAAGAGGCGGGGGGACGGGTCTGTGCGGGGCATGCGTGCCCAGCAAGAACGGTATTGTCGTATTGTTTGATAATCTGAACAAGGTCCTGGAAGTGGATACGGCAAATCTGATGGTTACCGCCGAGGCAGGCGTAATGCTGAAGGATTTGTATGTCCCGATAGAAAAGCAGGGCCTGTTTTTCCCACCGCATCCGGGAGATGAAACGGCTATGGTCGGCGGGGTTATCGCGACAAATGCCGGCGGCTCAAGGGCGGTTAAAAACGGCACGATAAGGAATTTTGTCAGGGGCCTTGAGGTAGTCCTGCCCCAGGGCGACATAATAAATATAGGTGGAAAATTTATAAAAAACTCTACCGGGTTCAGCTTGCTGAACCTGTTTGTGGGCTCGGAAGGGACGCTGGGCATAATAACAAAAGCGGTTATCAGCCTGCTTCCAATACCCAAGGCCACATCAACTCTTGTTGTTCCATATGACAGTATCCACGATGCCATAAATACCGTCCCGCAGATCATAAAAGAACGGGTATTGCCGCTCGCAGTTGAATTCATAGAAGCGGATGCCATAGAGCTTACGGAAAAATACCTGGAAAGGCAATGGCCTGTTAAGAGCGGCAAGGCGTATCTATTGATACTCTTGGACGGGGCGACAGAGGAGGAACTGGATAAGCATTGCGAAGGCATAGCGGGTATATGCCTTAAGAATGATGCCAAAGACGTATTTATCGCTGATGGGAAGGCCAAGCAGAAAGAGATACTGGATTTCAGGAGCCAGATGTACGAGGCGCTCAAGCCGAACTGTATAGAGACGCTGGACATAGTGGTGCCCAGGTCAGAGATTACCAATCACGTAGAGGCGGTTCACAGAATTGAGGCACAGTATGGAATCTGGCTCCCCACATACGGACACGCGGGCGACGGGAACGTCCACACGCATATCATGAAATTCTCCACATCCAGCGGAGCGGTAAACAAGGATTGGAAGAAAATCTATCCTGTTGTGCGCAGGCTGATACATGAGGACGCCAAAAACAGGGGCGGCATGATATCGGGAGAGCACGGCGTGGGGCTGGTAAAGAAGGAGTATCTTGAGGAGTTTTTGGGCAAAAAACAGGTCGAGATAATGAAGGGGATTAAAAGCGTATTAGATCCTAATAACATATTAAACCCGGGCAAGATATTCTGATTGGGAAATTGCATTTATATTACAATTATGATATAATAATATACTTATGGCTATATTCGGAAAACCTAAATATACGGTAGTAAAGGTAGCAAAGAAGCGGGAGATGCCTTCGGGCCTCTGGGTGAAGTGCGAGGATTGCGGGGAGATTATTTATAATAAGCAGCTGGAGGAGAACCTGAAGGTATGCCCGAAATGCAATTATCATTTTACCCTGGGCGCGCAGGACAGGATAAGGACGCTTCTGGATGGTGGTAGCTTCGTTGAATACGACGCCAATATGATATCCGAGGACCCTCTTTCGTTTGTAGGGGTAAAAAATTACAAGGACAAGATAAAAGAGGATCAAAATGCTACTGGATTGAAAGAAGCCGCCATTACCGGTGAAGGGGAGATAAAAGGTAAGAAGATAGCGTTCGGCGTAACAGATTCAAGATTCATAATGGGTTCCATGGGGTCTGTGGTGGGGGAGAAAATCTCCCGTCTTTTTGAAAGGGCTACAAAGGCTGGCTTGCCGGTGATAGTTATATCAGGCTCTGGCGGCGGAGCGAGGATGTACGAGGGCATGCTTTCTCTGATGCAGATGGCAAAGACCTCCGCGGCGGTCGCAAGGCACAAGGAATCTGGCAACGCGTTTATTTCGGTATTGACGAATCCTACCATGGCGGGCGTAATGGCCTCATTCGCCTCCCTGGGCGATACAATAGTGGCGGAGCCGAAGGCGCTTATAGGGTTTACCGGGCCGAGGGTCATCGAGCAGACCATACACCAGAAGCTCCCCAAGGGGTTCCAGCGCTCGGAATTTTTGCTTGAACACGGCCTTATAGATATCGTGGTTAATAGGAAGAATCTGAAGGACACATTAAGTCAATTACTTGAATATTTATGTCCCAAGTAAGCCTCTGCAATGTAACAAAGATCTACCCAAACGGCTCAAAGGCCGTTTCCAACCTCTCGCTCGGCGTTGAGAGCCGGGAATTCATGGCCCTGGTAGGTCCTTCAGGCTGCGGGAAGACCACCGTTTTAAGGATGATCGCCGGCCTTGAGAGCGCCACAGAAGGTAAAATTTATATAGGAAAATATCTGGTCAATGATACGCCTGCCAGAGACAGGGATATCGCTATGGTATTTCAGAACTATTCCCTTTATCCCTACATGAACGTTTATGAAAATATGGCCTTCGGCTTGAAGCTGCGCAGTTATCCTACAGCAGAGATCGAAAAGCGCGTTAAGGAAGCGGCTGAAATCCTGGAGATAGAAAACATACTTCCCAGAAGGCCTTATGAGCTTTCAGGAGGTGAAAGACAGCGCGTGGCGGTTGGCAGGGCTATAGTGAGGAAACCCCTCGTATTTTTATTTGACGAACCCCTGAGCAACCTGGACGCCAATTTGCGCACGCAGATGAGGGCAGAACTTCACCGCCTTCACGATAAGCTGCGCGCCACGATGATTTATGTGACGCATGACCAGCTTGAGGCGATGACGCTGGGCGACAGGATCGCCGTGATGAAGGATGGCAGCATACTCCAGGTGGACGCGCCAATGGCCGTATACAAAAAACCCGCGGCCAGGTTTGTCGGGGCATTTATTGGTTCGCCTCCGATGAATTTCATGGAGGGCCGCTTGTTGAAGAAAGAGGATAAATTTTATTTTGATGAAGGGCAGTTTCAAGTAAAGGCCCCGGATGAGTCCGCCCCCAAGCTTAATCCATATGCCGGGAAGGCTGTTTCCTTGGGCATCAGGCCGGAGGATATACATGACAGGCTTTTTATTTCCGAGTCGCCGCCTGAAAATATGGTCAAGGCGTTTTTAGAGGTTATTGAGCCGATGGGGGTGGAATCGTTCCTCCATTTCAAGACCAGGACGAGCCGCTTTATAGCCAAAGTCCCGAGTTCCCAGAAGCCGGGCGCCAATCAGGATATGGAGCTCTTTTTTGATATGTCCAGGGCCCATTTTTTTGATAAAGACACCGAGAAGTCAATTGCATAAGAAAGATTACGCAAAGCCTAAGTCTTTAGTAAGTGCGGGGACGGTTGCCTCATTTATACTTTTGTTCATAACTATTGTTATCCTGTCCAAGAACCTGCCAGGACAAAATGCCGAGGCGCCCACTCAGTTTTATAAAAATGCGGTCGCGCTGTATCTTTTTTTGTATATCCCCCTGATTATACTAAGCTGGCTTTGCCTGGGCCAGGTCGGCGGCATCCTCATATTTGTTTTTTCCTGCCTTTCAATTATATACATAGTCCTCAAATACTTTGTCTTGTCCTACAACGCCTATATTTTTCTTTTCGGTATCGCGGCGGTTTTCGGATATCGGCTTTTTCTGAAGAACAATTCGGAAAAAAACCGCTATCTGATTAGTAAAGAAGCCCGCGAGGGAGAAAAGAACAGCTTAGTCGCCGACATCGCAAAAAAGGAAACAGAAATAACCACAGCGAAAAACAGAGTCCTCAGATATCTCGCATTGAAAGATATAACAGAGGACTTAAGCTCCACGCTTGAATTAAAGAAGACGGCGGAGATTATTGCGGATAAGGCATTTACGGTTGTCGGAAATTCAGACAGGAGCCTTTTATATCTGATCGATGAGCAGAAGCAGGAGCTTGAACTTTTTTCATGCAGGCAGGCGGCCGGCTACCCGCAGATTCAGACGAAAAGGCCTGAGTTGTTTGATACCTGGCTGTTAAAGCAGAGAAGATCCCTTATAGTGGAGGACCTGGATAACGATTTTAGGTTTTCGCCCGAAGCGCTGAAGGATCCCTCAGCGAAAAATTTTAAATCCGTGATAGGCGTGCCGCTAATGAACGAGATGAGGGTGATCGGGACGCTGAGATTGGAATCGTCAAAAAGGTGCGCCTACACGCAGGATGACCTGCGGCTGTTGGATATTATTTCCGACCTGGCCTCGGTTTCTATTGAGAACTCGCGGCTTTATCAGCGCACCAACGAGCTCGCCGTAACGGACGGTTTGACGGGCCTCTATGTGCAAAGGTTCTTTAAGGATCAACTTGATATAAGGGTTAAGGAGGCCTTAAGGAGCGGCTCTACGCTTTCGGTGCTGATGATAGACCTGGATTATTTTAAAAAATATAACGATAAATACGGACATGCCGCCGGAGATATTTTACTGGGGAGGGTGGCCGCTGTTATAAATACGTGTATGGAGCAGGGCCATGCAATATCGCGGTACGGCGGAGAAGAATTTGCTGCGATCCTGCTTGATGTGGACACCAAAAAGGCGTATGATTCGGCTGAGAAGGTAAGAAAAAGCATAGAAGGGGCCATTTTTACGATAAGAAGGGATGAAGTCAGGATAACGGTATCGGTCGGCATTTCTTCTTTCCCGAAAGACGGACGCACGGCCGCGGCATTATTAAAGGCCGCGGACGGCAATCTTTATAAGGCCAAGGAAAGCGGGAGGAACCTCGTATGCCCACATTTTTCGCATTAATACCCGCTCTGCTTATGTTTGGGTTTCTGCCTTTCGCGGTCGTTGCCTTGAGGGCCTATTATAGAGCCGCAAGATCCGCGATTGCGCAGGATCTGGATGGTATAGAGAAGACGACGGATGTTTTTCAAACCAGGGAGGAAGAGCTCAAAAACGAACTGAGGCGGCTGGATGACGAGGTCTCGCAGATAGCGGGTTTATATGAAATAACAAAGGCCATGTCCACTAAGCTGTTCTTCGAAGAGGTGTTTGAGGTATTCAGCGATTTTCTTAAAAGAAATTTCCGCTTTGTTTCATGCGGCCTGGCCCTGAAGAATCAGGATAGCAAAAGGCAAGGGGCCCAAAAGGTCTATAAGATTGAAGCCTTGAATCTTTCTAAGCAGGAGCCGGTAAGCAAGGAAATTCCGCTTATAAGCCAGGACAGAGTAATAGGCGTGCTTAATGTGGAAGGGCTGGAAAAGGCAGACGTGGAAAAATTTATGATTGTGGCAAGGCAATTCAGCCTGGAGATGGAAAAAGCGCAGTTGTACGAAACGGTCCAGGAGCTTGCCATAACCGACGGTCTGACAGGGATGTTTGTAAGAAGGCATTTCATTGAAAAATTTAAGGAAGAGCTGGAAAGGTCTTCCAGGCACCACTCCAAAACATCCTTTTTGATGATAGACCTGGATTATTTTAAGGAGATGAATGACAGATTCGGCCACCTGATGGGCGATGCCATGCTGAGGGATGTCGCCAGGGTCCTGAAGCAGAATGTGCGCGAAATAGACCTTGTTGGAAGATACGGCGGAGAAGAATTTTGCGTTTTATTCCCGGAAACGGATAAGGCCGCCGCCGCGGCCGCAGCCGAACGTTTAAGGGCGGCTATCGCCTCCCAGGAATTTATGGTATATGATGAGATTGTGAAGGCCACTATAAGCGTCGGAGTTTCCACATTTCCGGATGATTCAAAGAAGATGAATGAATTGATAGAATTCGCCGACAAGGCCTTATACAAGGCAAAGGCCGAGGGTAGAAACAGGGTAATAATGTTCACAGGAGGATGAGGCATGGCTAAGAAGGTTATTATTGAAAGATTTCTTTTTTTGCTGGTCGCCTTCATAGGCGTGATCCTTTTATTACATACCGCGATCATCATGGTTATACAAACTCTTTTTCATTTTAGTTATCTCAGGTCTTCGTGCGGATCAGGCGTTATCATCCTGACCATACTGTATGGAACGGTCAAGTTTAACAAGAACCTTGAGAAACAGGTCAGCAATTTTCTATATTTTAAGGGTAAGCCTCATTATAAATTGCTTCTAAAAGAGGCCATAACAGACGGGCTTACTGATTTATACGACCATAAATATCTTATGTTGAAGCTGGAAGAAGAGATGGAGCGCTCTAAGAGGTACCTGAGGCCTCTCTCGATCCTTATGGTGGACATAGACCATTTCAAGATTTATAATGATACCTTTGGGCATACCGCAGGGGATAAGGTCCTTGTTGAGCTGGCGAGGGTTTTCCGAGGAACTTCAAGAAAGGTGGATACCATCGCAAGGTATGGCGGGGAGGAAAAGTTTGTTATTGTGCTGCCCGAGACGAAAAAAGACGGGGCCCTTATCCTGGCCCATCGGCTGCGCAAATCCGCGGAAGGCCTAAAATTTGAAACAGGCAAAGGTATAACTGTCAGCATAGGCATAGGTTTTTATGACGGCTCAAACAAGGAGCTTACGCCCGAAGATTTTATAACCCTTGCCGATGAGGCGCTGTACAGGGCAAAGGCGAACGGCCGCAACCGCGTTGAATCATGACATGAAAATTCATAAAGTTCTAATATCTCATATTTTACTATTTACTATTTACTATTTACTATTTACTATTTCTTATGCCGCCGAGGACATAAGCTCTTTGCCCGTCGAAGTTAACGGCGATCAGGTGGAATATTTTCCTTTTCGCTTT
>CAYQVM010000014.1:7902-10062 GCA_964421145.1 uncultured Planctomycetia bacterium
ACATAAAGATGACCTGTAAACAGGTAACCGCGTATCTGGATTCCAAGGAGGCTGAAGCCTTCGGAGATGTTGTGGTCGTCCGGGGCGATGATGTGCTGAAGGGCGAGAAGATAAAATATAATTTTGAAAACGAGACAGGGGTTATCACAAATGGCGTTGCCAAATCGGATGTATGGTACGGAGGCGGCGCCAAGATCGACAAGGTAAGCTCAGACGAGCTGGATATAAAAGGCGGCTATATTACGACCTGCGACTGGGACAAACCACATTATGCGATCCGGTCAAGGCAGGTAAGGATATATCTTGGCAAGCGGGTGGTCGCCAAGAATGTCACCTTCAATGTCGGCGGCGTGCCCATCTTGTACCTGCCGGTGTACAGCCAGCCCCTCAAGGAGAAATTTCCTAAAATCAACCTTGTCCCCGGCCGTGATAAAAAGTGGGGGACATATCTGTTGTCGTCATACAGGTATAATCTTAGCGACAACATGAAGGGAAACATACACCTGGATTACCGCCAATATAAGGGGATAGGCGAAGGAGTGGACTACCGGTTTAAGAATAAAGATATCGGCAACGGATATGCGCGGTTCTATTTTCTAAATGAGAGAGACAAGGTCGCGCATACAAAAAGGGACCGCTGGCGCGCTCAATACAGGCATAAATGGCAGATACGCCCGACCACCACCGCCATAGTGGAATACCACAAGATGAAGGACAAGGACTTCATAAAGGACTATTTTTATAGACAGGAGTTTGAGAGAGAGCCCAATCCGCCTACTTTGGTTTCAATGATTCACGCGGATGAAAATTTCACGGCGGATTTCGTGGCTGAAAAACGCATAAATAATTTTTTTACCGAAACGGAACGATTGCCTGACCTGGAATTAAATATCAAAGATCGGCGATTAATGGAGCATCTGCCGTTTTTTTATAAGGGTGATTTTGAGGCGGGCAATCTGAACAGAAAAGAAGCCAGCTCAGATCAGAGCAACCATGTAATAAGGGCAGACGCGTATAACCAATTGTCAATTCCGCTCAGGCTCGCAAATATTTTGAGCGTCGATCCCTATGCGGCGGTCAGGGAAACATTTTATACTCGGGAATTAGAAACAGACATAAGCCGTTTCAGGTACGCCTGGTATTCGGGTATTGATACGAGCATGAATTTTTACAGGATTTACGACTATGAAACAAATTTCATGAATTTGGATATAAACAGGATCAGGCACATATTTACGCCAAACGTGAACTACTTTTATGTCCATAAGCCGACCCTGGCGCCTGGGAGGTTGTTTCAGTTCGATGATATCGACAATGTAGATAAAAGAAATGGCCTCGCATTTATCCTTGAAAACAAGCTGCAGACGAAACGCCTGGGTAGGGGCGCGGTGACCGCGCCCCTACTTGAGACGGTGGAATTGACCAGATGGCTTCTTGAAACAGATTATCTTTTTCACAAGGAGGACAACCGGAGGCTTACGAACATAAGCTCCGATTTGGAGATAAGGCCCTATTCCTGGCTGTTTTTTAAGCAGACCGCCATATATGACCCTAAATGGGCAGATCTTAAATCCTTAAATACGGATATTAACGCAAAGGACCCGAAAGACAACTGGCGCGTGGGCCTCGGGCATCGTTATGAGCAGGAGACCACCTCACAGCTTACCACGGAAGTGGAGACGCGCATTACCCCTAAATGGAAGGTCCGTGTTTTTGAATTATATGAGTTCAAGGGTAACGAGCTGAAAGGGCAGGAGTATTCTGTGACACGGGACCTGCATTGCTGGGAGGCGGAATTTACCTACAGCGTAAGGGATACCCATACCTTTTGGATAATATTCAAGCTGAAGGCGTTCCCAGAACTGCCGCTTAAACTCGGCACAACCTATTACAGGCCGAAGCCGGGGCCAAGCAGCGATTAGCCTGTTCTCGCCAATTTTTTGTTGATGTTAAATATAATTATGCTATAATTATATTTCTATTTCTGCGAAGCCCCACCGGAGTTAAGTTGGTGAAGGGCGAAGCAGAAAAGGAGGGCTAAAGTGAATATTTGCGTTATTGGAAGCGGGTATGTGGGACTTGTTACAGGCTCCTGCCTGGCCGATCTGGGCAACAAGGTAATATGTGTGGATATAGACAAAGACAAGATAAACAAGCTTA
>CAYQVM010000014.1:10072-15056 GCA_964421145.1 uncultured Planctomycetia bacterium
TAATCCCCATTTATGAGCCTGGGCTTGAAGTGCTGGTAAAAAACAACCTGAAAAATAAGCGCATTTCTTTCACTACAGATTTAAAAGAAGGCGTTAAGCAGTCCGAGATTATATTTATAGCAGTAGGGACCCCGCCCAAGGAAAACGGCGAAGCGGATCTTACCTATGTTGAAAATGTTGCCAGCCAGATAGCGCAGCACATGAGGTCCTATAAATTAATAGTTGAGAAAAGCACTGTTCCGGTCGAAACAGGGGAGTGGGTAAAACATACGGTCAAGATCAATAACCGGCATAAGGTGCCATTTGATGTGGCATCCAATCCTGAATTTTTAAGAGAGGGCTCCGCCATAGATGATTTTATGAAGCCCGACAGGATTGTTATAGGCGTAGAGTCAAAAAAGGCAAAAGACCTGCTGACAGAGCTCTACAGGCCCCTGAACGCGCCGATAGTTATTACGGATATAAAAAGCGCCGAGATAATAAAACACGCCTCCAATTCATTTTTGGCTACCAAGATATCATTTATCAACGCGGTCAGCAATATCTGTGAAAAGGCGGGCGCGGATGTCCAGAAGGTGGCGCAGGGCATGGGGCTTGATAAAAGGATAGGCAGGAGCTTCCTGAATGCGGGCGTGGGGTTCGGCGGTTTCTGTTTTCCGAAGGACCTCGCCGCTTTTATAAGGATCTCCGAGAAACTTGGCTGCGATTTTGGCCTGCTTAAAGAGGTTGAGAAGATAAATGAATACCAGAAGAGTTTGCTGGTTAAAAAAATAGAGCAGGCCCTCTGGATCATGAAAGGCAAGACCATAGGGATACTGGGCCTCTCATTTAAGCCGAATACCGACGACATAAGGTTTGCCCCCGCCCTGGATATTATTCAGATGCTTCTTGATGAAGGGGCGAAGATAAAGGCCTTCGACCCGCAGGCAATACAGAAAGTAAAAAAGGTTTTAAAGGGCGTAAAATTCTGCAGTGATCCGTATGAGACGGCGAAGGGAAGCGATTGCCTGGTAATAATGACAGAGTGGAACGAATTTAAAGAGCTGGATCTTAAAAAAATAAAGAAAACCATGAGACAGCCGCTGGTGGTGGACGGGCGCAATATCTACGATCCGGAGGCTATGCGAAAGCTTGGGTTTAAGTATATATGCATGGGGAGGCAATGATAGAAGGCGTCAAGGTTAAAAAGTTGAAGGTGATTCTGGATAAGAGGGGCAGGCTTATGGAGATTTTGCGAGTATCAGAAACTCAAATTCAACCGCAACAAGTTTATCTGACGTCAGCATATGAAAATGTGGTGAAAGATAAAGAATCTTTTCATATGCATAAAAATCAAATAGATTTTTTTTGTTGTATCAAAGGTAAAATAAAACTTGTTTTAGTTGATACCAGAAATAATAGCAGAACAAAGGGAGAGATTAATGAGTTTGAGATTGGCGAAGATAATTTTTGTCTTATAACCATACCCAATAAAGTGCTTCATGCATTTAAGAGTCTAAAAGGAGAAGCATTTATAGTAAATTGTATTATCCCTGAATATAATAAAGACAAACCAGATGAATTCAGGATTGAAAATACATATTATAATTGGGATCGATTATGTCCGCTAAAATCGATATAGATAAAAAATTACTGTTTAATTTATATAGGAAAGAAAAGCTAGAATGAAAGGCGCAATTTCAGCTGGTGTATTGGGAAAAATACCCCAAACACTTATTAAAGCAACAAACAGGAAAAATATTAAAATCTCTAAGGACTTTTTGAAAAGAAAATACACAGAACAAAAGTTAAGTCAGGATGGAATAGCTCATATTTTAGGATGCTCTCAATGGGTTATTAGCCAACGGCTGAGAAAATTCGGTATTAAAATTAGAGACAAAACTTGGAAATTATCTTTCTTCAGAACCAAATACCAGGAAAACCAGTTTTTCTTTGATGAAATAACCCCTGTCACATCTTGGATATTAGGTTTACTACTGAGCGATGGCTTTCTAAGAGAAAAAAGCGAAAAGTCCTTTGGGATCAAATTAAAAATAAAGGATAAAGATGTCATATTGAAGATTAGAAGACTTTTTAAATATTCTGGACCCATATATTACCAAGCACCAAAGTCTACAGTCTATCCAGGAGGAATTACGATAAACGATTCTGGCAGTGCTATGTTAAAAATATATAGTGAATATGTGGTAAATAAGTTGAAATCAATCGGCATTAATGAAAATAAATCTTTGAATGAGAAATTCTTAGATTGCATAAAACGTCAGAACAATGAACAGATATACAGCAGTTTTATCCGTGGAATTTTTGAAGGCGATGGAAGTGTTTTGTTTGATAGAAAACGATTCTCATCTTGTTTTCAGATAGTAGGAACTCAGGAACTTTTAAAAGATATACAGAAATACTTAATGAAATATTGTAACGTTAAAAAGACTAAACTAACTCGAAACATAAAAGGGAAAAATCATTTTGCTCTGAGATATCGAGGAAATAAACAAGCGATTAGAATTCTGGAGTGGATATACAAAGACACAAAAAGAGCAAATAGAATGGATAGAAAATACAAAGATTTCTTGTTTATAAAAAGGGAGGTGATAGAACGATGAAAGGAGTGGTTCTCGCTGGGGGATTAGGAAAGCGTCTTTATCCATTGACCCTTATTAGTAACAAACACTGCTTACCAATTTACAACAGGCCGATGATCTATTATCCCATTCAGACGCTCGTGGATGCCGGCATAAATGACATCCTGATAGTTACGGGCGGTAATCATGCGGGCGAGTTCCTACGGCTTCTCGGCAACGGGAACGAATTCGGCCTGAAACATATAAATTATACATACCAGGAAGGCGAGGGAGGCATCGCCGACGCGCTTAAGCTGGCCGAGCATTTCGCGGAAGGCCAGAAGGTGGCGGTTATCCTGGGAGACAATATCATTGAAAAGAGTATTAAAGAACAGGTTGAACGGTTCCAGAAACAGAAAAGAGGCGCCAGGGTGTTGCTTAAAGAGGTTGACGATCCCGAACGGTTCGGAGTGGCAGAGATTAAAGACGGGAAGGTTATTTCCATAGAGGAGAAACCGAAGAAACCAAAGTCCAGCTATGTAGTTACGGGGATTTACATGTATGACGGCCGGGTGTTTGACATTGCAAAGGCGCTGAAGCCTTCCGGCAGGGGGGAGCTTGAGATAACGGATGTAAATAACGCCTATTTAAAAAAGGGCGAGTTGACATACGATTTCCTGGATGGGTGGTGGACAGATTCCGGGACATTTGATTCCCTCCTGAGGGCCAATAACCTGGTTGCGAAAAAATATCTATGCAAAAAAACAAGCAAAAACAGATAAGCGTGGATAAAAAATATATCCATATCATTGACCTTAAAGACCAGTATCTGGGTATAAAGGCAGAGATTATAAAAGAGGTCACAAAGGTTCTGGACAGCTGCCAGTTTATCCTTGGCAGAGAAGTCAAAAACCTGCAAAACGAGGTCGCAAAATACATAGGCAGAAAATACGCGGTGGCCCTTGCCAACGGCACCGACGCTATACTATTATCCCTGAAGGCCTACGGGATTAAAGAAGGTGACAGTGTTATCACCTGCGCCTACACGTATTATGCGACGGCCGGCGCGATAGCAAGATGCGGGGCCAGGCCTGTTTTTTGCGAAATGGACCCCAGGACATATAACATATCGCCGCAGGCGCTAAGCGTCCTTTTGAAATCCCAGGGCGCCAGGTTCAGCTTTAAGGCGGTCGTGCCCGTCCATCTGTACGGCCAGATGGCCGATATGGACGAAATAATGGAGATAGCCGGGAAATATAATTTAAAAGTTATAGAAGATGCCGCGCAGGCATTCGGCGCCGCATATAAAGGCAGAAGGGCCGGCGCCATCGGCGACGCGGGGTGTTTTAGCTTTTATCCGGGTAAAAATCTGGGTGCGTACGGCGACGCGGGCATGGTAGTTACCGACGATAAAGAAACTGCCGAACTGCTTGAGGTCTACCGCAATCAGGGCAATAGGGTAAGGTACGAGCACATAGTTTTGGGGCATAACAGCCGGATGGATGAGATCCAGGCGGCGATCCTTAGGGTGAAGTTAAAATATATAGATGACTGGAATAAAAAGAGGCAAGCGATAGCTAATTTTTACAGCAGGAAGCTTAAGGCCTTAGGCGTAGAGACCCCGTTTGTTTCAAAAGGAAAACTTCATACCTACCATTTATACGTCATCCGCTTTAAGGATAAGGCGCAGAAGGAATGCCTTGAAAAGTTTTTAAATGAAAACGGCGTGGATGCGAGGACGTATTACCCCGCGCCTCTGCACCTGCAGAAGTGTTTTGCATATCTCGGGTACAAAAAGGGGGATTTTCCTGAAGCCGAAAAGGCGTCGGATGAGACGCTGGCGATACCGATGTATCCCGAGCTGAAAAAAGAGCAGCGGGAATTTATCGTAAAAACTATAAAAGAGGGACTGAAGAAATGAGGTTATTGGTTACGGGCGGCTGCGGATTCATAGGTTCAAATTTTGTCAGGTATATTCTGGCAAAATATCCTGATTATAAGATCACAAACCTTGATAAATTGACTTATGCCGGCAATAAGGAAAACCTGAAGACAATTGAGAAGAATAAGAATTATACATTCGTTAAAGGGGACATATGCGACGAAGGCCTGGTGGCGAAGGTTTCAAATGGCTGCGACGCCGTAATAAATTTTGCGGCCGAGACGCACGTCGACAGGTCAATAAAAGACGCCTCTGATTTTATAGTGACAAATGTTGACGGAACGCACGCGTTATTAGAAGCCGTTAGGAAAAATGAGATAAAAAAGTTTATTCAAATTTCAACAGACGAAGTCTACGGAAGCATAATAGACGGGAAATTTAAGGAAACAGATCCATTAAAGCCAAACAGCCCATACGCGGCCAGCAAGGCCAGCAGCGATTTATTGTGCCGTGCGTATTATGTAACATACAAGACACCCGT
>CAYQVM010000014.1:15066-17104 GCA_964421145.1 uncultured Planctomycetia bacterium
TGTGGTAATTACAAGAAGTTCCAATAATTTCGGGCCGTATCAATATCCGGAAAAGGTAATACCTCTATTTATAACCAACGCCATGGAAGACAAGGGCCTGCCTGTTTATGCGGACGGCTCTAATGTGCGCGACTGGCTTTATGTGGAGGATAATTGCGGTGGTATCGACGCGGTCCTGCATAAAGGCGGAACTGGAGAAGTTTATAATATAGGGGGCGGGACAGAGCTGCCTAACATAGAGCTTACACGCTTGATTTTAAAGTTAATGGATAAACCCGAGTCGCTTATAAAATTTGTCAAGGACAGGCCCGGCCATGATAAAAGATACGCGCTTGAATGTGAGAAGCTAAAAGTGCTAGGGTGGAGACCAAGATATAATTTTGAGGAAGCGCTCAGAAAAACCGTGGAATGGTATATTGCAAATACTGATTGGTGGAGGAGGCTGAAAGCGAAAAATGGATAACATATTGAAAAATAAAATTCTTTCAAAAAGGGCAAAGATAGGTGTAGTAGGACTTGGCTATGTCGGCCTGCCGCTGGCAGTTGAGTTCACCAAGAAAGGATTTGAGGTTTACGGCGTAGATATTGACCGGCACCGGGTAGAGCTGGTTAATAAAAAGAGAAGCTATATACTTGATGTTACAAACGAGGATATCCGGGCTACTACCGAGGCGGAGCTTTTATTTGCCACTACGGATTACGGGATTATCAGGAAGCTGGATGCGGTCATAATATGCGTGCCTACGCCGCTACGCAAGACCAAAGAACCGGATATATCGTATATAATCAATGCGGCCGAGCAGATAGCCAAACATTGGAAGAGAGGCCAGCTCATAATTCTGGAGAGCACTACTTATCCCGGCACAACGGATGAAGTAGTGCTGCCGATACTCCAAAAAACAGGCCTAAAACTGGATGGGGATTTTTTCCTTGCCTTCTCCCCGGAGCGTGTCGATCCGGCAAACATAAAGTATAAGACAAAGGACATCCCGAAGGTTGTGGGAGGTGTTACGAAAAAATCCACAGAGCTGACAAGGCTTTTATACAGCCAGGTTATAAAAAATGTTATGGCCGTCTCTTCAAGTAAAGCGGCCGAAATGGTCAAGCTGCTTGAGAATACCTTTAGATCCGTCAATATCGGCCTTGTGAATGAGATAGCGCTTATGTGCAATAAGCTCGGCATCGACGTATGGGAGGTTATTGAAGCGGCAAAGACAAAACCCTTCGGCTTCATGCCATTTTATCCCGGGCCGGGCCTTGGGGGGCACTGTATTCCTATAGATCCTTTATACCTTTCCTGGAAGGCGAGGGCGCACGGATTTGAGGCGAGATTCATCGAACTTGCCGATATGGTAAATGCCTATATGCCTGAGTATGTTGTCAGAAGAATTTCGGAGATCTTAAACGGGTTTAAGAAACCACTAAGGGATTCCAGGCTTTTGGTTGTGGGCATAGCGTACAAAAAAGATGTGAACGACACAAGAGAGTCGCCTGCGATAGAAATAATACGGCTGCTGAAAAGAGGAGGGGCCGATGTTTCTTATTTTGATCCATACGCGCCCCAAATTCAGATAGATGGCCAAAACTTTAAATCGATAGAATGGAAGCCGCGCGAATTCAAGCGCACGGATTGCGTCGTTATCGTTACGGATCATTCTTCCGTAGATTACGAGGAGATTTTAAAAAATTCCAAAGCTATATTTGATACCAGGAACGTATATAAAAATATGTCTTCAAAAAAGGTGGTGAAGTTATGAAGCGGACTTATCTGGTCACCGGCGGCGCCGGGTTCATAGGCTCCAACATTGTCGAGGAATTGGTGAAACGCAGGCAGCGCGTCAGGGTGGTCGACAGTTTCATCACGGGCAGGCGCGAAAATCTCACACCTATTTTGGACAAGATAGAACTGATAAAGGGTGATATCAGAGACCTTGGCCTAATGACTTAATTCACCAAAGAGGTTGATTACTGCTTGCACCAGGCCGCGTTCAGGTCCGTCTTGCGCTGTGACCACGGCGCCTTCTCGTCGAAGTACCGG
>CAYQVM010000014.1:17114-17775 GCA_964421145.1 uncultured Planctomycetia bacterium
AGTTGATTATGTTATCCATCAGGCCGAGTTCAGGTCTGTCCCGAAATCCATCGAGGACCCGACGCTCTGCACAGAAACTAACATTATGGGGACGCTTAACGTTTTAATGGCGGCCCACAGGGCTAAGGTGAAGCGCGTTGTTTACGCCTCCAGCAGCTCCGTTTACGGGAACGTGACAAGATTTCCGCAGAAGGAAGAGAATTTCCTGTTTCCGCTTTCGCCATACGGGGCGTCAAAGCTTGCCGGGGAATATTATTGCAGGGTATATACCGCCACATTCGGCCTGGAGACGGTCTCGCTTAGGTATTTCAATGTTTTCGGCCCCAGGCAAAACCCCGAGTCAAAATATTCGGCGGTCATTCCCGCATTTATCGCCAAAATGGTAAAAGGCCAGCAGCCGATGGTTGATGGCGACGGCAGGCAATCCCGTGATTTTACATATGTCGCCAACGTGGTGGAGGCAAATCTGCGGGCTGCGGCCGCAAAAGGCGCCTCAGGGCAGGTCATAAACGTCGGCTGCGGAGACAGCCACTCCGTTCTGGACATTATCAGGGTCCTAAACGAACTCCTGGATAAGGATATAAGGCCTGTTTTCGGCCCGCTTAGAAAGGGAGACGCCAGAAAAACGCAGGCCGATATCAAAAAATTGAAGGCTTACCTG
>CAYQVM010000015.1:0-2564 GCA_964421145.1 uncultured Planctomycetia bacterium
GAGCCGCGCAGGACTCGAACCTGCCACACCCTGCTTAAGAGGCAGGTGCTCTACCAGATGAGCTAGCGGCCCTTTTTAAACAGTATTATGAATATAACATACAGTATATTCTATGTCAAATTCAATATAATATTACTATTTGGGCAGTTGTTTTGACAGCTGTTCTTCCAGGGTTTTAATATGCTCGATCATCTTATTGCAAATAGATAACAGAAACCTCCCCTCGTCTGTCTCCCCCACCTGAAGCTTCATGCCCGTTTCATAAACCTCTCCCCCGTCTGCCGTCTTTACCGGCCTGGACCATCGAACCTCGCCTTTTAAAGAGAGGGGCCTCGCTTGAAACGGAATAGCCACATTTACCTCCGCTACCGAACCCGGCTTTAAGGGCTCTTTGGACCGGAAACTTATGCCTTCGGCGCTGAGCGCGATTGCCACAGAATCCAAAACATCGTCCGGCGTTTTGAATCTGCCCAGGCCTTTGGCCTTTGAATCCGCGCCCTTGTTTTCAAATCTTATGAATTTCCTTCTGTCTTTAAAAAATTTTTCCTCCATATCTTCCTCCTGAATTTCAGAACGTGCCCGGCAGGATTTGAACCTGCGGCCAATGGGTTCGAAGCCCACTACTCTATCCGCTGAGCTACGGGCACAAAAACTTTTTATATTCTAACTGCAGACTTCTAGTCAAATGGCCCGGAACACCGGCGCCTATGGTTTTTTTACCAACTCTTACAATAGGCATTATTTCCATAAGAGAGCTCGTCAAAAATATTTCATCTGCAGCATACAACTCTTTAGCGTTTACCTTTTTTTCGACGGTTCTAAGCTCAGCTTTTGACGATACTTTTAACACCGTATCGCGGGTTATCCCCGGCAAAACACCGCTTTCCAAAGAAGGGGTTATCAGCGTCCTACCCCTAATCATGAAAATATTGCTTACTGCGGACTCGCTAACCTTGCCTTTAGAATTTAGCATTATCGCGTCGTCGAATCCGGCCTTTTTCGCCTCAAGCCGCGCTAATATGTAATTCAGGAAACTGGTCGTCTTAATGCCGGAGACGGGCGAATTCTCATTCTGCCCCACTTTCACTATTTTAACACGTATGCCGTTTTTATACATCTTTTCAGGATACGGCGCAAATTCCCGTACAATAATCGCTACTGTCGGATTTTCGCACTCTATTTTAGCGAGCCCGACTGTGCCGGTTCCCCGCGTAACAGTTATACGGATATAGGCGTTGGCCAACTTGTTGATTTTCAATCATTAATAAATTTTATTATGCAGGCATTTTCTCGGGTATGGGATTTTTATGCCGGTGATCCTGAATGCGCCGTACAACCTGCCCAGATGCTCATCCAGCTTAAACACCCTCCCCTCATAGCTCCTCATCGTCTCAAACACCCCATCGCCATAGAGAAACCCCCGGTCAAAGATTGAGACCTTGGCGTTTTTGTCGTTGACTATTTTATTATTTAACCAGATTTTCATGTGTCTGCTTCTGTAACGATACCCCTACCGCCTCCATGAGCGCCCCGGCCTTGTCCAGCGTCTCCTGATATTCTGCTTCCGGGTCCGAGTCGGAGACTATACCACCCCCGACTTGAAAATGCAGCTTATCTCCTTTATTAATGAACGACCTTATGACGATATTGGTATCCATGTTTCCGTTAAATCCGATGTAGCCGATGGCGCCGGTGTACGCGGACCTTTTGGCCGGCTCAAGCTCATCAATAATTTCCATGGCCCTTATCTTCGGCGCGCCCGTTATTGAGCCTCCGGGAAAACAATTCATGAGGCAATCTGCCGCATCCGCATCAGCCCGCAATCTGCCGTTTACCTTCGAGACAAGATGAGATACGGTCGCGTATTGCTCCAAAACCATGAGCTCAGCCCACTTCACCGACCCATATTCGCATACGCGGCCCAGGTCATTTCTCTCAAGGTCAACAATCATCACATGCTCTGCCCTGTCTTTTGCGCTGTTTATCAATGCGTTTTTAAGTCTTTCGTCCTCAATAGTAGTTTTGCCTCTCGGCCTTGTCCCCTTTATCGGCCTTGTCTCAATATAGCGATTTTTCGCGTCGATCTTCAGAAATCTTTCGGGTGAGGCGCTTATCATCTTGACATCCCCGCAATCAAGATATGCCGCAAATGGCGCCGGATTTATCTGCCTGAGCCTTTTATAAAGCTCAAATGGCGGCATGGTTAAGTCCGTCGAGAACCGCTGTGATAAATTTACCTGATATATGTCGCCTTGTCTTATGTATTCCTTCGCCCTGCCTATCGCGGCGAGATAGGCCTCTTTGAGGAAATTGGATTTGTAGGGGTTTGATTTATCAAACCCGTTGCCAACGGGCGCGATAAATCGCGCCCCTACATCGTAGGGCGCGGTCACCGACCGCGCCGATTTCGCAAGGTCATAATTAATTCCATACGCCTTACCCTTCAAATTATCAACCGCCATAATCTCATCATAAAACCCCACCCACATATCCGGCGCGTCTATATCGTCTATCGCCGTCGACGGAAGCTCCTCCAGGAAATGGCACAGGTCATACGAGAAATA